>JASHQI010000281.1 GCA_030037645.1 Xanthobacteraceae bacterium
TCCGTCATCAGAGAGACGAGCGCCATGAACATCGCCACTCCGGCACTCGGGCCGTCCTTGGGGATGGCGCCCGCCGGGACGTGGATGTGGATATCGCTCTTCTCGAAGCGCCCGGCGTCGATGCCGAGCGCCGCGGCACGGTTTTTGACGATGGAGAGCGCCGCCTGCGCGCTTTCCTTCATCACGTCGCCGAGCTGACCGGTCAGGATCAGCCGGCCGGCGCCGGGAATGCGCGTCGCCTCGATGAACAGGATGTCGCCGCCGACCGGGGTCCAGGCGAGACCGGTGGCAACGCCCGGCACGCTCGTTCGCATCGCCGTCTCGCTCTCGAACAGCGGCGCGCCGAGGATCGCTTTCAAATCCTCCGCGCCGATGCGGATCGGCCCGCTACCGCCTTCGGCAATGCGCACGGCGGCGTTACGCAGCGCCTGACCGATCAGCCGCTCCAGGCTGCGCACGCCCGCTTCCCGCGTGTAATTCTGAATAATATCGCGGATCGCCTCGTCGACGATCTCGACCTGCCCGGATTTCAGGCCGTTCGCCTCCATTTGCCGGCGCACCAGATAGCGGTGCGCGATCTCCATCTTCTCGTCGGCGGTATAACCGGCGAGGCTGATGATCTCCATGCGGTCGCGCAGCGGCCCGGGAACCGTGTCGAGCATGTTCGCCGTGGTGATGAAGACCACGCGGCTCAGATCGAACGGCACGCCCAGATAATTGTCCCGGAACGTGTTGTTCTGCTCGGGGTCGAGCACTTCGAGCAAGGCGGCGCCGGGATCGCCCTGGATACCGGCGCCAAGCTTGTCGATCTCGTCGAGCATCATGACGCAATTGCGCGAGCCGGCCTTGCGGATCGCCTGGATGATGTTGCCCGGCAATGCGCCGATATAGGTGCGGCGGTGGCCGCGGATTTCCGCCTCGTCGTGCACGCCGCCGAGGCTGACGCGGACGAATTTGCGGTCCATGGCGCGCGCGATCGACTGGCCGAGCGAGGTCTTGCCGACGCCGGGCGGCCCGACGAAGCATAAGATCGGCGCTTTGCCTTGCGGCGCCAGTTTTCGCACCGCCAGGTATTCGACGATTCGCTTTTTGATCTTGTCGAGATCGTAGTGATCCTCGTCGAGGATGCGGCGCGCCTGCCCGATATCGATCGGCTTCTCCTCCGGCAGGCTCCACGGCAGCTCGATCAACCAGTCGAGATAAGTGCGCACCATGCCGTATTCGCCGGCCGCTTCCGGCATGCGTTGCAGCCGGCGCAATTCCTTGCGCGCCTGATCCTCGACGTCCTTGGGCATCTTGGCATTGGTGATGGCCTTGTCGAGCTCGGCCATCTCCGACGCCTTGCCCTCTTCGCCCTCGCCGAGTTGGCGCTGGATCGCCGCCATCTGCTCGCGCAAAAGCACTTCGCGCTGGCGCTCGTCGAGTGCCGCCTTGGTCTGGCGGCCGATCTCCTGCGACAGCCGCAAAACCTCGATGCGATGGGCAAGCAGCCGCGAGACCTTATCCATGCGCGCGGCGATATCGACGGTTTCCAGGATCTCCTGCTTCTCCTCAGGCTTCACGTCCATATAGGCGATCGCAAGATCGGCGAGCGCCGACGGCGCTTCGATCGACTGCACGGCAGCGAGCAGATCGGGGGGCACCTGCGGCAGCAATTGAATCGCTTCGACGGTTTTTGCTTTCAGATCGACAAATCGCGCCTCGATCTCGGACGTCCGCGTTTCGGGCTCGGGAATTTGAACGCCGCGCGCGACCAGGAACGGCCAGCCGGACAGATATTCGTCGACCCGGAAGCGCTGCTCGCCCTGACAGATCAGATGATTGGTGCCGTCCGGCGCCGTGATGTAGCGCACGATATTGGCGATCGTGCCCATGCGATGCATGTCGATCGGCGTCGGATCGTCGACCTCGGCATTACGTTGCAGCAGGATGCCGACCTGACGCTGGTCGCGCACCGCCTGTTGCGCGGCCGCGATCGATTTCGGCCGGCCGAGCGTGATCGGTAGCACCATGCCGGGAAACAGCACGATATTGCGCGCCGGCACGATGATGAGCGCGTCGGATGGCAACGGCGGCAGCGTCACGCCGCCCTGGGCTGGACCGGCCTTCGACAACATCTCAACTTCAGCCACGCTAAATCCCCGCTTTCTGCAATGTGATCACCAAACAGCCGGCAGCAACGGCACGGCGCACGCCGCTGTAGCGGCCGGCCGGCAGCCGAAGCCGCCGGTAGAAGCGCCCTTGCGGAAGCTCGAGCCGATGGATGGTTGCCGTGTGCAATTCCGGGGGCAAAATCCGCGTTCCGGCGATGACGAGATCGCCGTCTTCGATCGCGGCTTGCGCATTGTCGACATCGACGCCAGGCAGCGCGACCAGCGCGATCACTTCAAATTCGGTTTCGAGAATATCGACCGGAGGCTCCCAGGCCGGTAGTCGCGCTTGGGTGCCTGCGGGCCGAAACAGCTCGCGGTGCATACGCTCCGCCCGCGCGAGCATCTCGCACGCCTCGGACCACATCCAATCGCGGGCCACATCGCGGGCCATGGACCTGCCCTCCAGTTCGGATGGATTATGTGTGTAGAGCGGAGCCGGAATTCAACTTCGCGCCGCTAAGGTTGCATGAAGACACGCTGGGCGCCTCGCACACCTGCGGCAAGCTTCCTGACCAAATCGGTAACCGCCGGCATCGTTGCCGATGTCGCCTTTGCGTCGGCACCTAGGCTCTGGCGCACCGCCTCGACCAGCGCCGAGCCGACCACCACGCCATCGGCGCTTTGTGCGATCGCTCGTGCATGTCCGGCGGTGCGCACGCCGAAACCGACGCAGACCGGAAGCTTGGTGTGCCGCTTGATGCGCGCGACGGCTTCGGCCACCTTGCCGGTATCCGGCGCGGCGGCGCCGGTAATGCCGGTGATCGAGACGTAGTAAACAAAGCCCGAGGTGTTCTTGAGCACCGTGGGCAACCGCTTGTCGTTCGTGGTGGGCGTGGCGAGGCGAATGAAATTGAGACCCGCCTTGATCGCCGGCAGGCACAATTCCAAATCCTCCTCAGGCGGCAGATCGACGACGATCAGTCCGTCGACGCCGGCTGCCTTGGCGTCGGCCAAGAATTTGTCGACGCCATAAATGTAGATCGGATTGTAGTAACCCATCAGCACGATCGGCGTCGCGTCGTCACCGCCGCGGAATTCGTGAACGGCGGTAAACGTCTTGTGCATATTCTGCCCGGCTTTGAGCGCGCGCAGCCCTGCCGCCTGAATCGCCGGTCCGTCGGCCATCGGATCGGTGAACGGCATGCCGAGCTCGATCACGTCGGCGCCGGCCTTGGGCAGCGCTTTGAGGATCGCGAGCGCAGTCGCGTAATCCGGATCGCCGGCCACGGTGAAGGTCACCAGTGCGGCGCGGCCTTCCTTCTTCAGCGCGGCGAAACGGGCGTCGATGCGGGTGGTCATGGACGCTTCCCGTCATTGCGAGGAGCAAAGCGACGAAGCAATCCAGTCGCTGCGCCACCGTCCTGGATTGCTTCGCTTCGCTCGCAATGACAAGACAGGGCGGCAGGATCAAGCATCAGTACGCTCATCGCACTCTGCCTTCCAGATGCCGCGCCACGGAATCGAGGTCCTTGTCGCCGCGGCCGGAGAGATTCACCACCATGAGGTGATCCTTCGGCTTGCCCGGCGCCAGCTCGAGCACCTTGGCGATGGCGTGCGCCGGCTCGAGCGCCGGGATGATGCCCTCAAGCTTCGACAAAAGCTGAAACGCGTTGAGCGCCTCGTCATCGGTCGCCGACAGGAACGTGATGCGGCCGACATCGTTGAGCCAGGCATGCTCCGGCCCGATGCCCGGATAATCGAGGCCGGCCGAGATCGAATGCGCTTCGTTGATCTGGCCGTCCTCGTTCATGAGCAGATAAGTGCGGTTGCCGTGCAGCACGCCCGGGCGCCCGCCGGCAATCGAGGCGGCGTGCATGCCGGTGTCGAGGCCGTGGCCGGCCGCCTCGACGCCATAAATCTCGATCCCGCGCTCATCGAGAAACGGATGAAAGAGGCCCATCGCGTTCGAGCCGCCGCCGATACAGGCGATGAGCGAGTCCGGCAGCCTGCCTTCGGCCGCCTGCAACTGCTCGCGCGTCTCACGGCCGATGATCGACTGGAAATCGCGCACCATCATCGGATAGGGGTGCGGGCCGGCGATGGTGCCGATGCAATAGAACGTCGATTCGACATTCGTCACCCAGTCGCGCAGCGCCTCGTTCATCGCGTCCTTGAGCGTTTTCGATCCCGATTCGACCGGCACCACTTTGGCGCCGAGCATGTTCATGCGAAAAACATTCGCCTTCTGCCGCTCGACATCGACCGAGCCCATATAGACGATGCATTCGAGCCCGAAGCGCGCGCACAAGGTTGCGGTGGCGACACCATGCATGCCGGCGCCGGTCTCGGCGATGATGCGCTTTTTCCCCATGCGCTGCGCCAGCAGGATTTGGCCGAGCACATTGTTCACCTTATGCGCGCCGGTGTGATTGAGCTCTTCGCGCTTGAGATAGATTTTGGCGCCGCCGCAATGCGCGGTGAGCCGTTCGGCAAAATAAAGCGGCGACGGCCGGCCGACATAATGCGTCAGATAGCCGTCCATCTCCTTCGTAAACGCAGGATCGGCCTTGGCCTGCGCGTAGGCGCTTTCCAGCTCCAGGATGAGCGGCATCAGCGTTTCAGCGACGAACCGGCCGCCATAAATGCCGAAGTGCCCATGCTCGTCGGGGCCGGTACGGAACGAATTGAGCTGCTGTACGGTCATGCGGGACTCTTTCTCACGTCCCCGGCGCAGTCGCAATTCCCTCTTTACCCCGGACAGGAGGGTGAGGGAAACCGAGCCATCAATTTGGCTCTGCACCCCTCGCCTTCTCTCCCCTGGGAACCGGTGAAGTGCGAGCGAGACGCTCGGACGCCTGACGCGCGGCGCGCACGAAGGCGCGGATCTTATCGGGATCCTTCTGTCCCGGCGCTCGCTCCACGCCTGAAGACACATCGACGCCGCCAGCCCGGGTGATGCGCAACGCCTCGCTGACGTTGCCGGGATCAAGGCCGCCCGACAGCATGAAAGGTACACCGGGATCGAGATTTTCGAGCAGTTGCCAGTCGAAAGCCTTGCCGAGCCCGCCTGGCCGGGTCGCTTCGCTTGGCGCACGCGCATCGAACAACAGACGGTCCGCCACTACGGCATAGGCCGTGACAGCGGCAAGGTCGGCTTCCGCCGCGACCGCAATCGCCTTCATCACCGGCAAGCCAAAGCGCTTTCTCAGCTCCGGGACCCGTGCTGGCGGTTCCTTGCCGTGGAGCTGCAGCATGTCGGGTTGAAGCGCGTCGACGACCGACTCCAGCAACGCATCGTCCGCGTCGACCGTGAGCGCCACTTTCTGCGCCCGTCCCCGAACACGCGCCCCCAGCGCCCGCGCCGAATCGAGAGCGAGATGACGCGGCGATGGCGGGAAGAACACGAATCCGACCATGTCGGCGCGCTCCTCGAGCGCGACATCGAGAGACTCTGGCGTCGAAAGACCGCAAATTTTCACTATGAGCGACATCAAACTGCCGGTGCTCGGCACCGCCTCGCGGAGCGGATTTGACATTCGCCACCCAGTTGATCGCAAACTCTTGAGGCAAATGTCAAATCCAAAGCTCCGCTGGAACGGATATTTGCCAATGATCCTTTGATTCTAACATTCGCAAATGAGCCTGCCTTACCGGGAAGCGAATGTTAGAATCGGATCATTAGTATGGGCACCGTTCTACATGGCCTTGCCCGCTTTGTCTTGCGCGAGGCGGAGCCTTCAGCGGACCGGCGGCGTCAACCGCAGCGGCGGCGGCGGCTCGCTCGGAACTGGCAGCACGCTCGGCTCAGCCGGGTCCTTGAGCGAGTCGACTTGCGCTCGCAACGCGCTCACCTCGCGCTGCAGCGCCCGCGCGCGACGGCGCCACTTGCTTTGCCGCAGCCATGCCGCCACGCCACCGACCAGCACGCCAACGATCAACACCACTATGATCAAAGCAAAGAGCGGCAATGTCAGCGGCGCTGCGCCCGGATTTGGACCGAATGGGTCGAGCGACACCGTCACGTTCTGGCGATTTGCCACCGCAAAGGCGATGATGATGATGGCAAGCGGCACAACAACAAGCGCCGCAGCGATCTTGCGGGCAAGACCTCCGGCGGATCGCGGGGCGCCGTTCACCCTTCGCCGGAGCGGTTGAGCCGCTCGCGCATTTCCTTGCCGGTCTTGAAGAACGGCACGCACTTCTGGTCAACCGCGACATGGGCGCCGGTCCGCGGATTGCGCCCCGTGCGCGCCGGACGCTGCTTGACCGAGAACGCGCCAAAACCGCGCAATTCGACGCGGTCGCCGCGTCCCATAGCAGCGATGATCTCGCCGAGAATGGCGTTCACGATGTTCTCGACGTCGCGCTGATAAAGATGCGGATTCTGCGCCGATATTTTTTGAACGAGTTCGGACTTGATCATGGTTCGCCCGCGAACGCTGCTCAGGCCTTCGTCATCATTATAGCGGAGACGTCGAGCATAGCGCTCCGCCGGTCAATTCGCCGCCGCAGGGTGCCAAAGGGCCAACAGACCGTCAAGATTGAACTCTTGGGCAGTCGCAACCGCGCCCAAGTCGTCGAGCTGGCGCGCAAGCGTCGAAAGGCCGGCGGCGTCGAGCACGGCAACCGCCGCCGCGTGCAGGAACGGCAGATCGCTAAAGCGGCTTTGCAGCTCGTAGTCGCGCACCGGCAGCGTGGCGTCGACCTTCTTCGCCTTGGCAAGCCAGGCAATCGCCGTGCGCTCGTCACCGATCTCATCGACCAGCTTCAGATCAATGCCCTGATGGCCCGTGAACACGCGGCCATCATCGACCGCGGCGAGCTGATCGTCGGTAAGATGGCGACGGCTCTGCACGATGCCTTTGAACCAGGTGTAAGAGTCCATGATGATCGATTGGATCGCCGCCCGCGCCTCCGGCGACGTTGGCTCGAAGCCGTCCGGCGCCGCCTTGAGCGGCGTCGATTTGATCGATTCCACCTTGACGCCGATCTTGTCGAGAAGATCCGCCACATTGGGATACTGGAACAGCACGCCGATCGAGCCGACCAGCGAGGTCTGCTGGGCGACGATATGATCGCCGGCAAGCGCGGTAATATAGCCGCCGGAGGCGGCCAAGCTGTCGACGACGACGACCAGCGGTTTACGCTCCCGCACACGCGAGAGGGCGTCAAAAAGCTGCTCGGAGCCGGCCGTCGTGCCGCCGGGGCTGTCGACATGGAGGATGACGGCACGCACCCTCGACGACCGGGCGAGTCGAGCAAGCCGACGCACCCGGTCCTGATCGCCGCGAATCAAGCCCGAGATCGTGACACGCGCGATGTAGGGACGGCCGCCGATGAGGCCGATTCGATTGGTCGTCAAGGTCGCCGCCCCGGCGATGGCAAGAACGATCAAGGCGATTGCGATGACGCGCCAGAAGGTAAGTTTTCGCCGCATGCGGCGGCGATCGACGATCAGGTCGGCATCAAGCGACATAATTCTCTTGCTCCTGCTGCCCCGCTTGCTGCTCCTTCTCCCCGCGTGCGGGGAGAAAAGTCGGGATGAGGGGGCCTATCGGCCAAGCTCAGAATCGCGGCAGCGCCCCCTCACCCGGATTGCTGCGCAATCCGACCTCCCCCCGCGTGGCGGGGAGAGGTAGAAGCGTCACTCTTTCTCTTCTTCCTTTTCGGCCTCCTCGCCCTTGCGCCGCAGCGCGGTACCGAGAATGTCGCCGAGCGTGGCGCCGGAGTCGGACGATCCGTACTGCGCAATGGCTTCCTTTTCCTCGGCGACTTCCAGCGCCTTGATCGAGACGGAAATCTTGCGCGTGCGGCGGTCGGCTTGAGTCACCCGTGCATCGACCTTCTGGCCGACCGCGAAGCGGTCCGGACGCTGCTCGGAGCGATCTCGCGCCAGCTCCGAACGCTTGATGAAGGATACGAAATCGGTACCGACGATCTTCACGTCGAGTCCGCCTTCCCTCACTTCGGTGACTTCGCAGGTGACGACGGCACCTTTCTTGAGATCGGACGAGGCGTCGGCGGTGGCGGCGCCGTCCGCGAGCTGCTTGATGCCTAGCGAAATGCGCTCCTTCTCGACGTCGACATCGAGAACCTGCGCCTTGACCCGGTCGCCCTTCTTGTACTCCTCGATCACCTGCTCGCCCGGACGTTTCCAATCGAGATCGGAAAGATGCACCATACCGTCGACGTCGCCGTCGAGACCGAGGAACAAGCCGAATTCGGTCTTGTTCTTGACCTCACCGTCGACAACGGAGCCGACCGGATATTTCTCCAAAAAAACCTCCCACGGATTGCGCATGGTCTGCTTCAACCCGAGCGAGATGCGGCGCTTGACCGGATCGACTTCGAGCACCTGCACTTCGACTTCCTGGGAGGTTGAGACGATCTTGCCGGGATGCACGTTCTTCTTGGTCCACGACATTTCGGAGACGTGGATCAGACCCTCGATGCCGGCCTCCAGTTCAACGAAGGCGCCGTAATCGGTGATGTTGGTCACGCGCCCTTTGAACCGGGCGCCCACGGGGTATTTTGCTTCGATGCCCTGCCAGGGGTCGTCGAGAAGCTGTTTCATGCCGAGCGAGATGCGGTGGGTCTCGTGATTGATCTTGATGATTTTGACCTTGACCTGCTGGCCGATGTTGAGCACTTCGGAGGGATGATTGACGCGTCGCCAAGCGATATCGGTGACGTGCAAGAGGCCGTCGATGCCGCCGAGGTCGACGAACGCACCATAGTCGGTGATGTTCTTGACGACGCCGTCGATGACCTGACCCTCTTCGAGGTTCTGCACCAGCTCCTGGCGCTGCTCGGCGCGCGTCTCTTCCAGCACGGTGCGGCGCGACACCACGATGTTGCCGCGCCGGCGATCCATTTTGAGAATCTGGAACG
>JASHQI010000045.1 GCA_030037645.1 Xanthobacteraceae bacterium
TGCGCACATCGAGATTGAACAGGGCGGGCAGCGACCGCACGCGCTTGCCCATGTCCTTATAATCTCCGGCAACCTCGTTGAGTTTGTCGAAGAATTTTTTCGGGAAAAAGTGGGTGTACGCGTCAATCCGCATGTGCGTCCTCTCCTTTTGACGAAAAAAGCTTCTAGCATCGCGTTTGCACTCCGTCACCCCGAGGTCGGCGAGAGCCGCCCTCGCGCAATGCGCGAGCCACAGCGAGTATGAACCCGCCGAAGCGCGTGGTGCCGGCGGTCCTCCACGGGTGATTGCAACCGAGGTCGGTCGAGACCCGTTGGCGCACCTTCAGGTTGACGGCACCGGCGTCTGCATGAGGCGAGCGACCACGTCGGCGGGGATGGGCTGCGCCTTCACGCGCCTCGGATCTGCCGGATCGCGGATGACCCAGACGCGGGTCTCGAAACCTTCGACCGCGAGCGCCCCCGCGTTGCGCAAGCTGTGCTCGACCTTGAAGCTCGAACGCCCACAGCCGACGACAGCGGTTTCGATCTCGACCGTATCGCCGAAGCGGGTCGGCAGACGAAAGCGCGCACGCGTTTCCACCAGCGGATGTCCGAAAAAGTCGTAGGCCTTCAGATAATCAATTTTTTTCATGCCGAGCGCGCGCTCGATCAGCACCGTCGTCGAGACGTCGAATATCTCGAAATAGCGGGCATAGAAAATAATGCCGGCTGGGTCACAGTCGCCCCATTCTATTCGCGTCGTGCGGATGCTGCTGAGCATGAGTCGGGATGACAGAGGACGGAGGACAGAGGACGGAAAAAGAAAACCGAATGGATATGGCTGCCTGATGCCGCCGGCAAGTCTCTTTATATCTGTCGTCTGTCCTCCATCGTCCGTTATCTACCTTGGCGCCATGCGCAGTGCGCCGTCGAGACGGATCGTTTCGCCGTTGAGATAGCGGTTCTCGATGATGTGGCGCACCAAGCTTGCGAATTGCGGCGGCTCGCCGAGCAGCTTTGGAAACGGCACTGCGGCCGCAAGGCTTTGCTGCGCCGCCTCGGGCAAAGCGTGCAGCATCGGCGTCGAAAATATTCCAGGTGCGACGGCGTTGACGCGAATGCCGAACTGGGCGAATTCGCGCGCCGCCGGCATGACCAAGCCAACGACGCCGCCTTTCGAGGCGGCGTAGGCGGCCTGGCCGATCTGCCCCTCATAGGCCGCAACCGAGGCGGTGCAGACGATGACGCCGCGCTCGCCGTCCACAAGCGGCGTCACCGATTGCATGGCGGCGGCAGCGAGTCGCATCGCATTGAACGTGCCGATGAGGTTGATCGACACGACGCGCTGAAACTCTGCCAGCGGCATCGGTCCGTCGCGGCCGACGATGCGCTTGGCCGGACCTACACCGGCGCAATTGATCAGGATGCGCGCGGTGCCATGATCGGCCGCCGCTTTGGCGAAGGCGGCCTCGGCGGATCCGCTGTCGGTCACGTCACAGGCAATGGCGATTCCCTTGATGTCAATCGCCACTTCGGCGGCGGTCTTCTGGTTCACGTCGAAGATCGCCACCTTGGCGCCGGCCTGCGCCAGCATGCGCGCGGTGGCGGCGCCGAGGCCGGAAGCGCCGCCGGTGACGACCGCGGCATGTCCTGCGATGTCCATGTTCAGCTCGTTTTGGTGGCGGAGAATGGCGCGCGCGCCACAATCACATTGGGCGACGACGGATCGGCGTACAGGTCTTCCACCAAAGCCGCGCGATACGCAAGCACCGCGCGCTGGTTGATCGAGCCCTTGTCGGTCATTTCGCCAAGATCGAGCGAGGGCGGCTCGGCGAGCAGCACGCCGCGCACGATGCGGTCCGACGTGCCGCGGCACAGGCGGGCCATTTGATCGAGGCGGCCGGTGATCTCATAGCGCACGCGCGGGTCGGCCAGCAGGACCGCCGGAGCAACATCCGGCGCGAGATCGGGCGCCAGCGTGCGGCAGGCATCGAGATCGGGAAAGATGAGCGCGGTGACTTCGTCGCGGTCCGCGCCCGCCAGCACGACGTCGCGGACGAACGGCGCGCAGACGGCGATGAATGCGGCGCGCAGCGGCCCCACATTGACCCAGGTGCCGGTCGCGAGCTTGAAATCTTCGGCCAGCCGGCCGTCAAACAGCAGACCTTTGGCCGGATCGCCGGCATCGGCGAATTTGAGCGCGTCGCCGATCTTGTAAAAGCCCTCCTCATCGAAGGCTTCCGCGGTAAGCGCGGGCGCGCGCCAATAGCCGGGCGTGATGTTGGCGCCGTTGAGCCGTGCTTCGAATTTGCCGTCGCGCGGCACGAGTTTCAGCGCCACGCCGGGCAGCGGCAGGCCGATATTGCCGGTGAGCTCGGTTTCCCAAGTACACGCCAGCGCGGCTGGCGCGGTCTCCGTCGAGCCGAGGCTGGAAAGAAAGATGATGCGCTCGCCGGTGGTCTCGACAGCCAGCTCCTGCAATTCGTCGCGCACATGCTGGGCGAGGCTGGCGCCGGCGTAGAACAGGACCTTGAGCCGGCTGAAGAAGCGCTCGCGCAACGCCGCGTCGCTGCGCAAATACGGCAACAGCATCTCGAAGCCTTTCGGCACGTTCAAATAGATGGTCGGCGCAACATCGCGCAGGTTGCGCACCGTGGCCTCGATGGCGCCGGGCAGCGGCTTGCCCTCGTCGATATAGAGCGAGCCGCCATTGTCGAGCACCATCCCGAAATCGTGGTTGCCGCCGAAGGTGTGGTTCCAGGGCGGCCAGTCGACGAGCACGGGCGGCTCCTCGGCGAGGAAGGCAAAGCCGCAGCGGATCATCGCCTGGTTGGCGCAGAGCATCCGCTGCGTATTGATGACGCCTTTCGGTTGGCCGGTCGAGCCGGAGGTGAAGAGGATCTTTGCAACCGTGTCGGGACCGACATTGGCGTGCGTCACGTCGACCGCCGATGTCGGCTGCGCCGCCAACAAGTCGGCAAAAAGCGCCGCGCCGCGATCGCTGGGAGGATTCGCGGTCACCACCACTTCGAGCCCCGGCGGCACCGCGGCGGCGAGCGCTCGGGCAAACGCCTTGCCGTTGGCGGCGAAGACCAGGCCGGGGGTGAGGACATCAACGATGGTTTTCAGTTTCTTGAAGTCTTGCGACAGCAGCGAATAGGGCACCGAGATCGGCGCGTACGGAATGCCGACATGCATGGCAGCAAGGCCAAGGAGCGCGTGTTCGATGTCGTTGCCGGAGAGGATCGCGATCGGGCGCTCGGGCGAAAGGTCGCGCGCCAGCAGCGTCGCGGCGATGGCGCGCACCGCCTCGAGCGTCTGCGCGTAGGTCAGCGTGCGCCAGCCGCCCGACGCGTCGCGCTGCGCGAGGAAAACGCGGTGCGGCGCTGTTGCCGCCCAATGCACGAGCCGCTGCGTGAGATTTTGCGGATAGGCCGGCAGCGGATGCGGCGAGCGCATCACGATGGCGCCGTCGCTGCGCCGCTCGACCACGACATCCGCGGACCCGAGCTGCACCGCCCGCAGCGGCGGGCGATCTTCTGCCCCTGTTGTGACGGACACGTTCGTCACGCCGGGATCTCCTGCCCCTCCCCCCGCGAAGCGGCGGGGAGGGTCGGCGAATATCGCGATAGCGATATGAGCCGAGGTGGGGGGAACAGCAGCAAAGGGCCCCCCACCCCCGACCCCTCCCCGCCATTCGCTCCGCGAACGGGGAGAGGGGAGTTGGTCAGTTCGTTCGCGTCCAAATGGGCAAATTTCACGGCGATCCTATAACGTCATGGCATCAGAAAAATCGTCATTTCCGCGCCACCTTGGGGCCGCGCTTTGCCAAAAATGCCTTCAGTCGCGCCTTGGCCTCGGGCTCGCCCTGCGCGATGGCGGCGGCGAGGGCTTCGGTGGCGAAGCCGGCGGCGGGATCGCTGCGGGCAATACGCGGCAAAAGCTGCATCGTCGCGTAATTGGTGAACGGCGCATTGCCGGCAATGCGTTGGGCGAGTTCGAGGCCTTTGGCAAAACCCTCGCCGTTGTCGACAAGGTAATGCGAAAGCCCGATCGCGTGGCCTTCCTCGGCGGACAGCGTGCGGCCGGTCAGTATCATGTCCATCACCCGTGAAGCGCCGATCAGCGGCGGCAGCCGCACCGTGCCGCCGCCGCCGAGAAAGATGGCGCGGCTTGCCTCGGGCAGCGCATAGAACGCCGAGCGCTCGGCGACGCGAATATGGGCGGCGGCGGCGAGCTCGAGCCCGCCGCCGATCACCGCGCCGTGCAGCACGGCAACGACCGGCACCGTGCCGAACTCGATGCGCTCGAATGCGCGATGCCAGGAGCGTGAATGCGCCACGCCGGCATAGACGTCGCGTTCGAACAATTCGGCGAGGTCGAGGCCGGAGGAAAAGTGCTCGCCCTCGCCGGCAAGCAACGCGGCCCCGATGCCGTCCGGCAGCGATGAGAAAAAGGTCTCGATCCCCTGCACGGTCGGATCGTCGAGCGCGTTGCGTTTCTCCGCCCGATTGAGCTTGAGCACGGCGACCTTGCCGCGCCGCTCGGCATGGAGCGTCGGCGGCAGTTTGGGGAAATCCTTTTTCGAACCCGAGTTGGTCATTCGTGCTGTCTCAATTCCTCATCCTTCGAGGGCCGCACGTTGCGCGGCCACCTCAGGATGAGGATTTACGTTTTCCGGCTCGCCTCCTCGCAAGCCGTTTGATCTCACCCCAATCGCCTCTGACCAGCGCTTCCTTCTTTGCGCGATTCCATCCTTTGATCTGGCGTTCCGCCGCAATGGCGTCGGTGATGCGGTCAAAGCGTTCGGACCATATTAAGCGCAATGGACGGCGCGTGTATCTGTAGCCGCGATACGCACCGGTTTCATGTTCAGCCACGCGTTGGCTCAGGTCATCGCCCCTGGCGCTTCCGATGTAGTACGAGCCGTCTGCGCACTAAAGCATGTATACGAATGCGCCCATCTCGCACCCCCAATCCTCATCCTGAGGTGCTCGGCCGCAAAGCGGCCGAGCCTCGAAGGACGAGGCCCCGGCGCCTGGGCCTGCATCCTTCGAGGCTCGCGCTACGCGCGGGCGCCTCAGGATGAGGATCGAAATTTGTCCCATTTGACCCTGTTGGGCATGGCCCGTAAATAGCTCAAGGGCCCTGTCGACCAGACGACGACCGGAGGGAGCGACCGATGCGGGAGGTTTTTATTTGCGATGCGGCGCGCACCGCCATTGGCCGCTACGGCGGCGCACTCGCCAAGGTGCGCGCCGACGATCTTGCCGCAGTTCCGATCAAGGCGCTGGTGGCCCGCAATGCGCAGGCCGACTGGTTGCGGCTCGATGAGGTTTTCTTCGGCTGCGCCAACCAATCCGGCGAAGACAATCGCAATGTCGCGCGCATGGCGCTCTTGATTGCCGGGCTGCCGGACACGACTCCCGGCGTCACCGTGAATCGGCTGTGCGCCTCGGGACTCAACGCGGTCGGCGACGCTGCGCGCGCAATCCGCTGCGGCGAAATGGAGTTTGCCATCGCCGGCGGGGTGGAGTCGATGACGCGTGCGCCTTTTGTCATGGGCAAGGCGGCGGACGCGTTCTCGCGTTCGGCCGAGATCTACGACACCACGCTCGGTTGGCGCTTCATCAATCCGCTGCTCAAGGCGCAGTACGGCGTCGACTCCATGGCCGAGACCGGCGAGAACGTCGCCGAGGAATTTCAGGTGGCGCGTCGCGACCAGGACGCGTTCGCGCTGCGCTCACAAGAACGCGCTGCCAAGGCGCAGGCGTCCGGCTATTTTGCCGAAGAAATCGTGCCGGTGCAGGCGCCCGGCGGCAAGGCGGGGCCCATCGTCGTTGACAAGGACGAGCATCCGCGTCCCGACACCACGCTCGACGCATTGGCAAAGCTCAAACCGATCGTGCGCAATGGCGGCACCATCACGGCCGGCAACGCCTCGGGCATCAATGACGGCGCGGCGGCGATAATCCTTGCCAGCGAGGACGCGCTGAAGGCGCACGGATTAAGGCCACGTGCGAAAATACTCGGCATGGCGTCGGCCGCGGTGCCGCCGCGCATCATGGGCATCGGGCCGGTGCCGGCGACGAAGAAGTTGATGCAGCGGCTCGGATTGAAGATCGGCGATTTCGACCTGATCGAGCTCAACGAGGCGTTTGCCTCGCAAGGCATCGCCTGCTTGCGCCAGCTCGGCGTCGCCGAAGACGCCGAGCACGTCAATCCGCATGGCGGCGCCATCGCGCTTGGCCATCCGCTCGGCATGTCGGGCGCGCGGCTTGCTCTGACCGCGATGCATGGGCTCCATAAACGCGGCGGCAAGCGCGCCCTCGCCACCATGTGCGTCGGCGTCGGCCAGGGCGTGTCGCTGGCGATGGAGAGGGTTTGATTTTGTAGCCTGCGTTGGGCGCAAGGACCGAAACCGTAAAATTCAAGTCTGTTCGCTACCGGCTTGATCGCCAGCGGAAAGAGGCGAGACAAATGGCGGCGAAGATTCTTTGATTCGTACGTTCCGCGCGGCGCGTCGCCGCAGCGAACGCCCCGGAGCGCCACGAAAATCACTGCCAAATCAATTTGATGTCGCGTCATCGGTGACAAAGCTTGACGGCGTCAGCGCGATCGGTAGAACGCGCGCCGTCCCGCTTCCTGACAAGGACGCCGGCCGGGTGACAGCGGTTGGCGGAGCGGGATGCGGTGCCCGCGGGCTTTGGCTCGTCACCTTGGCTCCCGGGCGGCTCGGGCATCATCCTGCCGGCATTATGACCGGCGCGCGAGGTGCATCGCTGGACTGGGACAGGCGGGGGCGGGGAAAGCCCGCCCGGCGACTTCTTCAAGCGGCCGCGTCC
>JASHQI010000282.1 GCA_030037645.1 Xanthobacteraceae bacterium
GGCGTTACGCACCAGCCCAACGCTGCCAATGCGCTTGTGCGGCACGTCTTGCCGTAACCCAAGGTGCTTAACCTGAGGATCGTTGAAAACCTCGTCGAATGTATTGAGCGGAGCCGCCGGAACATCGGCCGCTTGCAACTTCGACAGCCACGTTTGCCGCGTATCGGTCCGGAATATCGCGGCAAGCTCGCTGTGCAGGACGTCGTAATGGCGGCCGCGCGTCTCCTTGGTGGCGAAGCGCGGGTCGTCGATCCATTGCGGGTTCCCCGCGACTCGAGCCAACGCCTGCCAGAATTTTGTCGGCGTGGATAGGTGAATGACGAACGGCTTGCCGTCGGAGCCGACGAACGCATAGACTTGCGCTTGATGGGTCCGAGTGGCGCGGTTGGGAACCTTGCCATTTTCAAAAAATCGTGCGGCGTTCTCGCCGCAGAATGAAACCGAGGCTTCCAGAAGCGACGTGTCGACGCGTTGTCCTTTGCCGCCGCGGCCACGCGCGATCAATGCGGCGAGGATGCCGTTGCACGCCGTGATGCCGGAAAGATGATCGGATAGCGAAATGCCCATCGGGCGCGGATGATCGAGATCGGTTAGGAGACTGAGAAGCCCGCTTGTCGATTGGCCGACGGTGTCGTAGCCCGGGCGGGAGGCATAGGGACCATTCGAGCCGAAGCCGGTGATTGAGCACCATACCAGGCCCGGATTGTCGCGCGACACCTCGTCGTAGCCGAGGCCGAGCCGCTCCATGGTCCCGTTGCGGAAATTCTCGATCAGCACGTCGGCGGTGCGCACCAGGGCGCGCGCTGCGGCGAGCCCGGCCGCGCTCTTGAGATCAAGTACCACGCTTTTCTTATTGCGATTGACGGAGCCGAAAGTCGGACTGTACTCGACGCGCCCCCAGCCGCGAAACGGGTCGCCGCCATCGGGCGCTTCAACCTTGATGACCTCGGCGCCGAAATCGCCGAGCAGCATTCCGGCATAAGGGCCGGACACATAGTTGGCAAACTCGACAACGCGGATACCTTCGAGCGCGCCAGCCATGGCTTTCCCTCGGTGAAGCATCAGGATTCCCACCCACACGGCTGCGAGCGGGGCAGGGGCACAATACCGCATCTGCACCGATGGTAAAATCACGCCCTGCGCGCGGGCGTAATCTTCGGTCCGAATGACGCGGCAAACTCGGCGACGTGGCGATTTGCACCAGCGTCGGCCAGATCGATTGGAGACGCTTCCTTGACTCCAGTCGAGGCCGCAGGATTCAATTCGGTATGAACCGAAGGCCGCAGCAAAAGGACCGGCACGAAACCAATCCGGCCTTTGGCAGTCGCAAACTGAAACTCGGCACTTTTCAAACCAATCTCGACAGCGGCTGCGTCATGTCCGACCTCGACGGGCGCCTCGAGATCACTTGGCCGAATACGGTGACGCTGGCGCAACTCGCCGATGAGATGGACTTCGAGGCGCTGGTGCCGGTCGCGCGCTGGCGCGGCTTTGGCGGCGCGACCGATCCGCAGGGGCATGGCTTTGAGACCTACACCTGGGCGGCCGGGATTGCCGCGGCGACGCAAAGGTCCGGCGTCATATCGACGTCTCATGTCGCACTCAATCATCCGATCATCGCGGCCAAGCAGTCGACCGTCATCGACCACATTTCCAACGGCCGCTATACGCTCAACGTCGTCAACGGCTGGAACTTTCCGGAAATGGAGATGTTCGGCGTTTCTTTGCTCGAGCATGAGGATCGCTACGCTTGCGCCGAAGAATGGCTCGGTATCGTCAAGCGCTTATGGACCGACGACGAGACGTTCGACCATGAAGGCAAATTTTATCGGATCAAGGGCGGCTATCTGCAACCGAAGCCGATTCAGTATCCCTACCCAGCGATCATGAACGCGGGCTCCTCGGAGCGTGGCCGGCGATTTGCGTGCAAGCACTGCGATCTCGTCTTTACCAATATCCGCAGCCACGATCTTGCGACCAACACCGCGCATGTACAGGCCTATCATCAGCTCGCGCGCAAGGAATATGGTCGCGAAGTGCGGGTGTGGAGCAACGCCACGATTGTTCAGGCGGAGACTGAGCGTGAAGCGCGTGCGTTCTATGATTATTACGTCCACGAGAAGGGCGACTGGGCGGCAGCCAAGACCGTGATTGACACCATGGGCGCGGAGATCAATCAGCGCGATTACCCCCAAGAGCGCCGCAAGGCGATGGCGGAGATGATGATCTCGGGTTGGGGCGGCTTCCCATTGATCGGGACCAAGGACCAGATTGTCGACGGCCTCGCGACGCTGGCAAAGATCGGCCTTGACGGCGTTCTGCTGTCCTGGCCGCGCTATATCGAGGGCATGCGCGAATTCCGCGAGGTGACTTATCCGCTGCTCAAGCAGGCGGGACTCCGAGATATGTAGCGAAGCGTAGCCGGCTTTTGCCGTTGCTCAACTCAGGCTACTCTTGGTGTCACAAGCGGGAGCGAGCACGAATGGCGGAGCTAACGCTCAGTTACGTTCATGGCGCAAACGACAAACCGCTGCTGGGCGAAACTATCGGGCAGTTTTTCGATGCGGCTTGCGCGGAATGGGAGACCCGGCCGGCGCTCGTCGTTCGCCACCAGAATGTACGATTGAGCTATGGCGAGTTGCGTCTGGCAGTTGACAAGCTCGCGGCCGGGCTGCTGGCGCTTGGTTTACAGCCGGGCGATCGAATCGGCATCTGGTCGCCCAACAACAGCGAATGGGTGCTCACGCAGTTTGCGACTGCGAAGGCCGGGCTGATCCTGGTCAACATCAATCCGGCTTATCGCGCGACCGAACTTGAATACGCGCTCAATAAGGTCGGTTGCAAGGCGCTCATCCTCGCCGAACGTTTCAAGTCCTCGGACTACGTCGCCATACTGCTCGAGTTGGCGCCAGAGCTCGGTTGCTCGGCGCCCGGCTATCTCGAAGCGTTACGCTTGCCGTCGTTGCGCTCCATCGTACTCCTCGGCGACGGCCGGCACCCAGGCACCTTTCGATTTTCCGATGTGCTCGCGCGCAGCAGCGCGGCTGAGGCGGAGCGCATCGCTGCGCTGGGGCCGCAGCTGCAATTCGACGATCCAATCAACATCCAATTCACATCGGGCACGACCGGATTTCCCAAAGGCGCAACGTTGTCACATCACAATATCCTCAACAATGGCTTCTTCATCGGCGAGTCGATGCGCCTGACGCCTGATGACCGCCTCTGCATCCCGGTGCCGCTCTATCACTGTTTCGGCATGGTTCTGGGCAATCTCGCCGCGCTGACGCACGGGGCCTGCATGGTATTTCCCGGCGAGGGGTTCGATCCGCTGACGACGCTCCAGACGGTCGCCGAGGAGCGCTGTACTGCCCTCCACGGCGTGCCGACCATGTTTATCGCGCAGCTCGATCATCCGGAGTTCGGGCGTTTCGACCTGGCTTCACTGCGAACCGGCATCATGGCGGGCTCGCCATGCCCTATCGAGGTGATGAAGCGTGCCGTCGAGAAGATGCATCTCTCGGAGATCACCATCGCCTACGGCATGACCGAGACGAGCCCGGTCAGCTTTCAGAGCTCGACTGAAGATCCTCTCGAGCGACGTGTTTCAACCGTCGGGCGCATCCAGCCGCATCTCGAAGTGAAGATCATCGATTTGAACGGGCGCATCGTGCCGCCGGGAACGCCGGGCGAATTGTTGACGCGCGGCTACTCGGTGATGCTCGGCTATTGGGGTGACGAAGAACGTACGCGCGAAGCTATCGATGCGGCGCGCTGGATGCGTACCGGCGATCTCGCGACCATCGACGCAGAGGGTTATTGCAACATCGTCGGGCGCATCAAGGACATGGTCATCCGCGGCGGTGAAAATGTTTATCCGCGTGAGATCGAGGAATTCCTCTATCGGCATCCGAAAATCCAGGACGTGCAGGTGATCGGCGTGCCGGACGACCGCTACGGTGAAGAGGTTTGCGCCTGGGTCAAGCTGCGGCCGGGGGTGACTGCCAGTGAAGAGGAGATCAGGGCGTTCTGCCGCGACAAGATCGCCCACTATAAGGTGCCGCGTTACATCAAGTTCGTTGATGAATTCCCGATGACCGTGACAGGCAAGATTCAGAAATTCGTCATGCGCGAGAGGACCATTGCAGAGTTGGGCCTGAAGGTGGTCAAGACCGCATGAATTGTTCGTCACCATTCGAGGTGCGCGGCGCGCGGGCAACTCGGGATGACCGCTGGCAGGCCTAGATTTGCAGGATGATCTCGCAGGAGACGCCTTGCTCGCGCCATTCGAAGCGCAGTTCGCCATTGAGCTGATGGCAGATTACTCGCTCCATCACGCGCGTGCCGAAACCCTGGCGCGTCGGCGGTTTGACGGCGGGGCCGCCGCTTTCCATCCAACGAACCGCCAGCCGCGACGCCGATTGCAACCGCCATTGCAATTCGATGCGTCCGGACGGGCTCGATAACGCTCCGTATTTGGCCGCGTTGCTTGCAAGCTCGTGCAGGGTAAGCGCCACGGCCTGTGCCGGCGCTTGTTCAAGCATGATGCTCGGACCGTTGATCTGCGTTCGAGAGTCGTCCTGCTGGCAATAGGGCAACAGCTCCTCAAGCGCCAGTTTGCGCAAATCGGCGCCGGCCCAACGCGATTGCGCGAGTAAAGCATGCGCGTTGGCTAGCGCCCGCAACCGGCCTTCGACTGCTTCCTTGAGTTCCTCGGGGGTCTCCGGCGTGGGTGAGATGGACGGTGGCTTGCGCCAGCGCCAGCAAATTCTTGGTGCGATGGTCCGCCTCGCGTGCAAGAAGAGCGATCGTCTCTTCCTTGCGTTTTTGCTCGGTGATGTCGCGTGCGACCTTGGAGGCGCCGACGATGCGCCCGAACTCATCGGTTACCGGCGACACCGTCAGCGAAACCGTGATGAAGGTGCCATCCTTGCGCTGTCGCACCGTCTCGTAATGGTCTATTCGTGCGCCGCGCCGAATGCGCTCCAGGATTCGGGTTTCCTCGTCCTGGCGATCCTGAGGGATCAAAATCGTGACCGGTTTGCCGATGACCTCTGCTGCCAGATAGCCGAACAGCCGCTCCGCACCCTTGTTCCAGGTGATAATGATACCATTGAGGTCTTTACTGACAATTGCATCGTCACAGGACTCGACGATCGAGGCAAGACGACGAGAGGCATCTTCGGCGCGCTGATGCTCGCTCATGTCGATGAGCATGTTCACGGCGCCGATGAAAGCGCCCGAGGCGTCGTATAACGGGGTGGGGAATGCCATGAATGGCACGCGCGTACCGTCGGGTCGCTCGGCTATCGCCTGGTTGCCACGATTCGGTCGCTGTTCCTTTAATGTCAGCGCCATCGGGCATTGATCGTGCGGCATGTGGGTGCCGTCCGTGTAATAGAGGCGCCAAGACCCGCAAAACTGATCGGAGTTAAGCTTTGGCCGGGCGCCCCAGCGCGTCTCTGCGGCCTCGTTGAAATAGGTGATCCGCCCCTCGGCATCGGTCAGATAGACGGCGGCCGGGAGCCGGGAGTAAGTCGAGTAGCTGCTTTAGCTGCACATTATCGAGTTCCGGCACAGGCGGTTGCAGCTGGGTGACCGGCCAAATGCCCATCTTGGGCTCGGCCCGTTCCGGTTCGATCTTCATCTGCGGCACTATGTCGTCCCGTTCATCAAGGCCACCCTACGGCCGCCGAACGCCAATTGGTTGCTTTGGTTCCATTCAAGCACCCCTTATATAGGCGCGGCCAGCGAACGGATACGTCATTTGACAGTCCCTGTGAGCGCAGGTCATTCCACGTTGCGGCTGCGGCCTGGGCGGCGGCGGATACCAAATACGTTTTGAATGCGAAACGGCGCTGCAGCCTCTTCTTCGGTCATGCCCTCCTCGATCTTGGGCTCCGACAAGTGCCACGGCATGCCGATGACGGCCACGCGCGAGCCGCCATATTCAAGGACGGCGGATCGGATATGCTCGGCGCGGCGATTGCTCAAAAGGTATTCCCACCAGTGTCGCTTGATGATTTCCGGAATCAGGACAGCAATCGTCCGCTCCGGATTGTCATCCTCGAGTTCTCTGATTAGTTTCAACAGCGGCGCGTGAATGCGACGATAGGGAGCGCTCAAGTAGACCAGTTTGGGCGGGCTCGGATAACGGGCGGCTGCCGCCGAACTCTCTACAGCCTTCGCCCATTGATCTCGCAGCTTCTTCTCGTCGCCCGTCACGTCCGGACCCTCGAGCGCGGCCAGGTGAACGGCAGTGACGTCCGGTGAAAGCTCCATGGCGAGGCGAAGCGCGCCGTCCGTCAGCCGATTCCATTCCCGCGTAGGGACCAGCACAATGGGTGGCTTGGCGCGACGAAACTCGAGCGACCCGTCGTCCTTAAGGCGCTCGCGCACGCCGTCGTAGTACCGCTTGATCAATTTGTGCAATAGGACGACGCAAGGAATGGCGATGATGGTGATCCAGCCGCCATCCAGAAACTTGGCCACCACAATGACCACCAGCGCCGTCACCGTCGTCGAGGCGCCTACGGCGTTGATGACGAGATGAATCCATATTTGGCGGCGACGGGCGCCAAGGTGCTCGCTCCGCAGCTGCCGTCGCCAATGCGCCACCATGCCCGTTTGCGACATGGTGAAAGTCAAGAATGCGCCGATGGCAAACAGCGGGATCAAGTCGTTGGTGATGCCGTTGAAGACGATCAGCAATAGTCCGGCGGTGACCGCGAGATAAAGAATGCCGACCGAAAAAACCAATCGCCGCCCGACAGTCGCAAACGGTCGCGGCAAGAATTCGTCTTGAGCCACGATCTGGCAGAGCCGCGGAAAGCCGACGAAGCTCGTATTCGCCGACAAACAAAGGATGCACAGCGCACTTGCGATGGCCACATAATAAAAGACGCCGCGTCCCGCCACGGCGCCAACGAGTTGCGACAGCACGCTTTGGTAGCCGGGCTGCGTCTGGTCCATGGCTGCGATGCCATAGGAGGTCGCCAGATAGGCGATGCCGGCGAGCAGGATGCCGAGAATGACGACAATGGCGGTGAGCGTCGCCCGAGCATTGGTCACTCGCGGCTCGCGGAACGCGCCGGTGCCATTGCTGACCGCCTCGACCCCGGTCATTGCCGTGCAGCCGCTGGCGAATGCGCGCAGCAGGAGCCACGCTCCGACAGCCTCGGTCGCCTTGGGTGGCGGCGGCGGAGCGACTACCGGCTCCAGGTGGCCGCCACTTGTGGCGATGGCGTATATTCCGAGCACTATGACGATCATGAAACAGGCGATAAACAGATAGGTGGGCATCGCAAACAACCGGCCAGCGTCGAATGTGCCGCGCAGGTTCACGATCGTGAGTAGCGCAAGGATGGCGAGGCAAAGTGGCAGCGTGTAAGGATGTAACGTAGGCACGGCCGAGACCAGTGCCGCAACACCTGCCGAGATGCCGACCGCGACGTTGAGCACGTAGTCGATCATCAACGCTGCCGACGCCAACAGGCTCGCGTTCACGCCCAAGTTATTCTGCGCAACATTGTAGGCACCGCCGCTCTTTGGATAGGCGGCGATGGTTTGCCAATAGGAGGCGAACAGGGTCGTAAGCAGTGCTAGAATGACCAGCATCAGCGGGCCGAGGTCGGCGACGCCGACGGCGCCCGCCCCGACCAGCACGCTGAGCGCGGCTTCCGGTCCGTAAGCCGATGAGCTCAGGCCATCGAGGCCGAGCGCTGGCACGCCCTCGCCAGCGCTTATGGCGCGCGAGCGGCTTTCTCGATTGGCAAGCTGCCGACCCAGCAAAAAGCGCACAACCGCCCGGAGCGCCGATGAACGCGCTGACGAACCTGCAGGCTGGTCGGGTGTCTCTATCGGATCCATCGATCGCAACTTGTTCGCTGCAATAACGCGTACGTGCCGAACGCGGTTTCGTCCTCATCGAATGTGATGAATTCGGTCAGGGACCAGCTCATCGGGCCGTTCGACGCGCCGCAACGTCGGAAAGCGCCAAACCCAAATGAGAACGACGCCGAGAACAACCGCGCCGCCCAGCACAGCAGAGCCGACCGCACCGAACCACGCCGCGGTGACGCCGGACTCGAACATGCCGATTTGACTGGCGCAATTGACGAACAGGGAATTGACGGCAAAGACCCGCCCTCGCATCTCGTCCGGTGTCGCAAATTGGATCAGCGATTGACGGATGACGGTGCTGAGCATGTCGGCTGAGCCGACGATAGCCAACATGCCGAGTGAGAGAATGGCATGGTCCGAGAATCCAAATGCGATCGTTGCGGCGCCGTACACCGCGACCGCCGCGAACATGATACGGCCGGCTTTGCGCGTGACAGGCACGCGCGCCAATATCGTGGCGAAAATGATTCCCCCGGTGGCCGGGGCGGCCCGCAGGAGGCCAAAGCCCCACGAACTGATCTGCAGGATGTCGCGGGCGAAGATCGGCAGCAGCGCCACCACACCGCCGAACAGCGTGGCGACGAGATCGAGCGACATTGCGCCGAGAACCGCCGGCTGGTTCCAGATGAAGCGAATACCGGCGAGCAGCGTCGCCCACGTCACCTTCGACCGTTCGGTTGGCACGACAGGAAGCGGCAGCAAAAAACTTGCAATGCCGGCAATGAGAATGAGCAGGGCGCACAGGCCGAAATCAACCCCGGCACCGAAGCTGTAGAGCAGCCCGCCGAGTGCCGGACCTACGAGTTGCGACATTTTTCCGGCCGATGCGTAGGCGGATACTGCATGCATCAATATCGCGCGCGGCACCGTCGTGGGCACGAGCGATTGCAGCGCCGGCGCCTCGAAAGTTCGCGCGACCGCATTGACGAGGAGAAGACCGAAGATTGGTACGACCGGCCGCTCGCCAAAGGTCGCCAGCGTGAGCAAGCCTAGGGACACAGTGAACTCGACCACGTAACAGCAGTTTAGAATAAGGCGGCGATTGCAACGATCGACAATCTGTCCGGCAACCAGCGTCAAGCACAGCGGGGGAACGAATTGCACAAGCCCGATCAGCCCGAGAGCAAGCGCGCTGCCGGTAAGATCGTACATAAGCCAACCGACCGCGACGGCCTGCATCTGGTTGGCCGTATTGGCGGCGGCGCGTGTAGTGAATAAAAGCCGGAATGGGCGATAGCGAAATAGCGGCAGCGTGGACTTGGCTAGATCCGAATGCTCGTTCATCACGCCGTTTTGTCAACCTTTTGCTCTGCCCATGATCCTATCCGAAACCCCGACGCCGATTTTGGAATGATGCGCCGATTTGAAAACTCAAACAATGTGTGCCGGCGACAGCTTGCACGGCCGATCGCCGCGTTCGATCTGGATCGTCGGATGCTCGATGCCGAACTGATGCTGTAAATCGGTGTATATCAAACCCAGGAATTCGGTTTGCGGATATCCTTCCGGCATGACGAGATGGCAAGTGAGTGCGGTTTCGGTGGTGCTCATCGGCCAAATGTGGAGGTCATGCACTTCGGCCACGGCCGGAAGCGACTCCAAATAGTTTCGCACGGCAACCGGATCGATTTGCGACGGCACTCCCTGCAACGATAATTTCGCCGCGTCGCGCAACAATCCCCACGTGCTGAAAACAATCACGGCGGAAATGATGAGGCTCGCCGCGGGATCGACCCATAACCATCCGGTCAGCAGGATGACGACAGCCGCGGCGACCACGCCCGTGGATACGGCGGCATCCGCCAAAAGATGCAAGAATGCGCCGTGGATGTTGAGGTCGTGGGTATCGCCGCGCGATAAGAGTGCAGCCGCGACGCCGTTGATGACAATACCAACAGCCGCTACCGCCATCATCGTGCCGCCGACGACTGGCGCCGGAGCGAGCAGACGTTGGATGGCCGCCCAAGCGATGGCGCCGGTCACAACAAGGAGAATAGTAGCGTTGATCAGAGCGGCCAATATCGAGGTCGAGCGAAAGCCATAGGTGTAGCGCTCGGTCGGATGTTTTTGGGAAATCGAGTGACTCGCCCAAGCCAACAGCAGGGCCAACACGTCGCCTGCGTTATGACCGGCATCCGCCAATAGCGCCATCGAGTGAGCCAGTACGCCGTAGAGCACTTGGATGACAACCAAAGCGACATTGAGCGCGGTCGCCACGGCGAAAGCCGTTCCGAAAACACTTGGCGTGTGATCGTATGCATGGTTGTGGCCATGGTGGTGTGTGTGGCCGTGGTGCGGTTGGTGTGCGCGATCGGATGCCATGCTTTCTATCCGTCAGCCTGCATTGCCCGACTTACTTAGCTGCAAATCTCGTGACAGGGAATGAACTCCAGCGGTCGCGCTTCTTCGATCCTGCAGCGGTCATTCTGTGACGGTCCGGAAGCACTCTCTGCATAGTATATAATGTATTTGTTCTGTGGGCGTGGAATTGACCTGCAGCAACAGGGTCTTGCGCGCGCGTCGTCAGCGACAATCGTGGCGCTTCCCAGCGGTCGGGTTGCCGGTGTAGCGTTACCGAAGAGCTGCACGCGGGACGTGCCGAAATCCTGCTTTTTGCGGCAGCGCTCATGCCATCGGCGGGCGCGATCTCTCCGACGATCGCCATTTTAAGTCTCTATCACATGCCACGGGCCGGGGGCCGGAGGCCGCCAGGGAGCGGGCGCCGGATTTTGTGCGTAACAAACGGAGGACGACATGCTGTTTATCTGCATGGTGAACTGGACTGATCAGGGAATTCGTGGCGTCAAGGACTCGCCCAAGCGCGCCAAAGCCGCCCGGGACCTGGCCAAGAAGGTCGGGGTCAATATGAAGGAGCTTTATCTGACATCGGGCGACTCCGATCTTCTTGTGGTTCTGGAAGCGGCGAACGGAGACAGCATCGCCAAATTTGCAATGGCAATCGGCTCGCAAGGCAGTGTGCGCACGCGCACCTTCAGAGCCTGGACCGAGACCGAATATCAAAAGTTGATAGCCGAGCTGCCTTAACGGCTCGATGCTGACGTGAAAGGGGCGCGCCGCAGAAAGCGCACCCCTTCGCCGATGATTGCCGGGAAGCCCATCGCTGATGTTCAATCGGGAAAAGTCATCGTGACACTTCCGCGTCGGCGATTTCTGCACTTCGCGGCAACTGCCGCAGCGGCGGCCGTTGCCTCCGCACTGCCGCGCGTAGCATTCGCGCTCGATTATCCGACGCGGCCGGTGCGGATCATCGTCGGCTTTGCTCCTTCGGGTGCCGCCGATATCCTGGCGCGTTTGATTGCGCAGTGGCTATCGCAGCGGCTTGGCCAGTCATTCGTCGTCGAAAATCGCCCCGGCGCCGCCATGAATATCGCGACCGAATACGTCGCGCACGCAAACCCCGACGGCTACACGCTGCTCAATGTGACCACCATCAATGCCTGGAACGCCACGCTCTACAAGAATCTCGACTTCAATTTCATTCGTGACATCGCTCCAGTCGCCAGCATGAGTCGCGCCGGTGGCGTGATGGAAGTTCATCCCTCGGTGCCGGCCAAGACCGTTCCCGAGTTCATCGCCTATGCCAAGGCCAATCCGGGCAAGATCAATATGGGCACGGGCGGAC
The DNA here is from genome assembly GCA_030037645.1 of Xanthobacteraceae bacterium. GTDB lineage: Bacteria > Pseudomonadota > Alphaproteobacteria > Rhizobiales > Xanthobacteraceae > BOG-931. The sequence goes on from JASHQI010000282.1 coordinate 11,543, forward strand.
CGGGTAGCGGTCCGCATCTCTATGGCGAGCTGTTCGAGATGATGACCGGTATCAAGCTGGTCGCGGTACATTATCACGGCACCGGGCCCGCATTGCCGGATCTGTTGAGCGGCCGGCTTCAGGTGATGTTCGATCTGGTCGCGTCTTCGATCGGCTATATCAAATCCGGCAAGCTGCGGCCGCTTGGCGTAACGACGGCCACGCGTTACGACGTGCTGCCTAATGTGCCGCCGATCAGTGAGTTTGTTCCGGGTTACGAGGCGAGTGGTTGGCAGGGCATTGGTGCGCCAGCAGGCACGCCCGTTGAAATCCTCGACAAACTGCACGGCGAAATCAACGCCGCGCTTGCCGATTCGGCATTCAAGGCGCGGCTTGCCGATTTGGGCTCGCCGGCATTCGCAAGCTCGCGCGACGATTTCAAGAAGGTCATAGCGGCGGACACCGCAAAATGGGCCAAGGTGATCAAGTTCGCGAACATCAAAGTGGAGTGATAGCAGCGAGGGTGGCGGTACTTTGTGAGGGGAGCGCAGTGGACTTTCCGCGCCGAAAATTCCTGCAACTGACGGCCGGTGCTGTCGCGCTGCCGGCCAAATCGAGGTTGGCGTATGCGCAAGACTACCCGACGCGGCCGGTGCGGCTTGTCATCGGCTTTGCCGCCGGAGGAGCGCCTGACGTTGTCGCACGACTATTGGCCCAATGGCTGTCGCGTCGGCTCGGCCAATCGTTCGTGATCGAGAACCGGCCCGGCGCCGGCACCAATATCGCGACCGAGACGGTCGTGCGCGCGCCTGCGGACGGCTACACGCTCCTTTTGGTCGCGTCGCCGAACATGATCAATGCGACGCTCTACACGCATCTCAACTTCAATTTCATGCGCGATATTACGCCCGTTGCGGCCATCAACAGCAACCCCTTTGTCATGGAAGTCAATCCATCATTCCCGGCCAAGACCATTCCGGAGTTCATTGCCTATGCCAAGGCCAATCCGGGCAAGATCAACATCACCTCGACCGGTACCGGGAACTTGACCAATTTCGCCGGCGAACTGTTCAAGATGATGGCCGGTATCGACATGGTCCACGTGCCGGCTCCCAGCGAGATGCAGGCGCAAACCGATCTGTTGACCAGCCGCGTCCAGGTCATGTTCGACCCGCTGATTTCGTCGCTCGGTTACATCAGGGCCGGCAAGCTGCGCGCCTTGGGCATTACGACAGGGACCCGATTGGCAATGTTGCCTGACGTTCCAGCCGTGGCGGAAACCTTGCCGGGCTATGAGGTCAACGGTTGGCTGGGCATCGGAGTACCTAGAGGCACGCCCACCACGATCATCGACAAGCTCAATCAGGAGATCAATGCCGGGCTCGCAGATCCCGACATTAGGAAGCGACTTATCGGGCTCGGCGGCGTGCCGCGGTCAATGACGCCCGCGCAATTCGGCAACTTCATCGCCCAAGAAACCGAGAAATGGGCGAAGGTGATAAAGTTTGCGGGCATCAAGGTGGATTGAGCCGGCGTCGCGAACGTCCGATTGGAGGAAACGCCATGAAGCTTCGTCGTCGACAATTCCTGCATATTGTCGCGGGCGCCGCCACGCTGCCAGCTCTTTCGACGATCGCGTTGGCGCAAGCTTATCCAACGCGACCGGTGCGGTGGATCGTGCCCTATCCCGCTGGTGGAACAACCGATCTGGTCGCAAGGCTGATGGCGGATTGGCTGTCAAAGCGACTAGGCCAGCAGTTTGTCATCGAGAACAAGCCGGGCGGCGGCACCAATATCGGTGTCGAGGCGGTCGTCAATGCGCCAGCCGATGGTTATACGCTGTTGTTCACAGTGGCCACCAACGCGATCAATCCGTCGCTCTATAAATCGCTACCATTCGACTTTCAGCGCGACATTGCGCCTGTGTCCGGCCTCGCCGAGCTGCCGTTGGTGATGGAAGTGAACCCCGGCGTCCCCGCTAAGACCCTGGCCGAATTCATTGCTTACGCAAAAGCTAATCCTGGCAAGATTAATTTCGCCTCGTTTGGCGCGCGTACGATCAGCGATCTCGCAATCGACTTGTTCGAGACATCGGTCGGCGTCGATGTCGTGCACGTGCCGTATCCGGGCGGAGCACCTATGGTGATCGATATTATCAGCGGTCGTGTGCAAGCCGGAATCGACGCGTTGCCCAACTCGCTGCCCCATATCAGGGCCGGCACGATGCGGGCGCTGGCGATATTGTCGGCCACGCGAACTCCGGCATTGCCGGATGTGCCCACAGCCGGCGAAACGATCCCGGGATTCGCGGTGCAGCCATGGACCGGTGTCGGCGTTCCGCGTGGCACGCCGACCGCCATCATCGAGCGGCTCAACCGCGAGATCAACGCCGGGCTTGCGGACCCCGGCATCAAGGCAAGCCTTGCCAAGGTGGGCGGCACGCCGATTATTCGAACGCCTGAACAGATGCGCACCTTGATCGCAAGCGGCATCGAGAAATGGGCAACGGTGGTCAAGCAGGCAGGTATCAAGCCCGAGTGAGACGGTGCGCTTTATTGGAGAGTTCAGCATGACGCTTCCGCGCCGAAAATTTCTGAGTCTGGCAACGGCCACGGCTGCGCTGCCGGCCCTGTCGCGCATGGCCAGCGCACAAGCCTATCCGCCGCGGCCAGTGCGTTTGATCGTGACCGTTCCTGCCGGCGGCTCGCCCGACATCATCGGGCGCTTGATCGGCCAATGGTTGTCGGAGCGGCTCGGACAGCCGTTCATCGTGGAAAATCGACCCGGCGCCAGCGCAAATATTGGCACCGAATTGGTCGCCAAGGCGCCGCCCGATGGCGGCACGATCTTGTTGGCGATGTCGGCCAACGCCATCAATGCATCGCTGTACCAACACCTGAATTTCAACTTCATCCGCGATATGGCGCCGGTGGCGAGCATTGCCACGATTCCCCTGGTCATGGAGGTCAATCCGGCGGTTCCAGCAAAGACGGTTCCCGAGTTCATCGCCTATGCCAAGGCACATCCGGGAAAGATCAACTTGGCGTCGGCGGGCAATGGCACCCCGCTCTATGTTGCAGGCGAGTTGTTCAAGATGATGACCGGCGTCGACATGATTGACGTTCCTTATCAAGGCGAAGCGGCGGCGCTGCCCGATCTGCTCAGCGGGCAGGACCAGGTCATGTTCGGGGTCATGCCGGCATCGCTTGGCTATATCAAATCAGGCAAGCTGCGCGCGCTGGCGGTGACCGCAGCCACGCGCCAGCAGGCATTGCCCGGCGTCCCGGCCATGGCAGAGTTCCTGCCGGGATACGAGGCGCTTGGTTGGTACGGGGTGGTCGTGCCCAAAGGCACGCCGTCGGACATTATCGCGACGCTCAATACACAAATTAATGCCGCTCTCGCCGACCCGACAATGAAAGCGCGCCTCGCCGCTCTTGGATGTAACGTGTTCGCGGGTACGCCCGCCGATTTCGGCAAATTCATCGCCAACGAAACCGAGAAGTGGGCAAAGGTGATCAAATTCGCCGGCGTCAAGGCGGACTGATAGGCCACCGCGCCACTCGTGTCTTTGGAGAGGTCTATGAAAATTGCCCGTCGCCGATTTCTGCAACTTGCAACGGGAGCAGGCGTGATCCCGGCGGTCACGGGGATCGCATTTGCGCTGGATTATCCGACGCGGCCGGTCAAGCTGGTCATTGGCTTTGCGCCCGGCGGTCCTGCCGACATCGTTGCGCGCCTGCTTGGGCAACGGCTATCGCAACAACTCGGGCAGCCGTTCGTGATTGAGAATCGTCCCGGCGCCGGCACCACGATCGCGACCGAGACAGTCGTGCGTTCGCCCCCTGACGGCTATACGCTGCTGTGGACGACATCGGCGGATGAGATCAATGCGACACTCTACACCGATTTGAGCTTCAATTTTATCCGCGATATTGCGCCGGTCGCCAGCATCGATCTGTTGCCTCTGGTTATGGAAGTGAATCCCGCATTCCCGGCAAAAACGGTTCCCGAATTCATCACCTACGCCAAGGCCAACCCGGGCAAGATCAATTTTGCCACGGGTGGGGTCGGGACGTCGCAACATGTCGCCGGCGAGCTTTTCGACCTCATGACAGGAATCAAAATGATCCACGTGCCTTATCGGGGCGCGGCGCTGGCGGTGACGGACGTGCTGAGCGGCCAGGTGCCGGTGACCTTCAGCCCGATTCCGTTGTCGGTTGCGTATATCAAGGCGGGCAAGTTGCGCGCGCTCGCGGTTACCAGCGCGAAGCGCTCAGCGGCGCTACCGGATGTCCCCACCATAGGTGAGTTCGTGTCAGGCTACGAAGCGATTGCCACTGACGGGCTCGCTGCACCCGCCAACACGCCGCCCGAAATCATTAGGAAGCTCAACGAAGCGGTGAATGCAGCGCTTGCCGATCCGGAGATTAAGACGCGGTTGGAAAGCCTCGGCAGTGTGGTCAACCCGATGTCCACTGCCGATTTTGCGAAATTCATCGCCGCTGAAACCGCGAAGTGGGCCAAGGTCGTGAAGTTTGCAAACGTCAAGGCCGAGTGACGGCAATTTCTTCCCGCTTTGTGCCGCGGGGGGACGGATGGAGAGATCGCGATGAAACTTCCCCGTAGACATTTCCTGCATGTCGCAGCGGGATGTGCCCTATTGCCGAGCCTGCCGCGGCTGGCTCATGCTGAAAATTATCCGACTAGGCCGGTCCATATCATCGTCCCGGTCCCGCCTGGCGGCACCTTCGACATTGTCGGGCGCCTGATCGCCCAATGGCTGTCGAAGCAACTGGGCCAACAGTTCGTCGTCGACAATCGCGCCGGCGCCGGCACCAAACTCGGAACCGACTTGGTCGCCCATGCACAACCGGACGGATACACGCTTCTTCTCGCCGGGTCACCGGCCGCGATCAACGAGACGCTCTACCAGAATCTCGATTACGATTTCAGGCGCGACATTGCGGCGGTCGGCAGCATCGAAGCCATGCCGCTCATCATGACTGTTAATCCCACGTTGCCCGTCAAGACCGTTCCGCAATTCATCAGCTATGCGAAGGCCAATTCAGGCAAGATCAACATGGGCTCGGGCGGTAGCGGTTCCACCGGCCATGTCGCGGGCGAGCTTTTCAACATGATGGCGGGCATCAAGCTTGCTCACGTGCCGTATCGCGGCGAGGCGCCGGCGCTGACCGACCTGCTTGGCGGTCAGGTGCAGATTGTCTTTGCCACCGCAGGCTCGGCTATCAGTTACGTGCGGGCCGGAACCTTGCGTGCGCTCGCCGTCACAAGCGGCAAGCGAATGGACATCCTGCCTGATGTGCCGACGGTCGCAGAGTTTTTGCCGAATTACGAAGCAACCGCGTGGGCCGGTATCGCCGCGCCCGCCAAAACGCCGGTTGCAATCGTCGATGATCTCAATCGCGCAATCAACGCGGGGCTTGCCGATTCCCAATTCAAGTCGCGGCTCACCAACCTCGGCGCCGTGGAGATGGCGGGCTCGCCCGCCGATTTCGGCAAGTTTGTCGCGAGCGAAATCGACAAGTGGGGTAAGGTTATCAAGTTCGCGAATATCAAGCCTGAGCGGGGATGATTGTTTCCGAAAATAGTTGCCGCCGCGGATCGCGCCGGGGCGGCTTTTTCCGGCATTCGTCGCCTGGAGCCCGGTCTTGATGGAATCAAGACCGGGCTCTAGCATTTTGATTGAGCATGATCATTTCCGAAAACCGGCTTCCACCTTTCGGCATCATGCTTTAGGCCGTCGCCTTTGCCACAGCCGGCGCCCTGGCAACGAGTTCGCTCAAGGGTCTGTAGCGGAACAGCAGGATCATAGTCGTACCGGCCACCAGCATGATGCAAACCGCAAGCACGAGTGGCGCCACGAAGGCCCCGGTCGCTTGTGCGATAACGCCGGTCAGGAACGGCGACAGTGTCGCCCCGATGATGCCGAAGAAGTTCATCAGACCGCTCAGCGTACCGGTCTGATTCGGCGCGATGTCGGTGCAGATCGTCCAGAACGGAATGACATAGAACGACAAGCCTGCATTGGCGATGATGATCATGGTCACCGCCAGGGTGTTGGACTCCGTTGTAGCGGCGATGAGCGTGGTCACCGCATAGATCACGGCGCCGAGGGCGATGAAGATCTTGCGGTGGAAACCGCCTTTGGTCCAGCCGGCCGCAGCGAACCAGTCCATTCCCCATCCGGCAAAATTCACAGCAATGAAGGCGACCAGGAACGGCAGCGCGCTGAGAGCGCTGGCTTGGATAAGCGGTATATGCCGGTAATGGCTCAGATATTGCGGCAGCCACGTCAGGAACAGGTACTGGCAGTAAGGCAGTGCAAAATAACCGATATAGAAGGGCCATAGCGGTGGACTGGTGAGCAAAAGCCAAGGCCGCACCGGCGCTTGCGCAGATCGCTCCTTGGCCTCGGCCGTTTCAGCGTGTGCGCCTTGCGGCACCGGATCGTCGAAGTTCCTGGCATAGCTCCACCATGCGGCGGCGCCGGCAAGACCGATCAGGCCGAAGATCACGAAGATGTAGGTCGGCGAGCCGGTGGCGCTCAGGATAATGCCGGCGAAAAACACGCCGGCGGCGGGTCCGAGCTGCGCGCCGGACTGCACGAAGGCGGAGAATCGGCCGCGCTTGGCAATCGAAGGGATCGCGCGTGCGACGGCGGCGACGCTGGCCGGGATGTAGGGCCCCTCGAAGGCGCCGAGCAGCACACGGAACGTGGCGGTCAGCCAGAGCACCGTCGGGGCAATCGGTGTCAACAAGACCCAAAGTGACCAGCCAGCCATGGCGCCGGCCAATGTGCGTCGCGCACCGGCCTTGTCGGCGATCCACCCTCCCACCGGCTGCAAGATCAGATAACCCAGCGAGAAGGCGCTTAACATCGTGCCGATGATCGCTGGCTTCCAGCCGAACTCTTTCGCCCAGGCTGCGGCAGCAACGCTGAAATTGGTGCGGTCCGACCATAGTAATATGCTGCCGACGAAGAACACGGTGGCGGTTACGGGCCAATTGATCGGCCGGCTTCCCTTGGAGGAACCAGGATCGGTGCTCCCCTGCATGGCGTTCTCCCGAGTTTTTGATTCAGTTGTATTTGTCTGGCCCGCAATCATGTCGTCGTGCGAGCCGCGTCCCTCAAGCCCGGAACGATTGCAGCATAGGTTGCAGCATCACTCAAGTGCTGCGTCACTGGGCCTTGATCCCGGCCGCCTTGAGGATCGGCCACCACTTGACGATCTCGGCTTGCTGTAAGGCAGCGAGCGCCTGCGGCGTTTGCTGGTCGCGTGGGGGGATTTCCATGCCGAGAGCAACCGCGCGGGCTTTGAACTTCGGGTCGGCCAGCGCTGCTACTACGGCGGCGTCGAGCTTGTCGATGATCGGCTGCGGCGTGCCGTGCGGTGCCCACAGCCCATTCCAGAGTGAAATGTAAACCCCGGGCGTGCCGGCCTCGTCGACGGTCGGGATGTCCGGTTGCTCAGTCATGCGGGTGTTGGCCGTGACCGCATAGGCCTTGACCTTGCCGGCTCGGATATGCGGCAGCGCATCGGTTGCCAGATCGAACATCATGTCGATACGGCCAGCGAGCAGATCGACCATTGCCGGAGCGTCGCCGCGGTAGGGCACGAGCTGGAAGCGTGTGCCGGTTTTATGCTGGAAGAAGACGCTTGCGACATAAGTGGCGCTGCCAATGCCGGAGTTGCCGGACGTCGCCTTGTCCGGGTTTGCCTTCAGCCAAGCAATCAATTCTCTCAGATTATTTGCCGGCATGGTGCTGCGGGCGATGATCAGTACCGGCTGGGTCGCCACCACTGCTATCGGCGCAAAATCCTTGATGACGTTGTAGTCCAGCCGATAGGCGACGGCGTTGACGACGTGGGTCGTCCAGTTACCGAGGATGAGCGAGTAGCCATCCGGCGCGGCGCGTGCGACTGCGCCGGTGCCGATGCTGCCGGCGGCTCCGGTGATGTTCTCGACGACGACGTTCTGACCGAGCGTCCTACCCATCTGCTGCGCCAGCATGCGCGCCAACACATCGCCCGGTCCGCCAGCCGCGAACGGCATGTCCATGGTGATCGGATGCGTTGGATAATCCTGTGCGGCCGTGGTGGCGACGCTTGCCGATGCCGAGAGGGCCGCGAGCGAGGCCAAGAGCGCTCTACGTGTTGGCATAACGTCTCCCCGCGCGATGCTATATTTCGCGCTTGTCTTCCTGAATCCGAATTTCGTCCGCGCCTACCGGGCCCGCACACTCGAGTTTTAGAGAGTGACGCAAGCAGCTCAATGATTCTATTGAAATTTCTGATTTCAAGTTGCTGTTCACGGTTTCGGTTGAATGGTAGGAACTTCAATAACGTCGCACTAGATTATTCCGCCCCAAGCCGCCGTTCCATGCGGCCTGACGTCAACCTGTAGGCAATGCCATGCCCGATGCCTCCGCGAAGCTTTCCGATGTCTTAGAGGTCTGCCCTTCATCCGAGCCGGCCATGCGCACCATTGCGATGCCCGCCGACACCAATCCGCATGGCGACATTTTCGGCGGTTGGCTGTTGTGTCAGATGGACCTCGCCGGTGCGACGGTGGCGACCCGGCGCGCTGGCGGGCGCACGGTGACTGTCGCCATCACCGGCATGGAATTTCGTCGCCCGGTCATGGTCGGTGACGAGCTCACCTGTTACTGTGTCATCGAGAAAACCGGCAATACGTCGATCACCGTGAAGATCGAGAGCTGGGCGCGGCGCGGCACCGGCAATACGCCGATCAAGGTCACCGAAGGCGTATTCACTTATGTGCGTGTCGGCGCCGACGGCCGTCCGCAGCCGCTCGCGCGGTAACGGTGCGGTAGTGGCATCGGTTGTGGCTTAAGCCGGGCTAATGGAGCGGGTTCGGCATTTGCCATCCGCCGTGCCGCTAGGTTGTCAAGCGAATCTCAAATCCAAAACTCCGCTAGCACTTAATATTTGCTAGTGGTTCTTTGATTCAAACATTCGCACGAGTCCCCTTCGGAAATGGGATGCGCATGTTTGAATCGAATCTCTAGTGACTGACCTCTTCGGGATCGACCCCGTCTGCCACCGTCAGCCCGGGCGGGCCCCACTGCAAGGTGTGATAGTCGAACCCGGCGGCGATGGTGGGTTTGACGATGGCGAAATACGGCGAGGTGTCGAAATCGCGCGGTGTGTAAAGCCCGTGCTTGCGGATATGGTCGATCTCACTTTGCGCATAGGGGGCGACACCGTAGGTCTTGCCGTTGATCGAAATTCTTTCCGGCAGAATCGGATAGTGGATCGACTCGTAGGCTTGCGCGATCAGTTTCGAGCAGATCGCCTTGGTCGGATCGCCCGAGCCGATCGCCAGCATGCGGCGGCGAAACCACACTGGCACAGGAGGGTAGGGAAACAGATAACGCGCGAGATCGAGAATCCGTTTGGAATCGTACTGCTCGCCGATGCGTTTGAGCGCGTAGTCAATGACTTTCCGCCTTGCCGTGTCATCGAGGCCCACGGCGCGGCAGATGCGCGTATGAAAATGAGCATATTTCGAGAGCGGCGCAGTCGCGACGCCGATGTCGGCTTCGGCCTCAAGCAGCACGTTCGGCTCGCCGTTCGAGGCCGCATCCCCCGGCCGCTCGCCGACATAAAGCGCAGCGTGCGACCAGGTGGATTGGGTCAAATATTTGATTACGGCGGAAAGCCGGCTGTTGCCCTCGACCAGCAGGATATCGCCGGGCTGCAGCGTCTTGCGGATCACCGCAGGGTCGGGCGCGAGGAACGGCGCATATCGCCCCGTGGGCTGCGATAGATAATGCAGGATTTTGTCGCTGATATAGGCTTCGAGCTTGGCGAACATGAGCTGTAATCTTGGCTCTGGGCAAAGGCATTTGCCCGGCAGACCGCCCCTACCGGAAATTGTAACATTTTATCGGTTAGAACCTATAGTCTTGCTAAAGAATCACCCCACCCCTGACGGCGCCTTTGCGGCCGTCCGCAAACCCAGGGACATCCAATGCCGCATTCATCGTTCCGGCGCGACTGGATCACCAAGCCGATCTTCCGTATGGCGCAGCACGCGCTGCCAAGCCTGTCCAGTACCGAGCGTGAAGCGATCGAGGCCGGCGACGTGTGGTGGGATGCCGAGCTTTTCACCGGCAATCCCAATTGGAAGAAGCTCTTGGCCTTCGCGCCGGCGCGGCTTTCGCAGGAGGAGCAGCAATTTTTGTCAGGTCCAGTCGAAGAGCTTTGCCGCATGCTCGACGAATGGACGATCAATTGGGAATTGCACGACCTGCCACCGCCGGTATGGGATTTTTTGAAGGCCAAAAGGTTCTTCGCGATGATTATCCCGAAGGCTTATGGCGGCCTCGGTTTTTCCGCCTATGCGCACTCGGAGGTCATCCGCAAGCTGTCGTCGCGGTCAATCTGCGCCGCCTGCACCGCAATGGTGCCGAACTCGCTCGGTCCAGGCGAGCTGCTGCTGCAATTCGGTACCAAGGCGCAGCAGGATTACTGGCTGCCACGACTGGCCCGCGGCGAGGAAATTCCTTGCTTCGGGTTGACGAGCCCCGAGGCGGGATCCGACGCCGCCTCGATGATCGATTCCGGAGTGGTCTGCCGCGGCATCTACGAGGGCCGCGAGGTCTTGGGCATCCGGCTGAATTGGCACAAGCGTTACATCACGCTCGGCCCGATCGCGACGGTGCTGGGCCTTGCCTTCAAGCTGCACGATCCCGACCACCTGATCGGAAATCGCGATGACATTGGCATCACGCTCGCGCTGGTGCCGACCCATCTGCCCGGTATCAACATCGGTCGGCGCCACCTGCCGGCCATGCATGTATTCCAGAACGGGCCGAACTGGGGCCATGACGTCTTCATCCCTGTGGATAACGTCATCGGCGGCGTCGATCAGGTCGGCAAGGGCTGGAAGATGCTGATGAGCGCTTTGGCGGCGGGGCGTGGAATATCGCTGCCGTCGCTGTCGGCCGCGGGCGCGGCATTTTGCGCCAACGTCACCGGTGCCTATGCGCGCATCCGAGAGCAATTCCATGTCTCGATAGCAAAATTCGAGGCGATCGAGGAGCGCCTCGGACGGATCGCCGCAACCGCCTATCTGGTGGACGCGGCGCGGCGCATGACTTGCGCGGCACTCGATGACGGTCACCATCCTGCCGTCGTCACGGCCATCATGAAGGCGCAGGCGACCGAGCGGCTTCGCATTGCGGTCAACGATGCGATGGATGTGCACGGTGGCAAAGCCATCATAGAGGGGCCGCTGAATTATCTCGGCAGCCTGTACCGTGGCGTGCCGATCGCGATCACGGTGGAGGGCGCCAATATCGTCACGCGAAGCCTCATCCAGTTCGGACAGGGGGCGATCCGCTGTCACCCATTTCTGTTGAAGGAAATGTCGGCGCTCGAGGATACCGATCGGGCGCGGGGTCTCGATGCATTCGACCAGGCTTTTTGGGGTCACGTCGGACACAGCCTTGCCAATGCCATGCGCGCGTGGGGTCGAGCCTGGACCGGCGGGAGATTTGCGCCGGCCGCGGACGCTGGAGCGGCAACGCCATTTTATCGGCAACTCAGCCGCCATGCGGCTGCGTTCGCGCTTGCCGTCGATCTTTCGCTGTTGACGCTGGGCGGCACACTCAAGCGCAAGGAAATGATCTCGGCGCGGTTCGGGGACATTCTCTCGGAGCTTTATCTGTCGAGCGCGGCGCTCAAGCGCTGGAACGACGAAGGCCGTCAAGAGGAGGACTTGCCGCTGCTCGAATATTGCCTGGAGGCGAGCCTTGCCACCATAGAGGTCCGGTTCGATGAGATCATCGCCAACTTCCCGGTGCGGCCGGTCGCGTGGCTGCTGCGCTTGCTGATCCAGCCGCTCGGTCCGCGTCGCCGCGGGCCGTCCGACCGTGTCGTCGATCGGTGCGCCGCGATCATCACCAATCCATGCCCGGCGCGTGAACGGCTCACCGCAGACCTATTCCATCCCGCCGCAACCGGAGGCGATCAGAACGGCATCGCTTTGCTTGAGCATGCCTTCGCCTTGACGGTCGCCGTACAGCCGGTCCGTGACCGCATGCACACCGCGCACATTCGCGATGTCGGTCAGGCGGTGAAGCAGCACACCATCACCGCGGAGGAGGCAGCTCAGCTCAAAGCGGCGGCCGACGTCGTGGCGGCGGCCATCGCGGTCGACGATTTCGCGCCTGAAGAGCTTACGTCTCGCGGCGCGTCCAGCAAGGGAGATGTGTCATCGCAAGCGACATCTCAGGGGCCATCGCAACGGATCCCGGCAGCATCGCCTCCGGCGGCCGCGGCGGAGTAGAGCGCCGCCCGGTCTACATCATCGACGGCAGCCGCACGCCATTCATCAAGGCGCGCGGCAAGCCTGGCCCGTTCACGCCGGTCGATCTGGCCGTGCAGTGCGGCCGGCCGCTGCTGTTGCGCCAGCCCTTTCCGCCGGAAGCGTTCGACCGAGTGATCCTCGGCTGCGTCAACGTCCTTGCCGACGAGATGAATCCGGCGCGCGTCGCGGCGCTTCGCCTCGGCATGGGCGAAGCCATGACCGCCTTCACCGTGCAGATCAATTGCGGCTCCGGCATGCAGTCGATCGACACCGCGTTCCGCTACATTCGCGAAGGTGTGTCCGACCTGATCTTGGCGGGCGGGGCGGAATCGCTCAGCCATGCGCCGCTTGTGTTCAGCCGCAGAGCGGTCAACTGGTACGCACGGTTGTTCGCAGCCCGCGGCATCGGCGCCAAGCTCGCCGCGCTGCTGGCGCTGCGGCCGTCATTGTTCAAGCCGGTGATCGGGCTCGAACGCGGCCTAACCGATCCGATCACCGATCTCAATATGGGGCAGACCGCCGAACTCGTTGCGCATCTGTTTCACATCAGCCGCCGGCAGGCCGACGAATATGCCGCCGAGAGCCAGCAGCGCTTGGCGGCGGCACAGAAGGAGGGTCATTTCGCCGGCGAGATCGAGCCCGCCTTCGCGCGCGACGGTAAGCTGTTCGACCACGACGACGGCGTGCGGCCCGACAGCACAGCCGATACGCTTGCCAAGCTCCGGCCCGCTTTCGAGCGGCCGTGGGGCCAGGTTACGCCGGGCAACAGCTCGCAAATCACCGACGGCGCGTCATGGGTCATCCTCGCGTCGGCGGACGCCGTCAAACAGCACAAGCTCACGCCAAAGGCCGTCATCGTCGATAGCGAATGGTCGGCGCTCGATCCATCCATCATGGGACTTGGCCCGGTCTATTGCTCGACCGCCATTCTCAAACGACACCGGCTTGGTCTCGGCGACATCGAGCTATGGGAACTGAATGAAGCTTTTGCCGCGCAAGTGCTTGGCTGTCTTGCGGCTTGGGAGGACGTCGAATTTTGTCGCAACGCGCTCGGCCTTCCCGCTGCAGCCGGGCAGATTGCGCGCGATCGGCTCAATGTCGACGGTGGCGCGATCGGCGTCGGTCATCCGGTCGGCGCGAGCGGCAATCGCATCGTGCTCCACCTCGTCAATGCCATGAAGCGGCTTCACTACAAGCGCGGCATCGCCACCGAATGCATCGGTGGCGGGCAGGGCGGCGCCATGTTGATCGAAGCGATGTGAGGGCCGTACATGAAAATCGCCGCAAAGCCCGCATTGGCAATTCTCGGCAAGCGTGACCTTGAGCTTGGGCCATTCACCGTCGATGAAGCTCCGCTGGAGGCCGGTCCCTGGGCGAATTGGCGGTTACGCGCAGACGAAGACGGTATCGCGTGGCTCCTTTTCGACAAGAAGGGTTCCAGTGCCAATACGCTGTCGGAAGAGGTGCTCGCCGAGCTCGATGCGGTACTGGAAAAGCTCGAGCGCGACCGTCCGCGTGGCTTGGTCATCCGTTCCGCTAAGCGCTCAGGCTTCATTGCCGGCGCCGACATCGCGCAGTTTCGCGGCGTCACCGAGAGCAAGCAGATCGAGGCGTTGATCGCGCGCGGTCATGCTGTGCTCGACCGCCTCGATCGCCTGCCGCTGCCGACTGTCGTGGTGATCCACGGCTTTTGCCTTGGCGGCGGGCTCGAAGTGGCGCTGGCCTGCGATTATCGCATCGCCGTTGACAACGCGAGCTTCGGATTTCCCGAAGTGCTGCTCGGCCTGCATCCCGGTCTTGGCGGCACAGTACGACTGCCGCGGTTGATCAATCCGGTGCAGGCGATGACCATGATGCTGACCGGGCACACTGAGCGCGCGCGCCGGGCTCGTGCGCTCCGGCTGGTCGATGTGGTCACCCAGGAACGCCACGTGCGCGGCGCCGTAAAATCGGCCGTCACCGGCGAGATGATCGCGGCGAAGCAGGATTTGCTCGGCCGGTTGATGAACACGGGCCCGACGCGCAGCGTTCTTGCCGCCCGCATGCGCGGCGAAGCCGCCAAACGGGCGCCGCGTCAGCATTATCCCGCGCCTTATGCGTTGATCGATAATTGGGTCTCTCACGGCGGTAATGCCGAAGCCATGCAGAAGGCCGAGATTTCATCCTTCGCCAAGCTGCTCGTCACCGACACGGCGCAAAATCTCGTCCGCGTGTTTTACCTGCGGGAGAACCTCAAAAGCCTTGCCGATGGCAAATGGGGAGGCCGCCGCGTCCACGTCCTCGGTGCCGGCGCCATGGGCGGCGACATCGCCGCATGGTGCGCGTGGCACGGCTTTGTCGTCAGCCTGTTCGACACCAAGCCCGAACCGATTGCCGGAGCCATCAAGCGCGCCGCCGAGCTCTATGGAAAAATCGGCCGCGACGATCGCCGCAGGATTCGCGACTCGCTCGACCGCCTGATCCCCGATCTCAAGGGCGAAGGCGTTGCCACTGCGGATTTGATCATCGAAGCGGTGCCGGAAATTCTCGATCTCAAACGCAAAATCTTCGCCGGCATCGAGCCGAAGATGAAGCCCAACGCCATCCTCGCGACCAATACGTCGAGCATTCCGCTCGAGCAACTACGCGAGGGGCTGCCGCATCCGGAACGCCTCGTGGGCATTCATTTTTTCAATCCGGTATCGCGCATGCAGTTGGTCGAGGTCGTCAGCCACGACAAAGTCGCCGACGCGGTGCTCGCCGATGCGCGTGCCTTCCTCGGCCGCATCGATCGGCTTCCGGCGCCGGTGAAAAGCGCGCCCGGCTTCTTGGTCAACCGTGCCCTGACGCCATATCTGCTTGAAGCTTTGGTGATGCTCGACGCCGGCATGAAGAAAGAGACCATCGACAAGGCAGCGGTGGATTTCGGCATGCCGATGGGGCCGATCGAACTTGCTGACGACGTCGGGCTCGACATCTGCCTGCATGTCGCCGAGATGCTGCGCGGCAGCGTCGGTCGCGAAATGCCCGATCCGCCGCAATGGCTCAAGGATATGGTCGCCAAGGGCGAGCTCGGCAAGAAGAGCGGCAAGGGGCTTTACGACTGGAAGGATGGCCATGCGGTCAAGGCCCACGAAGAGGCCACGCCGCCGCCCGATACGATTGACAGGTTGATCCTGCCAATGCTCAACGTCTGTGCGACCTGCCTGCGCGAGGGGGTCGTCGCCGATGAGAAAATCGTCGACGGCGCGTTGATCTTCGCTACGGGTTTTGCGCCGTTTCGCGGCGGGCCGATGCATTATGCACGAACGCGTGGCGTGGCGGATATCCGCGACACGCTCAAGCGGCTCGCCGCTAAATATGGGCCCCGCTTCCAGCCTGATCCGGGCTGGGACACACTCAAATGATTCACTCGGGGGCGGGACCGGCAACATGCTTTGCCGATCCGGCGCAGCTTGCCGACGCGATCGTCCAAAAAGTCGGCAAGACGCTCGTGCTGGCGCTGCCGCTCGGCCTCGGCAAGGCCAATCACATTGCCAATGCGCTTTACGCCAAGGCAGTTGCCGATCGCTCGATCCGGCTCACCATTTTCACTGCGCTGACGCTTGAGGCGCCGCACGCCAGGAATGAGCTGGAACACCGCTTCCTCGATCCGGTCTCGGCACGCGTATTCGCCGGCTATCCCGCGCTCGACTACGCGACGGCGATCCGCAAGCACGAGGTCCCGCCGAACGTCACGGTCAATGAGTTTTTCTTCGAGGCCGGGCAATGGCTGGGTTCGCCCTACGCCCAGCAGCACTATATATCCGCGAACTACACCCATGCGCTGCGCTACACGCTCGACCGCGGCGCCAACATCGTCGGCCAGTTGGTAGCGCATCGCGCCGAAGAAGCGAGGCATCCGTACAGCCTGAGCTGCAATCCCGATCTGACGCTCGATCTGCTCGCGTTGCGCCGCGCCGGCCGCGCCGATTTTCTGTTCGCCGGCCAGATTAATTCGGAATTGCCGTTCATGCCGGGCGATGCAGCGATTGCCGCCGAGGAGCTTGATTTCATCCTCGACAGTCCGGCGACCGACTTTTCGTTGTTCGCGCCGCCGCGCGAGCCGATTGCGCTCGAAGACTACGCGGCGGCGCTGCATGCAGCGAGCATCGTGCCAGATGGCGGCACGCTGCAAATCGGCATCGGCTCGATGGGAGAAGCCGTCGCCCAGGCCCTGATCGTGCGGCAGCGCAACAACGCCGAGTTCTGCAGGTTGCTGACGCGACTGGGTTACGAGCCGGCGCGCGATGTGGAGGTTCGGACCGAGCCATTCGCCGTCGGCCTCTACGGCTGCACGGAGATGTTCGTCGAGGGCATGCTCGATCTGTTCCACGCCGGCGTCCTCAAGCGCGAAGTGGATGGTTTGGTGCTGCATGGCGGCTTCTTCATCGGGTCGCGCAACTTTTACCGCTCGCTGCGCGAGATGCCACGCGACGTCGTCAAAAAATTCGGCATGACCTCGATCTCGTCGGTCAACGAACTTTACGGCGACGAGGACAACAAGCGCCGCGCCCGCGTCAACGCGCGGTTTCTTAACAACGCCATGATGGCGACCGCGCTGGGCGACGTGACCTCGGATGGCCTCGACGACGGCCGCGTCGTCAGCGGCGTCGGCGGCCAATACAATTTCGTCGCCCAAAGCTTTGCACTCGAAGACGCGCGTTCGGCGATCATGTTGCGCGCGATCCGGACGGTAAAGGGCAAGGCGCTATCCAATATCCGCTGGCGCTATGCACATACGACCATTCCGCGTCATTTGCGCGATGTCATCATCACCGAGTACGGCATTGCCGATATCCGCGGCAAGAGCGACCGCGAGGTCATTGGCGCGATGGTGGCGATCGCCGATGCGCGGTTCCAGGACGAATTGCTGCGCCAGGCCAAGGAGGCAGGGAAAATCGAGCGCACGTTCGAGTTGCCGAAGTCGGCCCGCGATAACACGCCCGACGCGATCAAACGTGCGCTCAAGCCGGCCGTCGAGGCCGGCCTGTTGCCGACATTTCCGTTCGGTACCGATTTTACCGAGGTCGAACAGCGCCTCATTCCAGCGTTGCAAATCTTGAAGTCCGCTTCACTTGGCGAGCTCGCAAGTTTGTTCGCACGTGGGTTCCGCACTCGCGCAGCACGTGGCCAGGAGCTTGCTCGACTGGGCTTGGCGCAACCCAAGAGCCCGTCGGAATGGCTCTATGCCAATCTGGTACGCGGTGCGCTGGACCTGCGACAGCATGAAAACGGAGCGAAGACTGGAGGATAGGTCGTACGACTCTATCGTACGAGCCACTCAAGAAGATCGTTCATGACGGATTGCTTCAAGGTGCTGGCCTTGTAAACGATAACCACTTGCTCAACGCCAAAACCCTTTCCGAGGTCGATCGCCCGGATGCTGTCCCTTTCAATCTGTCCAAGACACAGAGAATGAACAATGGCCGGCCCTGATTCTCGTTTCACGAGATCGATAGCGGTGTGGCATGTCGGACATTCAAGGTAATTGATCGACCCCTTCAGTTGTTGCGACTTTGCCACGCGCGCGCGGACGGTGGCGCTGCGCGGCGCAACGATCAGCCGATCCCTGATGGCACTCAAAGGGTTTGCCGGGTCCGGAAGGTCGTGCGGCTTGAAGATGATCGACATTGTCGAAGTCGCGACTATCCGAATCCGCACGCCTTTCGGGCGCTTGAGGAAGGCGCCGATACAGAAGTCAGCCTGTCCCTTCTGCAAAGCGGTCATGGCTTCGGTACCGCGATGAATCTTGACCGTCGTAGTGATCTTGGGATGGCGTGCCGAAAATGAATTGATCTTGGGCATGAAGAGCCAGGCGTAATCGGCTCCCAGCGAAAGATTTACGTGACCGGAATGGCTTGCTCGTTCGTGCAACTTGGCAAGAGCCTTCTCGGCCATGTCCAACAGTTGCGCAGCATCGGCGGCGAACCGCTCGCCTTCCGGGGTAATGGTGAGTTTGCTTGGCGTGCGATGAAAGAGCTCGACCCCAACGACTTCTTCTAAACGCTTTATTTGCGTTGATATGGCGGATACCGTCAGATTGAGACGTGCGGCCGCCACCTGCAAGGTGCCGTGCCGAGCAACGATCTCGAATGCCCGCAGCTTGGAAAAATCCAGTTCATGCACTTTTGGCGGCATCGATTGCAAACCTGGACCCGGCTTTGGAGGAGGTTAAAGGAAATTAGACCCGCATTCCAATTTATTCAATTGACGTAAATGGCCGTTGGCGTCACTTTCAGAGTCAACCCAAGGCGGGGCCTTGTGGTCGCACCGCTTGCCGGATCGTCGATTGGGGCGCTCGGGCGCGACCGTGATGCGGCCGGGCTTTGGATGTGGTCATCAACAATTCAGGAGAAAAATATGAAGACTTTGACGCTGGAAACGACCGCCCCGTTTCAGGGGTTGGCCGAACTCGTGGCCTACAACGAAGGCCTGTTCGCGAAAGAGGGCATCGAGATCAAATGGGCCGACCGTGAGAAGGGAGTCGACAAGACCCCTCAGCTCGATATGACCGACGTTACGGGCAAGGGCGTTAACCGCTTCGCCAGCCACGGCAAACTGCTCGAAGAGGGCAAAGCCGACCTCTACAACGCCTGCGAATGGGGCAACTACTGCCGCGTCGAGGGCACCAAGGTCAAAAGCCGCCAGATTGGCCGCCGCTCCATCGTGACCTTCGCGGCACTGGTGGTGCGTGGCGATTCGCCAGTGCAGACGCCGCAGCAATTTGCCGGCCGGCAGATCGGCGTACCATTCTTCTTCGGCACCCATTATCTGACGCTGCAGATGCTGGAAGGCTTTGTGCCGCGCGATCAGATCAAGCTCGGCCGCGTCCCTAATGGCTCGCCGTACCGTTTCAATCTGCTCATGACCGGCCAGATCGAGGCGACGACGCTGACCGAGCCGTATATTTCGCTCGCCGAGAAAAAGGGCTGCCGCCTCGTCATATCGGCCTTCCATCACGGCACCGAGGTCGCGTCTGACCGGGTCGATGCCGAGACCTACAGCGCATTCAATCGCGCCGTGCGCGAAGCGGTGCGCCGCATCAACGTCAACAAGCGCGCCTATCTGCACTACTTCATCGACTATTACAAAGCGAAGGATCCGGAGATCTCTAGACTGACCATCGACGATTTGCGCGAAAGCCGCATCTACCTGGTCGATCCGGCGCCGATCCCGGCCGACGAATTGCAGCGCACTTATGATTGGATGAGGAGCTGGGGCTTCCTTGATGAGACCCCGTCACCTCTCGACTTGGTCAATGCGAACGTGCAGCAGCACGGCTATGCCGGTTCGCGGCAGGCTGCCACTCACTAACCAAATCGATGTCGTCGGCCCGGCGCCCGTCTGGAACTCCAGGCGGGCGCCTGCCGTTTCGGGAAAAGGCGTTCAGCCCCGAAGTGGTGGGAACGATGACAATCTCCTGCGAAGCAATCCAAATGAGCCGCCAGGGATTTGGATTGTCCTGTCCGCGATCTTGGTAATGACAGCCGCTCACGGCTTGACGTAACTGTAACCCTGCTCCTCGAGTTGCATGATTCGCACCACGCCGGAGGGCACGATGGTTGCTTGTGGCACGATCGGAATGGGATGGCCCTCGCGCCTTTCCATGGCTTGTTTGGTGTTGTTGCAGGCGGAAAAAACAATGTTCGAAGGGAAACTGACCTCCTTCAGCTGCTTGATGCGGTCTTTGACCGGCGAGGTGTCTTGCCGCAGCATATTCAGCCCCGGTCCATAGGCGACGCTCTCAACGTCGACGTCTTCGTTCTTGCCGCGATAATAGTCGAGCACATTTCGTGCGTTATTGAGTGCAAGATTCATGATCGCTGGATCGTTCTGATCGACTTGGATCACGATGCGATGCGGCTTGCCAGTTTGCGCGGCCGCACCGGTGGCGGCCGTGAGGCTCGCGGCAATAGTAACCAACAACAATCGTAAAATCCGTGTCATCGTGTTCTCATCCGTTAGGGCGAGGAAAAGAGCGGCTGTCAGGTGCACCGTATCGCGTCAGCCATCCTCGGCGAGGCCGGGGTTATTGGCTACGCCTTTAAGAGCGACGCGATTGCGGCGTTTGAGCGTGACGATTACGCGATCGGCCAAATATTTGCCGACGACTGCGGTGACCGGTTTACCGGATTGCTGGTTGACCGAGGCCCAGCCGGCGACCCGATAGCTCTTGTCGACTTCGACCGGGCGGCCATCATCGAGCGTCATATCCGAAATCCGCTTTCCCATGACTTCGTTCGGCGCGCAGGCATAGTCCATGCCGCCGACGCGCACCATGTCGCCGCCCTGTTGGTAATACGGATCGGGATTGAACAGGTTGTCGGCCACGTCTTCCATGACCGCCTTGAGATCGCTGCCCTTCATGTCCTGCACGTAGGTCTCAGGATAAGTGATCGCCATTTGCGCCATCAAATCGCTCTCCGTGATCGGCTGACCGCCAAGCAGCGTGGTGCCCCAGCGAAACCCTGGCGACAGCGCGATTTGCGCGTCCAACTCCTGGCGTAGCGCGTCGCAGATCATCTGATCCGTCGGGCCGGTGAAATTGCCGCGCCGGTAGAGCAATTGTTCGGAAATCACTGTTTGCTTCGATGGGGCGTCACCAAGCGGCTCGCGATGGCGCGCGATGAGCGCCAGCATTTTGTCGTCCGGCTTGAGCAGATCCGCAAAGACGGGAACGAGGTGATAGCGAAAGTCCTCGATTGCGCTTTTGCCGACATCGAGATCGAGTACGGCAAGGAATTTTCCGTTCGATCCGGCATTGGTGACCACGGTCTTGCCGCCGGCATTGGCGACCACGATCGGGTGCGGCACGGCGTCGTGGGTGTGGCCGCCAAGGATGACGTCGATGCCGGTGACACGACCGGCGAGCTTGAGGTCGACATCCATGCCGTTGTGCGACAGCAGCACGACGGCGTCGGCATGTTGCGCGCTGCGCAAATCATCGACGAGTTTCTGCAATTCTTGTTCGCGGATGCCGAAGGTCCAATCCGGCGTGAAGCGCTTCGGATGAGCGATCGGCACGTAGGGAAACGCCTGACCGACAACCGCAACGCGCCTGCCGCCAACGCCTTTAATACTCGCCGGCTTGAAAACGCGGCCGGATGCCGGATCGAAGGCGGCTGCGTTGTTGAATGCAGCCTCATCTGTCAAAAAGACATTCTGGGCCAGAAATTCGCCTTTGAACTCTCTGAGATTTTGCCGCAAACGCTGTTCGCCGTAGGTGAACTCCCAGTGTCCGGTCGAGAGCTCGATACCGAGACCATTGGCGGCCTCGACCATGTTCGCGCCAGCCGTCGCATTGGCCTGGCCGGTGCCCTGCCACATGTCGCCGCCGTCGAGCAAAAGCGAATTTCCTGGCCCGGCATCGCTGCGTAGCCGATCGATCAGTGTTTTCAGATGGGCAAAGCCACCCATACGACCGTAGCGATGTGCGGCTTCCTGAAAGTCGAGGAAGGTGAACGCGTGGGCGCTGCGGGTGCCGGGCGCGATACCGAAACGTTCCAGGAAGGTGCGGCCGACCAGATGTGGCGGTTGTCCGCGCATGGTGCCGACGCCAATATTGACGCTCGGCTCGCGAAAATACACCGGCTCAAGCTGGGCGTGCGTGTCGGTCAGATGCAGCACGCGGACGTTGCCGAAACGGCCGATGTCGTAAAGATCGTCGTCGGCCGCAAGCGCAACGCGCGGCATGACGCCGGATGCCGCCGCCACGCCAAGCCATCGGATGAAATTGCGGCGATCCAACCGGAACTCCTAATCCGTCATTCCGGGACGCGGCCGCAGTCTGTGGGCCCGGAAGCAACAATCACGAAAGCTCAGGTTCGTGATATCGGTGTCATTACTACCACGATCGTGGTGACAAATGCGGCCGCCGTGGCTCCCGCATGACGACTAATGAATAACCGCGGCACGCCAAGCGATTTCCTGCTCCCTCGCCTGCGCGATTGATGCCTTCGCCAACGCTTCGGCCTGTCTGGCATCGTCGACGGCGGTGTCGAAATCGCCGGCCGCCGCCGCTTTCTTTGCAGCGGTCAGTGTTTCTTCCGTGGTCGTCCATTGATTCTTGAGTGCGCCGGCGTCGTTCTCGGCCGCTTCTGCCGCATTCAAAGCCGCCTTGAAATCGGCGTTGGTGCTCGCCGCCGTGGCTGCAGTCGCTGCTACCAGCCAGATCAAACCCGTCATGGAAAACAGCAAGCGCAAACGCATCTCCCTCTCCGGCGTCACGGTCGAGTACCGGGGCCGGCGATCGGCAGGCCGTTGCTCATGTAAGACAGATAATATTCGACATCGCGATAAAGCTCGTCTTGGGGCGGGAGCGGCACGCCGCGCACTTGGCTATTGCAGGTGACAAACCGGCGGCTGATCGTACCCATGCCGTTCCATTCCGAGCGATAAATCGGCATGGCGGCGAGAATGCCAAGTGCCGGGGCCAGCATCTCGGTGCGGATATGTTCGCCGGCGCTCTGCACATGACAACTCGCGCAAGAGAAATTGAGCTGGCCGCGCCGCGTATAAAAATATTCCTCGCCCTTCTCGTAGGCTGCGAGCGCCCGCGGGTCGTTCGGGATTTTGATATCGAATGGTTTACCGCGCGAGGTGAAGGCCATGTAGGCCGTGAGCGAAGCCATCTCGTCCTTGACGTAGGAATAAGGCGCTTCGCCGTTGGCCTCGCGGCATTGGTTGAGCGCAAGTTCAAGCGTGATGACCTGGCCGCTTTTCTCATCGAAATACGGATAGTTCTGGCGGATGCCGATGCCCTTGTTGGGAAAGCAGTCGCCGTAAGTCTTGCCGTTCTTGAACGGCTTCGCGAACATCTGCTTGCCGCGATCTATTGCAAAATCGTAGGGGGGGAATTGATCGATCTCCAGCCACTGTTTGCGTAGGCCGGCATCCATCGAATAGGGACCGTTGACGAAATCGTTCAACGGCACGTTCGGAAACTTTTTCGTGAAGTAATCGCGGAACGCCTTGAAATCGGCCTGGGGGTTGACGGCGTCGGCTGCAGTAACGGGCCGGATCAAGGCGAAGACGAAGATCGCCATTAACGACATTGCGCGAAGCATCCGCGTCTTCTCCTGGGCCGCGCTATCGCGTGTAAAGAAAATCGATGATGGACTCGATTTCCTGTCTGGTCAAAATCAAGTTGCGTCCGAACGGCGGCATCACCGTAAGCGGATTTCGCTTGGTCTCGTCGAAGATGATGGCTGCCAATTGCTTGCGATCGGGGAATCGCTGTTTCATGTTGTTGAGTGCGGGGCCGACATTGCCGGGGGCGTCGCCGCCCGTGATGACGTGACAGGTCAGGCAATTGCCCTTGCTGCGGTCGAACGCGAGTGCTTGGCCGGCTGGCGCCGGCGTTTGTGCCAGGGCGGCACTGATTGCGAAAACCGGCAAACCGACCGCGAGTGCAACCAGCCACAGCATTGCCTGGGCGGTTTTGCAATTCATCGCCGAGTCATAGGGGCCGTGGCCGCCGAGGGCAACAGACATTGCTGCCGCACGTCGTTAATATGAAAACGATGGTTTGGCGGAACAGAATTGGGATGCCGCTTGCGGCGGCGCTCATCGTCGGAAACCTGTCGACCGACGCCGCGGTCCATCGTGCGCTGGCGGAAGGTTCGCTCGCCACGGTGCACGAAATATATGCGACATTGCGTGCGTGCTGGGTCCCGCCTGAACAGGCGACGCAAGGCAGGGTCCAAGTAACCGTACGCTTGAGTTTCAAGCGTGACGGTGAGGTCCTCGGACGCCCACTGATCGTCTACGAGAACCCCGATATGTCCGATGCGGCACGCCGGGCCGTGCAGGCGGCGGTTGCGTCGACATTACAGCGCTGTAACCCATTGCCATTAAGCGCCGCGCTCGGCGATATCATCGCCGGGCACCCGATCAATGTCAGATTGGGCGAAGGCTGGCGGCACAAGGGTACGGCAAAAGGGCATTCACACTGAGTTGGATCGCCGCAGGTGCGCCCTTCGACCCCCCGATCGCATTGTCGGCGCGGGCTCGGCTCGTTTCACCGAATTAATGTTTCAGAGAATTAATGTCTTCTCCAGGACCTCGTAAGTCGGATTGCGCATTTCTATTGCGAAGGTCCGCTGGGCCGCTTCCATGGATGGAGAAATGATCATGAATTCGAACAACAGATCGGAACAGACGCCACGTCGGTTTTTCACGGCCCGGCGCCTCGTCCTGTTGGCGTCGGTCGCCGGACTTGGCGCGGTCGTTCTACTCGCCGGCCCGGGCGGCTATAGGCCGAACTTGCCACCTTGGACGTCGTCCGCGAACGCAGCCGATTCCGTGAGCGGCTCGACGATGTCGCATCCCGCGGGCTTCGCCGACCTTGTCGCCAAAGTGAAACCCGCCGTCATCTCGGTCCGTGTGAAGATCCCCGCCTCGGACGAGCCGGCCTTTATGCAGCAGAACAGTGATAACGGGAACATCCCGTTCGAGCCAGGCTCGCCGCTCTACAAGTTTTTCCAGCAGTTTGGTCAGAACTTCGGCCAACAATTGCCGGGCAATTCGCAACAGCATGAGACGATCGTCGGCGAAGGGTCCGGCTTCTTCATTTCGCCCGATGGCTATGCGGTCACCAACAACCATGTTGTCGATCACGCCAAATCCGTTCAAGTCACTACCGACAACGGCAAGATCTACACGGCTAAGGTGGTCGGCACCGATCCGAAAACCGATCTGGCCGTCATCAAAGTCGACGGCAAGAACGATTTCCCCTATGTCAAGTTCGCCCAGAACACGCCGCAAGTTGGTGACTGGGTGATTGCCGTCGGCAACCCATTCGGGCTTGGCGGCACCGTCACGGCGGGCATCGTTTCGGCTCGCGGCCGCGACATCGGCGCTGGGCCGTATGACGATTACATCCAGATCGATGCGCCGATCAATAAGGGCAATTCCGGCGGACCGGCGTTCGACGTCAATGGCAACGTGATCGGTGTCAATACCGCGATCTATTCGCCCTCCGGCGGTTCCGTCGGCATCGGCTTCGATATTCCGTCCGATACCGTGAGGACGGTCGTGGCGCAGCTCGAGAAAACCGGCCGCGTCACGCGCGGCTGGCTCGGCGTGCAGATCCAGCCGGTGACCGCGGGCATTGCCGATAGTCTGGGTTTGAAGAAGGCCGAAGGCGCCCTGGTCGACCAGCCCCAAGACGGTAGCCCTGCGGCCAAGGCTGGCATCAAGTCGGGGGACGTCATCACGGCGGTCAACGGCGCGCCCGTGAAGGATGCCCGCGAACTCGCCCGCACCATCGGCACGATGGCGCCAGACAGCTCGGTCAAGCTCGACATTCTGCGCAATGGCCAAACCAAGACGGTGGATTTGACCCTGGGCACAATGCCGAATGATCAGCAGGTCGCCCAAGCCGATACGGAGCATAGCCAGCAGACGACCGGCGTGCCGCATCTCGGTCTCACGGTCGCGCCCGCCAGCGATGTTTCCGGCGCAGGCGGCAGGGGCGTCGTGGTCACCGCAGTGGATCCGGACGGACCGGCGGCCGAGCAGGGCTTCCAGACCGGCAACGTTATCCTCGATGTCGGCGGCAAGGCCGTGGCCAATGCCGGCGACGTGCGCAATGCGCTGACGGAGGCCAAAGCCCAAGGCAAGCATGAGATTCTTATGCGCGTGAAAATGGGCGATGCGACTAGATTCGTAGCGCTGCCCCTGGGCAAGGCCTAAGGCGCATCGCTTCCCGCCCCACAAAACGCGCTTTCAGTAGAGGACGGGTTTGCAAACACCCGTCCTCATTCGCATTGACTGATAGGGGTGTCAGTGCGCGGTATGGATCAGCCTGGCGCTGTTGGCTCGCACGCATTGCCGTAGCGGTGAGTATGCCCGCTCGGCAGCAACATAAATTCCGAGCCCGTCCGCCAGGGCCTGTTCCGCCGCAGCGCGCGCCTCGGAAAAGGCCGTTACTTTTTCGCAAATCATGCGATGTGCCTCGGCCGCCGCTTGCGGTCCGCCGGTGGCGAAGAGCATGAGCCGTGCCGAAACAACGGTCTGCGCCTCGCAGATAAACCGCGCTGCCTCGAGCCAGTTGCCCCAGACATCGCGCAAGTCGGAATCGGATCGACGCATCCGATAAGCATCGCCTAAATTTTCTAAAATTGACGGCTCCGATCCATTAAGATTGTCGCAGTGTCATTAAGGCATGCAATTGCCGTGGTTTGGAAACCGGCGTACCAATGTGATCGCGGCGGGGCGACACGATTGTCCCGGGTGCATTTCCGCTTGGCACCCGCGAAGGATGAACGCAATGCAGCGACGGAAGAGCCCCGAGGGAGCTAACGTCAAGTTTTTAACCGCAGCCGTTTTGGTTTCAATGCTGCTCGGCCCCGCCGCGCTACTGGCGCAGGGAGCGAGTTTTGTCGCACCAGGGCACGTTGAAGGGGCGGGTCCAACGCTTTCAATCGATACTGCCGCGACCGGCACCGTGAGTTCGGTTTTGGTACGGGAAGGAAGCCAAGTTCACGCCGGCCAGACTCTGGTCACGCTGAGCTGCAAGCCGCTCGAGGCCGAAGTTCGCGCGCGCCAAGCGCAGTTGGCCGCTGCGCAAGCGACCTTCGATAGGGTCAAGAACGGCCCGCGCCCCGACGAAATCCGCGTTGGCGAAGCCGTGGTCGGTTACTCGCAGGCTCGCGCCGAGGAAGCCAAAAAGACACTCGATCGGACCGAGGCGTTGCAAGAGGGCGTCACCGTGACCGAGGCCCGTGTGCTCGAAGTCAAACGAGATTCGCGAATCGCCGACGCTCAGCTCGAGGAGGCGCGCGCGCGACTGTCCTTGTTGCGCGCCGGCTCGCGCGAGGAAGATATCCGGCAGTCGCAATCTTTGCGCGATGCCGCTGCCGCGGAGCTCGATACGACTCGTGCCCGTCTGGATCAGTGCACGATCAAGGCGCCGGTTGACGGCATCGTGCTCGACGTTGTCGCTAATCCGGGCCAATATTTGAGCCTGGCCGTTCCGCAGCCGCTTCTGCACATGGTGCAGGATGATCCGCTCCGCGTGCGCGCCGACGTTGGTCTGCGCGACTTGGCAAACGTATGCCCCTCGCAAAACGCCACGGTCTCGGCAGAGGCATTTCCCAATGCATCGATCCACGCCCAGGTGACTACAATCAGCCCGATGGTCGATAGGCGAAGCGATCCAGCGGAAGGTTCTGATCCTGACGCCAATGATTTCGTGCCGGTCGTCTTGAACCTGCAAAGCGGCTCGAAGCTGCCGATTGGCTTACCGGTCACGGTTCACTTTCAGCCGTGTGCGTCGAAGACGTAATCGTCGTGCCCCATGAAGGCGGGACATCCAGTCCTCGCGAACGAATGCGACAAATGACCGGATTATCCGTCTGCGCGGATGATGACAGTCAATGATTTGCGCCTTGGTGCTGCTGCTGCGGCGCGCTGCTATTGGACAAATAAGTACCGAGATAATTGGTCACGGTGTCGACATCCTCCGGAAACAGCTCGGCACCCCGCGCGACCATCGACATCACTGTCTTGTGCCATTGGTCGCGGCTCTGTCGCATGTTGACGAATCGGGATGCCGGATGGCAGGCACCGGCGCAGAGCTCGATGACGGCGATCTTGCCGTCGCCGTCGGGAAGCTTCGCCACCGCCGGGTCGATCCGGCGTTGCGCCTCGGCGACGAGCGGCACCAAAGCAAGCGCTGCGAGCGAGAGGCCGACGGCGGCGATCCACGTCTTGATCATTTGGACACCTACACCTGTTTGGTCCGCCGTTCGGCAATCGAGTATTTCGGATACCACGTCGAATCGGCGAGAAGCCCGATCCGCTCGGCCACCACATCGAGCACAAACGGCCTGCCGTCCTTCAGCTCTTTGATGCCGCGTGCGAGTGCAGGCGCCAAATCGCCGGGGCGCGTGACGGTGGCGCCGTTGACATCGAACGCCTTGGCCGCCGTCTCGAAACTCACATCCGGACTGCCGAGATAACTGCCCATATCGAGCTTGGTCTCGCGCAGCCGCGGCGCCACCGCGGTGACACGCATGCGTGTGTCGTTGAAGCTGCGATTGTTGAAGACGATGTAGAGCACCGGCGCTTCGAAGCGACGCGCTGCCCAAAGCGCTTCGATCTGGCCCATCAGGAATGCACCGTCACCGACCAGACACACGGTCTGCCGGTTCGGCTTTGCCATTTTGATGCCGATCGCGGCCCCGACCGACCAGCCCAGGCCCGATCCAAGCGTGCGGCCGAACAATTGCTTCTTGCCCTTGCCGAACGTGAGCCAGGGCAGAACGCGCGGCATCGCCGAGTTGAACTCATGGGTTATAATCGCGTCCGGCTCGAGTTGCTTTTGCGCTTCGATGGCGATGTGCTCGTAGGTGACCGGGATTAAATCCTTTCGCTCCTCCGCCATCTCCTTTCGCGTTTGCCAGACTTTGCGATTGAAGTCGGCCATCGCGTCGGTGCGGTCCTTGGCTTTGGCCTTGTCGGCTGGCGTCATTGCCGTCGAGACGGCTTCAACCAGCGCTTTTGCCGCCTCCTTCACGTCGGCCACGATCGGCACCGTATCGGCGGTCCAGCGCGCGGCGTCGTCCGGCACGGTGCGGACCTCGATGATCTTCCAGTCCGACGAAACGACAGGCGCAGCGCCTTCCTGATAGAGCATCGGGCTGCCCATGTTGATCATGACGTCGGCACCCTCCAGCGGCCGAAACTCCGTGAACGAACGGTCGCTCTGTCCGACGTAGAGCGGATGGTCGGTCGGAAAATCGGTGTAGGGGCTCAAGCCCTGAACCACTGGCATGCCAAGGAGCTCGGCAAGCTGAAGAACCTCGTCATAGGCGTCGGAGCGCCAGACATCGAGGCCCACGAGCATGAAGGGCCTGCGCGCCTCGATCAGAATTTGCGCCGCTTTCTCGATCAGCTTCGGATCAGGCTGGGTGCGGATCGGAACCGTAAAAAGCTCGCGCGGATAAATGTCAGCCTTGGCGACGGCCGTGCTGACATTGGTGGGGATCGCGAGATAGGTGGCGCCGCCGGGCGGCGTCGTCGAAATGCGCATGGCGTTGCGCAGAAGCTCAGGCACGCGGCTCGCCATCGGCACTTCGAAGCTCCAGCGGGTGAATTGTTTCGTCAATCCCACGAGGTCATCGATCTCCTCGAAATTGTCGCGGCCGGTGCCTTCCGTCGATTTGGAGAACGACGACACAACCAGCGGATCGCCGTCACGCTTGGAGTTGAACATGTTCAACATCTGGTTCGCCGTACCGACGGTGCCGTGCACGTTGACGAATGTCGGCTTATTGCCGGCAAGCGCGTAGCCGGAAGCCATGGCGGTGACGACGCCTTCCTCGGGGCCGAGGATCAGGTTGATGTCGCGGTCGCCCACCATGGCATCGAGCATCGCAGCCGAGGAGGTGCCGTTGCCGTAGAACACCTGCTTTACGCCGGCTGCCTTGAGTTGCTGAATCAGCAGATAGGCACCGGTGCCTTCGACGGTCCGGACGCCGCCAACGGCTGCCTGGGCGCTGACCATCGGCGCCAGCGTCGCCAGCACCGACTCGGCTGCCGCGACCGTAAAGCCGCTTGCCGCCATGCCCTTGAGAAAACCGCGCCGATCGAGACGTCCTGCAATATAGGCTTGAACCAAATCGCGCATGGCGCACCTTCCTTATCGTTGAGGCAAGCCGATTTCGACGGAATCGGCTGTCGTACGCACGGCGGTCAAATTCTGACTACCGCATAGCGATTTGTGAGACATTTTGCAGAGAATAGCCGGGGTTCCCAAATGTTTTCTCCAAAGCAAGCTGCGGCACAGTGCCTTGGGGAGGTCATTGTGCCGGAGACACGAGCGGATAAGATGAGCGTAATGCGCGGGCGGCCGTAAGCCGGCCCATGAAGCGCGGTTTGAAAAAGGAGGGACGCGGATATGCTGCATCTCACGATCAACGGGACGTCTCACGACGTCGATGCCGAGCCGGATACGCCTTTACTGTGGGTGATCCGCGATACGATCGGCATGACTGGAACAAAATATGGTTGCGGCATTCAGCAGTGCGGCGCCTGCACGGTCCATATCGATGGCGTGGCGACGCGCTCTTGCGGCATGCCGGTGAGCCTTGCGGTCGGCAAGCAGATCACCACGATCGAAGGGCTGGCGCAGAACGGCACGCTCAATGCAGTCCAACAGGCCTGGATCGATCATGACGTGCCGCAATGCGGCTATTGCCAAAGCGGCATGATCATGGCCGTCACGGCGTTGCTTAAGAAAAAGCCGAAAGCGACCGACGCGGATATCGATCGCGAGCTCACCAACATCTGTCGTTGCGGCACCTATCAGCAGATACGCGCTGCAATCCACAGCATTACGGCCAAGGCCTGAAGCAGGGGAGGCAGATATGAATTATCAACCGAAATTCGATCGTCGCTCCTTTATCGTCGCCTCCGCCGCCGCGGTCAGCGGCTTGTCAGTCGGATTCCATATTCCGTTTGGTGATGAGGCGGATGCCGCATTGTCCGAGCCGGAGGTCAACGCTTGGGTGGTGGTGAAACCCGATGAAACCGTCGTGATCCGCGTTGCTCGCTCAGAGATGGGGCAGGGCACGCTGACCGGCCTCTGCCAGATGGTGGCCGAAGAACTCGACTGCCAATGGTCGAAGGTGACGTATGAGTTCCCGACGCCCGGTGAGAACGTCGCTCGCAAGCGCGTATGGGGCGATTTCTTCACGGCCGGGAGTCAGGGCATTCGCTCATCCAACCAGTTGGTCCGCAAAGGCGGCGCCGCCGCGCGCATGATGCTAGTGCAGGCCGCGGCCAATCAATGGAAGGTTCCTGTGTCCGAATGCGTGGCCTCTGCAGGCACGATCACGCATCAACCGTCGAACCGAACCATCACCTACGGCAAGGTGGCGAGCGCGGCGGCCGAGGTCGAGCCGCCGACCGACATTCCGCTGAAAGATCCGAAAGACTGGACCATTATCGGCAAGGGTCTTAAGCGCCTTGACACCCCCGACAAGACCCAGGGCAAGACGATCTATGGCATCGACATTCGTCTGCCTGGAATGCTGTACGCCTCGTTCAAGGCCTGTCCGGTCAACGGCGGCAAGATAAAGAGCTTCAACGCGGCGAAGATCACCGGCCGCAAAGGCGTGACAAAAGTCGTCCAGGTCGAGGACTACGGCGTCGCCGTCATCGCCGATAGCTGGTGGCGCGCGAAGACTGCGCTCGATGCCATGCCAATCGCGTGGGACAATGGCCCCGGCGCCAAAGACTCCGACGAATCGATCGCGGCTTGGCTGAAGCAGGGTCTCGATTCCGACGACGGATTGGTCGGCAATAAAGGTGGCGACGTCAAAGCCGGCCTTGCGAGCGCAGCCAAGACCGTAGAAGCCGTCTACGCCTATCCGTACCAAGCGCATGCCACCATGGAGCCGCAAAACGCCACCGCGCGATATACGCCGGACAGATGCGAGGTGTGGTGTTCAACGCAGAACGGTGAAGCGGCGCTCGCGACCGCGTCGGAGGCCTGCGGCCTGCCGGTGCCGAAGTGTGAAGTCTACAAGACGTTCCTCGGCGGTGGATTCGGCCGCCGTGCGACGTCGCAAGACTTCGTTCGCGTTGCCGTCCTCATCGCCAAGCAAATGCCGGGTACACCGATAAAAACACTGTGGACCCGCGAAGAGGACATGACGCATGACTGGTACCACCCGGTCACGCAATGCAAGATCACTGCTGGTCTCGACAAGGACAACAACCTGGTCGCGATCCACTATCGCATCTCGGGTCAGTCGATTCTCGCAGGCGTGATGCCGGCGCGACTACAAAACGGCAAGGATCCCGCGACGTTCTCGGGCTTCTATCCCGGCGGCGAGGAAGCGGCCTACCCCTATACGGTGCCGAACATCCTGGTCGATCACTCGATGCGCAACCCGCATCTGCATCCGGGCTTCTGGCGTGGTGTGAATATCAATCACAACGCCATCTATATCGAGAGCTTCATGGACGAACTTGCCAAGGAAGTCGGCATGGACGCGCTCGAATTTAGGCGCAAGCTGATGACCAAACATCCGCTGCACCTAGCCTCCCTCAACGCGGTTGCGGAGAAGGGCGATTGGGGTAAGCCGCTGCCGGCTGGCAGCGGCCGCGGCCTCGCCGTGGCCATGGCATTCGGTAGCTATGTTGCAGCCTGCGCCGAGGTGACGGTTGACGGCAACAAGGTAAAGATCAATCGCATTGTCGCCGCCACCAATCCCGGCTACGGCGTCAACCCGGCCCAGATCGAGCGGCAAGTCGCCGGCTCGTTCGTTTACGGCCTTACCGCGCTGTTCATGGGCGGCATCGACGTCAAGGGCGGCAGGGTCGAGCAAGAGAACTTCAACACCTACCAGATGATGAAAATCAGGCATATGCCGAAGGTTGAAGTCACCGTTATGCCGTCAGGCGGTTTCTGGGGCGGCGTCGGCGAACCGACGATCTGTGTCGCCGCGCCGGCCGTGCTCAACGCAATCACCGCGGCGACCGGCAAGCGATATCGCACCTTCCCATTGCGCAAGCAGGGATTGACGCTGGTATGACAAATCCGGCGGCGGCGCGAGCCGCCGCCTTCCACTTTGACTGAGCGCATGGCCGTAGCAAACAAAACGATCACGCCTGCCTCCCCTTCGCACGGGGCAGAGAAAGATGGTGGCATCTCTCGGCGCGAAATATTCGGCGCTATCGTGGGTGCAGGAGTCATTGCGGCAATCCGGGTCGAACCGGCGCTAGCCACGACGCAGTCGATGCAGGCTGCGATTCGCGACCTTGTCGGCGAAGCGAAGGTCACCAAGGGCAAGGTGCATATCGACGTGCCTGCGTTGGTCGACAACGGCAACACGGTACCGCTCACGGTCGATGTCGAAAGCCCGATGACCGCGACCGACTACGTGAAGACAATTCACATCTTCAACGAAAAGAATCCGCTGCCGAACGTCATAAACGCGTATTTCGGGCCGCGCTCGGGACGCGCCAAGCTTTCGACCCGCTTTCGTCTTGCCGATACCCAGACCGTCACGGCGATCGCCGAAATGAGCGACGGCTCGTTCTGGTCTGGCTCCGCCGATGTCGTGGTCACGCTGCAGGCCTGCCTGGAGAATTTGGATTGACGCGCGCGCTCATCAATGTTCCCAAGACCGCGAGGCGCGGCGACGTCATCGAGATCAAGACGTTGATCTCGTACGTCATGGAAACCGGCTTCCGTCGCGACAGCGCCGGCAAGGTCTATCCGCGCAACATCATTACAAGGTTCGTGTGCACCTATAACGGCGAACAGATTTTCGGTGCTGATCTTTTCCCCGCCATAGCAGCCAATCCATTCATTACCTTCTATACGGTCGCGACTGATAGCGGCACGATCGGCTTCGAATGGAACGGTGACAACGGCTTCCACGAGACCGCCTCGGCAACGATCACGGTCGAATGATCCGGCGTACCCGCTGGCTTCCATGCTTTCGCCAGATTTCACACTAGTGTCCCGATTCCGAAGGTCGCATGATTATGCGGCACACTCGGTTGCGAACTTCGGAGTCGAAAGGACACTAGTAACGTATCGACCTACTGTGGCTCTGGTTCAGAAGTCCGCACGACGAGGCCAGCCGAAATAATGGCGCGGACTTCTGAACCGCCACGCCAGGTTCTCGCAACCTGTCGTCGCGGGCGCACGGGGAACCGGATCACCATGTCTCACCGTATCGAACTCACCGACTCGATCGCCTATGCCGATGGTTCCCGGCGCGCGCTCGATATTTGCCGGCCGATCGGCGCAGTCGCTGCGCCCGTTGTCGTCTTCTTCTATGGCGGCGGCTGGCGAAGCGGCCGCAAGGGGCTCTATCGCTATGTCGCCAAGGCGCTGGCGCGGCGCGGCTACGTGGCGGTCGTTCCGGACTATCGCATCTATCCTGAAGCGCGCTATCCGGATTTCATCGAAGACGGTGCGCTTGCCTTACGATGGGTCAAAGACAACGCAATGCGTTTTGGCGGCGATCCGGACAAGCTCTTCGTCATGGGTCACTCCGCCGGCGCCCATATTGCCGCCATGCTGGCGATCGACAGCAGTTGGCTGGCAAGGCTCGGCCTTACATCCGGCCGCGACATTGCCGGCCTGATCGGCCTCGCTGGGCCGTACGATTATCTGCCGCTGCGCGACGAAACGCTGAAAATCATTTTTGGTGGCGCCAATCGGCCGGAAACGCAGCCGATCTTCCATGTTACGTCCGGTGCGCCGCGGGTGCGGCTGCTAACGGGCGGCCGCGACGGACTCGTGGAGCCCGGCAATGCTGCCCGATTTGCGGAGCGGCTTCGTGCTGCGGGGAACGACGCGATCGTCCTGACCTATCCGCGCCTAGGGCATTACAGCATTGTTGCGGCCTTCGCGCCCTTCCTGCAGTTTCTGATTCCGGTCTTGCGCGACGTCGAAGCCTTCATCGTTGAGACGGTGCAGTCACGGCAGCGGGCGACAGCAGGCCGGATTCTTGAGATCGTCGGCGCGTAATCGACGATCTACAAACAAACAACTGACGCAAAGTAGTGCGCCGGATTCGATCGTGTGTCGGTAAATTGATGATTGCTCATAAGGCGAACGAGCTGTGCTCGAACTGCGACTGCGAGCCGTTGCAATGCTTGTGTGTGCATTGTAGTTTTTGTTATCGGCATCGCTATTGAGACGGATCAACGCGCTTTCGCGGCGTGAAGTTTTTCGCTCCGGCAACGCAACGTTGTTTACACGCCGGATTCGCGCGACTCAAGACAAAGGGACACCCCATGCATGACACGACCGGCGAGGTCCACTGGCACGAGCCAGCCGGCTACAAGCGCGCAGGTTATGGCAAATTCGACCGGCCGAAGAGTCCATACGACCTCTTCATGGAATCGGAAGGCATCCCGATCTTCCGCGATATTGGCGTGAGCAAGGTGCAGAACTTGCCTTTGCTGCCATGGAAGCGGATGGGCGGCCGCGGAACTTATATCCAGCTCTTTGGGACCGAGGGCAAATGGGGTTGCTACGTCGTCGAGGTGCCGGGCGCGGGCACACTCAATCCGGAACGGCACATGTACGAGGAAATAATGTATGTGGTCGAGGGTCGCGGTTCGACCGAGGTGTGGCTCGACTCCGACAAGAAGCGCCACATCTTCGAATGGCAGCAGGGTTCGTTGTTCTCCATTCCGATGAACGCCTGGCACCGCATCGTCAATGCAAGCTCGTCGCCTGCGCTGCTGCTGGCGGGCACCACAGCGCCGAACCAATTGAACCTCATCAACAATGTCGATCTGCTTTTCAACTGCCCCTATGAAATGCGCGACCGCTTCAGCGGGGCTGACGACTACTACAAATATAAAGATGACATCGAGCCTGATCCGATCCGCGGTCTGGCGATGCGCCGCACCAATTACATTCCAGACATCGTCAATTGCGATTTGCCGCTCGACAATCGTCGCTCGCCAGGTGCGCGTCGCGTCGAGCCGTTTATGACCGGCAACCAGTTCTATCTCTGGGTCCAACAGTACCAAACAGGCCATTACTCAAAGGCGCACTCGCATACCTCGTCGGCCGTGCTCATATGCCTGAAGGGAAAAGGCTACACCTATACGTGGCCCGAACACCTTGGCATCACGCCGTGGAAGGACGGCAAGGCCGACCAGGTGAAGCGCGTCGACTACGAGCCAGTGGGCATGGTGTCGGCGGCGCCCGGCGGCGCGCGCTGGGTTCACCAGCATTTTGGAGCCTGCCAGGGCACATTCCGGATCACCGCCTGGTTCGGCCCCAATCATCCAGCTCTCGAGTCCGGTCCTCCCGGCCAGAAGCAGACCGACTACACCGCCATCGATATTCCCGAGGGCGGCACCGCGGTCCCCTACTACATGGAAGATCCGTATCTGCGGCGGGAATACGCGGACACAATGAAGCAGCGGGGCGCGGAAAATCGCATGCGTCCGGAATATTACGAGAAGGACTATCAGGGACTGCTGCCGAAGGAGTGAGCGCCGTGCGTTATTCCGGGTCCGAGTCTGAGGGCCCGCGGATGGAGGCTGCCGTCGGGCCGACCAAAGGTCGGGCTCGTTGGCGTCCATCATGTAATGACGCAAGATATTTCGCCGTCGTGTGCGTTTGCGCGTTGGCCTTCGCCGCACTCGTGACAACAGGCGATATTGCGCAAGCGCAGAAAGCGGCGCCTTTTTTCCAAGGCAAGACGATCAACTATTACGTTGGTTTCGCGGTCGGCGGCGCTTACGATTATTATTCGCGTGTTGTCGCTCAGTTTCTCGGTAGGCATATACCGGGCAATCCCACAGTCATCGTGCAGAACATGCCAGGCGCCGGCAGCCTGCAAGCCGCCGGGTTTCTGTATTGGAATGCGCCGCGGGATGGAACCGCGATCGGAACGGTCTCGGCATCGCTGGCGCTTGAAGAAGCCTTACACACGCAGGGGGTGCGTTATAAAGCGGCCGAATTTACCTGGATCGGACGGATTACCAACTCGGTTGAGGTTGCGCTCACTTGGAAGAACAGTGCCAAGACGATCGAGGAGGCGAAGCGCCGTGAAGTGACCATGGCGACCACCGGCGCCGGATCGCCGTCGGAAGGCTATCCGATCCTTCTGAATGCGCTCGCCGGCACGCGCTTCAGGCTCATCTCAGGATTTGCAAGCTCGCCACAAGGCATGCTGGCCATGGAGCGTGGCGAAGTCGATTCGGTGCAAACGTCGTGGGACACGCTGAAGCGGACAAAACAGGACTGGCTGCGCAATCATGACGTCAATTTGCTTTTTCAGTGCGTCACGCAGCGCGACCTCGAGCTGCCAGACGTGCCGACCACCGTGGAACTCGGTCCCACCAAGCAAGCGATGGACTTGTTGGCGTTCTATACGCGAAGCGCCGAAGTCGGCCAGTCAATCCTGGCGCCGCCCGGCGTTCCGGCCGATCGCGCCGCAACGCTCCGCGCCGGATTTGAGGCGGTGCTGAAGGACCCGGATTTTATCGCCGAGGTGGCGAAGACGCAGGTTGCCTTGCACCCGGCTCCTGCCGAAACGGTGCAGAAGATCGTGTCCGATACAACCGCTGCGCCACGCGCGATCACGGACCGTATCATCGCCATATTGCATTCACGTTGAATTCTCGCGCCGCGGGCTTCCCGCTCCTCGCCTGCGCCTTCACCGATTCGCGCCGAGCAGGACCATCGAGATCGCCGGCACGTAAGTGATGATCAATAACGAGATGAAATTAACGACCACAAACGGCAACACGCCGCGATAGATCGTACCCATCGGCACGTTGAAGATCGCCTTGGCGGCGAACAGGTTGAGTCCGAATGGCGGCACGTAAAGGCCGATGCTCAAATTGACCGCCATGATGATGCCGAAGTGCAACGCGCTGATGCCTGCGGCCTGAACGACGGGCAGCAACAAAGGGGTCAGGATCAAAATCGCCGCCGGCGGCTCCAAAAAGCTTCCTGCCGCAAGCAGGCCCGCGTTGACGAACAACAGTGTCTGCCAATGCGGAAGCTGCATCGCTGCGATTCCAGCAATGAGCTTTTGCGGAATGCCGCTCGTGGTCATCAACCAGGAATAAACTCCGGCGCCGGTCACGATGATCAAAATCTGCGCGATCAAATGCACGGAATTGACAATAACCTGCCACAGCTCAGGCAGGCCGATTTCGCGATAGACGAACATGGCGACGAACAGCGAATAGACGACCGCGACGCCGGCGGCTTCGGTCGGCGTAAATACCCCGCCATAGATGCCGCCGAATATCACCACGATGGTGCCGATCGCCCAGCTCGCGTCTTTGGTCGACGCCCAGATGTTCTTCCAGCGTGCCCGCGACGATAGCGGCACGGCCTTGATGCGCGCGTAAAGCAAAACATAGACCGCGTCGACGAAACCGATCAGCAGGCTGGGCAGGATGCCGGCGGTGAACAGCTTGATGGCCGAAACCTGCGCGGTCAGCGCATACAGGATCATCGAGATCGACGGCGGGATGATCACCGCAACCGCGCCCGATGACGTAATCAGGCTGACGGCGAAGCGCTCGCTGTAGCCTTGTTTGGTCAGCGAGGGAAAGAGTAGACGGCCGATGGCGACGACGGTGCCGACCGAGGTGTGCGCCATGGCGCCGAACAGCTCGGACGACGCCACGGTTGTCACGGCGAGCGAACCGCGCACCCCGCCGATGATCGACACCACCCAGGCGACGACACGATTGGCGATGCCGCCACGGCCCATGATCTCGCCGGCCAGCACAAAGAACGGCACCGCGAGCAGTGGGAAATTATTCAGACTGCCGAACATGTTGGTCTGGATCACCTGCAGCGGCACGTGCGCGATAAACAGGATCGCAGCCGTCGAGGTGAGAATGAGGACGATGAAGATCGGCAGGCCGAGGATCAGCAGAATCGTCGGCAGGATGAAATAAACCAGCGCGTTCGACATTTCAGTGCTCGACATCCCTGGCCGAGATCGTGTCGCCATGGCGGGTGCCGAGCACGATGAGCCGCGCCGCAATCAAGAGCGCCATGAGCATGAGCCCAAGCGGCACGACTGTCTCCGGAATGACCAGCGGGATGTTGGCAGTTTCGCTGCGTTGATCGAGTTCGGCGAACATCGCGATCATCGGCCAGGCGAAGAAAACGAGCATTACGCAGGTAGCGATTGTCACCAGGTCGGCGAACAACTCGAAGAGCTTGCGTGCGCCTGCGGGCAGGATCGAGACGACCACGTCCATGCGGATGTGGCGACCCAGCCAACCGACCGGAGGAGCGCCAAGGAACACGCAACCGATCATGAGGAACAGCATCGCTTCCTCAGCCCACGATATCGATACTGAAAAAACGTAGCGGCCGATGATGTTGGCAAAATTGATACCGACACTGGCGATCAGCATCGTGCCTGCCGCGATGCGCAGTACAGCCATGAGCGCGTTTGCGCTGCGCGTGAGGATGTTGATCATCGGTCGGCTCGTTTCCCGTCACCGTGAGTTGCTCGACGTGTAGCGCCGAGCCTGGAAGGGCGACGGCACGCAAGTCGGCTGTTGCCGATTTGAGCACTTAAACATCTTCGAAATCGACAAAGCCGATTTCGATTGGCACTCCTGCCGTATCCTTCGAGGCTCGCCATGACGCGCCGAAGACGCGCGTAAACGCGATAACGGCTCGCGCGTCGGAATAGCGGTAACCTCGTTTCAGTATTTCGCGGCGGTGGTGCGAACCTTTTGCAGCATGTCGTGCACCGCGGGTTGATCCTTGGTCACCTGATCGGCCACGGGATCGAGCAGCGTCTTCATCTTGGCGAGGTCGTCGGGCGGCAGCGTGTGCACGGTACCGCCCACGCCGGTCCAGTCAGCCACCAGCTTTTTGCTGAAATCGACTTCCCAAGCTTGCGACTTCGCCTGGATTGCCGCGCCGGTATCGACCACGATCTTCTGCAGATCGGGCGGCAGCGTATCGAGCCAGGGCTTACTGACGACGGCGATCGAAATGATAAAAGTGTCGTTGGTGACGGTAACCACCTTGAGCAGATCGTTCATCTTCATCGACGCAAAGACCGAGAGGCCCGAAATCGTGCCGTCGATCGTTCCCTGGTCGAGCGCCGGCACCACTTCGGACAGGGGCATGCCAATGCCGGTGGCGCCGAGCTTTGCCATCTTCTGCCGTTCAAGCTCGGTGCCGTTGATACGCAGCTTTTTGCCTTCGAAATCCGATAGCCGCATGATTGCATGCTTGGCACCGTAATCCGAAGCGCCGAGGTTCAACGTAGCGATCCCGACCATGCGCTTAGGCGCAGCGAGATCGAACATGGCTTTTTCGATGCTGGGATCGTGGATTGTGGCCGCGGCGTTGGCGTCATCCTTAAACAGCATGGGCGAGCTGAAAACGCCGAAGCGCGGATCTACGCCGACGAAGAAGTCGACCGGTCCAATATAGGCCTGGACGCTGCCGAGCTGCACGCCCTGGATTTCTTGCGGGATTGGGCCAAGCTGGCTGGCTGGATAGATTTGCACCTCGATCCGGCCCCCAGAGGACTTCTCGACTGCCTGCTTATAAAACTTGATGAACTGATGCTGTGTCTCGTTGATGGTTGCGGTGCCAAATTTCATGACGAATTGTGCCGCTACAGCGGGAGCGAGCGGCGTCAGGCACGCACACGCGGCAATGGCGGCGACGGCAATGAGCCGTGTGCCCGACACGCTATATCGGGTCCAATTGATTGTGCGAAGTTCGGTCATTGTTCCCCCCGATTTTGAACCCTATCATGCAGTTTGCTGGCTTGGCTGCACATTGAATTCGTCGACTATAATGGGCGGGCGGTTCTTGCCAAGGGACGTTTCGCCGCGACTTTGATCGAGCATCGCGACGACCTTGAATCGGGCTCATAGCGGGGGCGTTGTGAGGATGGCGTGTCGCGCTGTGGTCGGGGAGCGCCGCTGAGATGACGCACGGGCTAAAAAAAGATGCCATTTCCTTCGTGTCCAACGTCGTGATCGGCGTTGCCTCGACGGCGCCGGCCTATTCCCTCGCGGCTGCGCTTCCAAGCCTGGTCGCGGCCGCAAAATTCGGCGTCCCGGCGATCCTGATCGTCGCGTTCATTCCGATGCTGTTTGTCGCCATAGCCTACTATCACTTGAACCATGCGGAGCCCGACTGTGGAACGACTTTCGCCTGGGCCACCCGTGCATTGGGTCCGTATGGCGGCTGGATGGGCGGCTGGGCCATCATCGCAACCGACATCCTCGTCATGCCGGGTCTGGCGCAAATTGCCGGCGAGTATTCGCTCCATTTGTTCGGCGTGGACCAGCCGGCGGTGTCCGCCGTCACAGCCGTTGGAGTGATCTGGATCGCAGCCATGACGGCCATCTGTTATCTGGGTATCGAATTGTCCGCCAACACGCAGAAATTCCTGCTCGCAGCCGAGGTCATTGTGCTCGTTATCTTCGCGGTCGTGGCGCTCGTGAAGGCCTATGCCGGATCCGTCGCCGGTGCTCACCCTGTCTCACTCGGTTGGTTCAATCCTTTTATTGTGAATAATCGCACCGATTTCATCCAAGCCATGCTGGCCGCAGTATTCATCTACTGGGGCTGGGACACCGGTGCGTCGGTGAACGAGGAGACCAAAAATCCCAAGATCGCGCCGGCACGCGGCGCGATTGTCTCCACCATCGTGCTGGTGGGTCTATATGTGATGGTGGCGATCGCCGCGGTCGCCTTCGCGGAGCCCGGCCTGGCAGCCTATCAGGGCGACGACTTCCTGGCGCCGCTGGCCACGACCGTGCTGGGCCCCGGAGTCGACAAGCTCCTAGTCTTTGCGGTGTTGACGTCGGCCGCGGCCTGCACCCAGACGACGATCCTGCCGACCGCACGGACGGTCATCTCGATGGCGCGTGCGGGTGCGTTGCCCCGGAAGTTTGCCGAGATCCATCCGCACTACCTGACGCCGAGCTTTGCAACCCTGGTGATGGGTGTCATCTCGATCATCTGGTATCTCGGCATCACATTCATCTCCAATAACGATGTGCTGACAGATTCAGTGACGGCAACGGCGATCGGCATTGCGTTCTATTACGGGCTAACCGGATTTGCCTGTGTCGTATTCTATCGGCGCGAGCTTCTCAATAGCTTTAAGAACTTCGTTTTCATCGGCCTGGTGCCGGCGCTTGGTGGGCTCGCTATGCTCGCGCTGTTCATCGAATCGTGCATCAATTACAGCAATCCCGACCAGGACAAGACGTCGTTCCACGGCATCGGCGCGGCGTTGATATTCGGCGTCGGCGCCCTGGTCCTCGGCTTGATCATCATGGCATTCGCGCGCGTGGGGTTTCCGCTTTTCTTCAAGCGCCGGCCTGAAGTGGTCGATCCGGCGCTCATTGCACCTGAGTGATTCACGGCGGGGAGCGAAATCTGACGTGAGAATCGGGCCAAGCTTCGGTCTGCTCGCACAGGTGAACATAGAATGGTGATTGCAAGACGCTTTCCATGCCGTAGACGGTATGGAAGACGCGCGCCATCGTATCGCGAAATGCTTGCGCCAACAGCTTTGGCATCTCGAAGTTTCGCCCGAATGGCTTGTACATCAGCCGTAACGGCGGCGACTCGGCAGGTGAATAAGTCGCGCCGCCCGGCAGCGGCGGTTGCGAATAGACAATATCGACGCAGTGAAATCCTTGATGGGCAAAAAGCTGCTCGTGATCCGGCGCGCATTCGATATACCATCCGTAAGCGCCGATCGCGTCGCGGATCATGCGTTCTTCGACCCGTGCCAGCAACAAGCCGAGTCGCCCGGTACCGCGCAGCGATCCGTCCAGCGTGATATAGCCGCCAAATCCGCTGTCTGGAAATGTGAAGAACGACGCCATCCCTTCAATGGTCGCTTCACGGGTCGATCGGATCGTCCAGAAGTGGTAGCGCGTCTCGCGCACGCTGGCCTCTCGGTCCAAGAGTGCAGCGCGGAAATTATCGGGGCTGACGTCAGTTCGCGCGCCGGGAAAGGCGCGCGCATAGACGGCGAGACCGGTCGCAAGTTCCGGGTCGGCGGGTCCGGTGATCTCATGGATCGCGAGCGGGCGCTGCACATCGCGACCGGTATAGGTGCGCAGACCGCACAGCGGCACCAATTCCACCGTGTCGAGGTGGCGGGCCATATATTGATATTCAGGTGTCGACTCTGGCCGCTCAAGGCGCATCGCCCAACGCATATAGCCGGCCAGGATAGTCTTGACTTTGCTCGCTGGAAGGCCGTCCTCAAATGCGTTGCGGCATGGCTTGGCGATCAGCAAAAGGTCGTCAACGCGCGCTTTGTCCTTGGACAAAGCGGGCTGAATGTAAGGGAAATCCAGCCGCCGGTAACCCCATCCGTCCCAGATCGCTGCGCGAATGAACGGATCCATGCTGTCTTTAGTCTGTTTGAATGGATCGTTCATTTCTGCGACGATGTAATCGAGACCGCTTTTTTCGGTCGCCATTGCGTCGTTGGCGGCGAGTCTTTCAGTTTCGC
The DNA here is from genome assembly GCA_030037645.1 of Xanthobacteraceae bacterium. Lineage (GTDB taxonomy): Bacteria > Pseudomonadota > Alphaproteobacteria > Rhizobiales > Xanthobacteraceae > BOG-931. Next base: position 54,898 of record JASHQI010000282.1, read on the forward strand.
CGAGCAACCGGCGGCCGCAGCCGGTGCCGCGAAGCTCGTGAGAGATGACCAGGAATTCGACGACCGCGGTGTTTGGCTCGTCGAGATAGTCGACGAAGGCGCCGGCGACCGGGTTGCCGTCCGCAAAGCCCATCAGGATGTGGTAATTGTTTCGTCCGTACCAGCCAGTGGACTTGAGCCGCAAATAGTTGCGCATGTTCTGCAACGATTCGCGCTCGTCCCGGCTCGGGAACTCGGCGACATAGATGTCACTATAGAACCGCTCGAGGATTTCGAGATCGTCCGGCCTGTGCTGAAGCTCCCGAAATGTCAGCGATAGTCGATCTGACGGCATTATACTCTCTGCGTGTGCCATGAGCTGCGACAATGCGCACGAGCTTGTCATAAGTTTCCCACGAATATAACATGAAATACATCGAGTGATCGAAGCGCTGGGACGTCACCGCCACAACAATCTTCATTCCTCTCTCATTCGATGGGGCATTGAATGAGCAACGGCAAAAAAGTGTTCATAAGCTACGCGTCGGAAGACAAACAGCGGGCCTTTGATATAGCCCTGTCTCTACGGGATTATGGCCTCGACGTTTTTTTCGACCGCGATCGTCTTGCCGCGGGCGGCGGTTACGACAAGACGATCCGCGACGAAATTAACAGATCGAATCTATTCGTTTTTCTGGTCAGCAAAAACTCCGTTGCGCCGGGGCGCTATACGCTGACCGAATTGCAATTCGCCAGAGAGCACTGGGAGAGTCCGAAGGACCATGTATTGCCGGTGATTCTTGAAAAGCGCGGCAAGGTGGCTCCCGAGGTCAAGGATCTGATGACCTATCTCGATCACGCCACTTGGCTCGAGCCGAAGGGGAACATCGCTGCGGAGGTCAGCGATGCAGCCGCAAAGATGATTGACCGGACCGCAATATTGGCGCGTGTAACGGCCAAATTCCGTCAATACGCCTTTGGCGATTATCTCAAAGGCGGTGTTGGCAAGAGTCTGGCTTATACCAATGCGGACCTGGATGAGGAAATTCTGCGTCGGCACCAGGAAGATGGCGGTAGGATTAGCGCCGGCGAGCTGAAGGAGAAGCTCGAAGGTTCGAAAACCAAGTTGCGCAAGACGCAGTTCCTAACTGTCACCGGGCATTTTTTCCCGGGCGCATTGCTGTCCTTCGGATGGTGGGACAGGGTCAACAGGAATCTCGAACAAGACATCAAATGGAGGGATCCGGTGCTGCAGCGATGGCTGTTCTCCGGATTCGAGCAGTGGGCGCCATCCTGGGATCTCAATGATTGGTCCGACGAAAAGCCGTTCAAGCTGATCGGGCAGATCGGGCACAATGACGAAGCCGATTCCATTCCAGTGCTCATCAAAAGCGAGCGCAAGGCCAACGACCTGCGCGGCAAGCTGACCAAAAGGATCGTGGCGAATGCGAATGTCCGCGGCTTATTGTGTCACGAGTCGCATTTGCGCAATTTGGATTCGCTGGACGAGAAGGACTCCGAATTTCTGGAATCGATCAAGGAAATGACCTCGTCGCAGTATTACATTTTGTTGCTGGACCAGGAAAAATCGCACACCGTGGAGATTGTCGACGAAGACGTGGACTATTATTCAGGATATATCTGGCAATGCTGGGCGCCCAAGGAATGGGTGCCGCCGGATCCTTACAATACGCGCCTGCCGGGCGCCTACTTCCTGTGGGAGCACACCAATCTGGCGCAGGCGGACGTGATCAAGTACGGCTTGGACAGCCTTGACCGCAAAGTGCAATACCTGAAAAAGCGTCTCCAGGAGCAATTCGGATTGTCCGGTAACCTCGTCCTACTTCAGCATTTGATGCATGAGGGGAGACTGAGTAGCGATCATGAGGATGCCTCGCTCAAGCCGGCGATCCCGACGGAGCAATTCAGAAATCTATTCCTGACGCGGGATGAGGCTCCGGCTGTCTCTTGACCGGCTTCGCCGCCGGGCAGCGTCGCGCACCGAATGTGCGCGGGCTGGGCTGGCCGTATGAACAATTGCCCCATTAATGGTGAATAGCGACAGCCGTTTGGGCACGGCCCCTCGTTGCGTGATCTCGGTTGCGGCATCTTGGCCGGATGCGCGCACCCATGTTATCGAATCGGCATGGACGAGGTTTCGGAGTCCGCCAAGACCACCGCCATGTCGTTCGGCGACGCGCTCGCTTTTGCGGACCGTTGCCGCAGCGAGGGTCGGCTCATGGAGGCCGAATCGGTGTGTCGCCGGGTGCTTGGCGCGCAGCCGAACATGCCCGAAGCCGAGCATCTTCTTGGCGTCATCGCCCACCAAAACGGCAAGCTTGGCGACGCGATCGAGCACGTGCAACGCGCGGTCAAACTCGCGCCGCAGGTTGCGCTGTATCACGCCAACCTCGGCGAGATGTTGCGCCTGAGCGGGCGGCCCAAGCTCGCCGCCGAGGCGGCGCGACGCGCACTTGCGATCGACCCGAAAATGTCGGCGGCGCTGAGCAATCTTGGCGTCGCCCTTTATGAGTTGAAAAATTATGAAGAAGCGGCGCGCGCGCAGCGCAAGGCGATCGCCGCCAAGCCCGATTTTGCCGAAGCCTACAGCAATCTCGGCAATGCAATGCATGCGCTGCGGCAGTTCGACGAGGGCATTGCCGCCTATCGTCGCGCCATAGAGTTGAAGCCGAATTATGCCGATGCCTGGGCCAATATCGGCACCACGTTGCACCACGCCGGGCATTTTGAGGAAGGCGTTACGGCGCTGCGCCGCGCCGTTGCGCTCGCGCCCGGCCATGCCAATGCCCATTCTGGTCTCGGCATTCTTCTCCTGATGCGCGGCGATTTCGGGGAAGGCTGGGACGAGTATGAGTGGCGGCTGCGTTCGACGGAGCGCAAGGGACCGCGGTTTCCCGAAAATCCCTGGCAAGGTGAGAGCCTCGTCGGCAAGCACATCTATGTTCAGGCCGAGCAGGGTTTCGGCGACAGCTTGCATTTTGCGCGTTATATTCCGCTGCTCGCAGCGCGCGCCGGCAACGTCTCGTTTCGCGTTCATCAGCAGCTTGTGGCGCTGATGCGCGAGAGCTTGCCGGGCATCACGGTATTGGGAGACCGCGGCGATCCCGCGCCTTATCAATGCGACAGCGTGCTATTGAGCCTGCCGCGCTTACTCAAGACGCGGCGTGAAACCATCCCGGCCACCGTGCCCTATCTACGGGTGCCGAGCGATGCGGCGCAGCGTTGGAACACGCGACTCGGGAAGATGGCGGGCGTCAAGATCGGCGTGGTGTGGGCCGGCAATCCCGAGCACGTCAATGACCACCGTCGTTCGATCGACGTCGACATGCTACGGCCGCTCTGTGCCGTGCGCGGCGCGTCGTTCGCGAGCCTGCAAGTTGGCCCGCGCGCCGCCGATCTGAAAAAACTGACGCACGGCAAGAACAAGATCGAGATCGAAAATCTTTCCTCTACACTGCACGATTTCGTGGACAGCGCGGCTGCCGTGAACGCGCTCGATCTGGTGGTCACGGTCGACACCGCTGTTGCGCACCTCGCCGGCGCGCTCGGCAAGCCGGTTTGGGTGCTGCTGCCTTCGGTGACCGATTGGCGCTGGATGCTCGAGCGTGAGGATAATCCCTGGTACCCCACCATGCGCTTGTTTCGCCAGAAAAAGGGCGAGGCTTGGAACAGCGTGATCGCGCGTGTGACGGCCGAGCTGAAATCGGTCGTGCGCGGCAATGCTGCGGCGCTGACGCCGTTCAAGGCCGAGGGCGAACGCCGCGCGGCGGAGGCGGCTGCAATCATGACGGTGGACACTGCGCGCGCCGCTGCCCCAGCCGTTGCTGCGCCACAGACCGTTAGTCCGGGCCAGTCGCTCATCCTTGCCGAGCAAAAGCGGCGTCAAGGTTTTCTCGCTGACGCCGATGATCTCGTCCGGCGCGCCATTGCCGGCGATCCGGAGAATGCAGAAGCCGTTCACATGCTGGGCATCATTGCGCATCAATCGGGCAAGACGGCCGATGCCATCGTGCACTTGCGCCGCGCCGTCTCGATCAAACCTGATGTAGCGCTTTATCATGCCAATCTCGGCGAGATGTGCCGTCTCCTCGGGCGCATTGACGAGGCGATCGCCGCCGGGCGGCGCGCCATCGAGATCAATCCAAATTATCCAGGCGCGCTGAGCAATCTCGGCATCGCGTTGTTCGACCAGGGCAAGTTTGAGGAGGCGCTGGCGCATTATGATCGTGCCATCGCGCTTCAGAACGACTTCGCTCAGGCGCATAGCAACCGCGGCAATGCACTGCAACGGCTCAAGCGCTTCGCAGAGGCTGAACCCGCTTATCGCCGCGCCCTTGAATTGCAACCGAATTTCGGTGATGCCTGGAACAATCTTGGCACGTGTTTGCGCGAATTAAAGCGCCCCGAAGAAGCAGAGACAGTCTACCGCAAGGCGCTGGAGCAAAAACCGAACGATCCCGATACGCTCGACAATCTGGCGCTGGCGGTCAAGGACCTCGACCGCCTCGACGAGGCAGCCGACCTTCTGCGTCGAGCGCTTGTGATTGAGGCACGCAGTGACAAATTACATCTGCACTATGGCACCGTCCTACTTGATCTGGACAAGCTCGATGAGGCGGCGGCGTCCACCGAGCGTGCGCTGACGCTTAACCCGAATAGCCATGATGCCGTCAATCTGATGGGCCGCATTGCTTTTGAGCGCGGCGATCTTCGCGTCGCGCTGGATCATTACCGGCGTGCGCTTGCGTTGAAGCCCGATCTTGCGGACGCCTACAATAATATGGGCAACGTGCTCAAAGAGCTTGGCCGATTGAAGGAAGCGTATGAGGCGTATCTCGACGCAATACGCCTCGACCCGAATATTACCGGCGTCTATGTCAATCTTGCCGATTCAAAGACATTCGCACCTGGCGACCAACACCTGGCAACGATGGAATCGCTTGCGGCAAAGACCGAGGGACTATCCCCGTCCGATCGTGTGCAACTCGATTTTGCGCTCGGTAAGGCTTATGCCGACCTGAAAGACTATGGCCGTTCGTTCAAGCATCTGCTCGACGGTAATGCGCGCAAACGCGCGACGATTTCTTACGATGAAAAAACGGCATTTGGTCTGTTTGCCCGAATAGAATCGGTATTTACGCGCGAGCTTATTAATGCAAAGACCGGCGGGGGCGATCCGTCGCCATCACCAGTCTTTGTTATCGGTATGCCGCGCTCGGGCACGACGCTGGTCGAGCAGATCATCGCTAGTCATCCGGCGGTTTACGGCGCCGGCGAGTTGCGGACACTCAACGACGTCATTCTCACTGTGCGCGGGCCGGATGGCAATGCGATCCCATATCCCGAGTTCGTACCGGCGCTGAAAGCGCGAGATTTCAAGCAAATCGGCAGTCGTTATCTCGCCCTGGTTCGCCAACTGACGGCTGCTCCCGAAGACGAGACAAGAAAAGAAACGATCGAGCGCGTCACGGACAAGATGCCGTCGAACTATTACTTCGCCGGCCTTATTCATCTGGCATTACCCAGTGCAAAGATCATCCATATCGTTCGCGACCCGGTCGATACCTGCATTTCATGCTTTTCGAAGCTGTTTTCCGCCGAACAGAACCACACATACGATCTCGGCGAGCTCGGGCGGTATTACAAACGTTACGAGCACCTTATGGCGCATTGGCACCGCGTGCTGCCGGCCGGGCGCATTCTCGATGTCCGTTACGAAGACGTGGTCGCGGATTTGGAAAGCCAGGCGCGGCTCATCATCGCGCATTGCGGGTTGCCGTGGGACGATCGTTGTCTGTCGTTCCATAAGACGACGCGACCGATACGCACGGCGAGCGCGAGCCAGGTGCGTCAGCCGATCTATAAGAGTGCCGTCGGTCGTTGGCGTGTCTATGAAGCACATATCGGACCGCTGCTGAAATCGCTCGGTCTGACCAGGTCCGCTCAAACCGTCTAATCGGAATGCGACCGCAGTCCGTGGTGGGATGCGGCAAAATACGTCACCCCATGCAACCGGCCGGCGGCATTTGGAATCGTGGAGATACGCGATGAATGCTAGGGTTTGTTACGCAGCGAGAGCGTGGCCCGGAAGGCTGAAGCTGGTATTCTGACAAAGTCCGGGCTCCACTAAAATGATGGAGTGCCAACCGATATAGTCTGAAGCCATTGTGCTCTCAGTGCTGAACCTGGGGAGGACGGTATGACTATCACGAAACGCAAGATGATCACACAAGCGGCCGCCGCTGCCGCCGCGCTGGTATTGCCGTTGGCGATGACGCTCGGCGCAGCGCGTGCGCAGGACAAGCCCTACGTGATGAAAATTTCGACGCCGACGCTGCACGATATCCCCGACGCATTTGCCAGGAACTATGGTGCGGCACTCGAGAAGGATTCCGGTGGCCGGATCAAGGTGGAGCTTTACCCTGCGAGTCAGCTCGGCTCGATTCCGCGGCAGATCGAAGGCACGCAGTTCGGCGCGATCCAATGTGAGATCGTTCCTCCGGAGTTTATGGTCGGCCTCGATGAACGCTTCGAGGTGATGGCGGCCCCTGGGCTCGTCGATTCGCAGGCGCAAGGACAAAAGGTGGCGGCGGATCCCGCCGTGCTCAAGCTGATGCTGGGCCTCGGCGCCGACAAAGGCTTGCATGGTGCCGCATTATTTATGGCCGAGTCCTCGATCATCGTGTCGAAGACGCCGATCCGTACGCTTGCGGACCTCAAGGGCAAGAAGATCAGGATCTTAGCTTCGCAATTCCAGAGCCAGGCACTCGAGCGGTTTGGCGTGACGCCGGTTGCAATGTCTCTCGGCGACGTCTTACCGGCGATCCAGCAAGGGACCATCGATGGTGCAGTCACCGGGGTAGGGCCCGTCGTCAACTTTCACTACATCGATGCGGCGAAATTCATCACTCAGACAAATCAGCCGGCGATTTTCCTCATCGTCGAAATCAATCGGAAATGGTACGAATCGCTGCCGCAGGATCTACGGCAGCTCGTCGATAAGGATGCGGCGACCCAATCCGTGGCCATCAATCCTATAGCTGCCAAGCTTCTGAAGGAATCCGAGGACGCGTGGACCGCCAGCGGCGGCGAACTGATCAAGCTGCCGCCCGATCAGCAGGCCCAATTCATGAAGACGCTTTCGAGCGTCGGTGCGGACGTGTCGGCAACCAAGCCGCGGCTCGCGGCGGCCTATCAAATTGTGACGGATGCGGCCCGGCGGACGCGGCAGGCGTCGACGCAGTGATAAAGAGGGGCGATCCAAGACCCGATCGCGGGGAGGACGATATGAAGTCGATGCGATGGGCATCTGTCGGGCGGCCGGCCGCAGTCGGTGGCGCGTTCCTGCTGTCATTTGTGCTGACCCTTGCCGCGGCGCAGGCGCAAGACAAGACTTACGTGATGAAGATATCCACCCCCACCATCAACGCCGCACCCGACGCATTCGCCAGGAACTACGCAGCCGCCCTGGGCAAGGACTCCGGCGGCCGCATCAAGGCCGAGGTTTATCCCGCAAGCCAACTAGGCTCGATTCCGCGGCAGATCGAAGGCACGCAATTCGGCGCCATCCAGTGCGAGATCGTTCCGCCGGAGTTTATGGTTGGCCTGGACGAGCGCTTCGAAGTGATGGCCGCTCCCGGCCTCATCGACTCCATGGCACAAGCGCAGCGGCTTGCAGCGGACCCAGCGGTGCTGAAGCTGATGCTCGGGCTCGGCGCCAAAAAGGGTCTGCGCGGAATCGCCTTGTTCATGGGCGAACAATCGGAGGTCATCGCCAGAACTCCGATCCGCCATCTTGCCGATTTTAAGGGCAAGAAAATCCGGATTTTTGCGTCACAATTCCAGAGCACGGCCTTCGAGCGACTCGGTGTCACGCCGGTAGCCATGTCGCTCGGCGACGTTTTGCCGGCGCTTCAGCAAGGTGCCATCGACGGCGCGGTTGCTGGCGTCCAGGTCTTCACCGGCATGCACTTCTATGATGCGGCAAAATACATCACCATGACCCATCAGCCTGCGATCTTTCTGATCGTCGAGCTCAATCGCAAATGGTACGATTCGTTGCCCAAGGATTTGCAGCAGATCGTCGACCAGGATGCAGCCAAGCAGTCGGTGGCGATCAATCCGCAAGCCGTGGAAATCATCGATCGGGGGAAAAAAGGCTGGTTGGCCGCTGGAGGCGAATTGATCGACCTGCCGCCCGGTGAGCAAGCGACGATGCTAAAGACGCTGTCAAGCGTCGCGGAAGACGTATCCAAGACGAAGCCGGCACTCGCTGCCGCCTACCAGGTGGTGAGTGAAGCTGTGCGGCGCGCGCAATAGGTTCCTAGCAAGGAATGGTGCCGACGACCGCAATCGAGGTAAGGGGGCGGCGGCTGGGGGTTTGGTGCTAACGCGCAGGCTCTGCCTGTCGCGCAGGCTTGCACCGGATGTGAAGTCAGAGGGCTACGATGATCGAGGCAATCCTGAAAGGCGTGCGTTGGCTTCTTTTGCTCACCAGCACGATGTCGGCAATCTGCCTGATCTCGAGCGTGGCGATCAACTTCGCCAATATCATCGGCCGGTACTTCTTCAGCGTTTCGATCCCATGGGCCGAAGAGATCATGCTCTTCCTCATGGTGGGTTGCGTATTTACGGGCTGTTGTGCGGTGGCCTGGGAAGGGCGGCAAATCCGCATGGACGTCGTGATCGGTATGATGCCGCCGAAACTGCGGGACTTCTTCTATTTGCTGGCTGAGCTCGTGTTGATCGCCGTTGCGATCGCGGTGACGGTGTTTGCTTGGCCTGTCATTCAGCAACTCGCCGCTTTCGATGAGCGAAGCGAGGCGGCAAACTTCCCGCTCGTCATTCCGCAGGCGATGGTTCCGATCGGCTATAGCTTGATGGGGCTCTTGGTCGCCGTGCGGCTATTGACTCGTCGCAAGCCACGCGCCGACGCCGGTGGCGCGAATCACTGAGAACGGGCAGCGACAATGGCCTACTTCGTATATTTCGGCCTGCCGATGATCCTGCTGCTCATTGGCTTTCCGATATTTCTCATTCTCCTCGTGACTTCGATTGTGGCAGTGCTCACCGTCGCCAACATCCCGACCGATGCGATCCAAACCTATATGTTTGGCAGTCTCGATAATTTTCCGCTGCTTGCCGTGCCGTTCTTCGTCCTCGCCGGTGAGATCATGGCGCGAGGCGGCATCGCACGCCGTGTCATCGCCATGGTAATGGCCTTCGTCGGCGGCGTCCGTGGTTCGCTCGCGGTTACAACCGTCGCGGCGTCGGAATTGTTTGGCGCAATGTCGCACACGGCGGTCGGCACCGTCGTGGCCATGGGCCGCATGATCTATCCCTCGCTCAAGGAGAATGGGTACAACGACCGGTTTGCCGTCGGTCTGATCGCATCTTCGGGTGCGATCGCCGTGGTGATCCCACCGTCGATCGCGATGATTCTCTACGCAATTTCGGCGGAGCAATCCGCCGTCCTGTTGTTCACCGCCGGCATACTGCCGAGCCTCCTGATCGGCATTATCGATGCGGCCTACGTGATGAGTTATGCGAGGCTGAAAGGAGTTCCGCTCGGCGAGCGTGCGCGTTGGGACACGATTTGGAAGACCAGCAAAGAGGCGAGTTGGTCGGTCGGCTCGCTTGTCGTGATCTTCGGCGGTATCTATGGCGGCGTCTTTACCCCGACCGAGGCCGCCGGCGTCGCGGTGGTTTATTCGTTGTTCGTCACGATGTTCATCTACCGCGAGGTAGACATTTTCGGTCTTTGGCGAATCCTCACGGCTTCCGCATATCTCATTTCTCAGATCCTGCTGATTGTCACATCTGCAGGGATTTACTCTTGGCTTCTGACGACTAGCGGTATCCCGCAACGGATCGTCGCGTCGATCGACGCCATGCACCTAGCACGTTGGGAACTTTTGCTCATGCTCAACGTCGGGCTGCTGCTCGCCGGAAGTTTTCTCGAGCCGCCAGCGGCGATTCTTATCCTGACCCCTTTGCTGCTGCCGATCGTGCGCGCCGTCGGCGTCGATGCGATCCACTTTGGCATCATCGTGGCGGTGAATCTCAGCCTTGGCATGTATACGCCGCCGTTCGGACTTAATCTGTTTTCGTCACAGGCGATATTCAATGCACCGCTCAGCCGCATCTATCTTGGGGTGCTGCCGTTCCTTTTGGTCAATTTTATCGCACTCATGATAATTACCTATGTGCCTGCACTCTCGATGGTCTTCATCCATCATTAGTTTCGGCGCGCCGAATGATCGGCCGTGACGGTTCGGAACCCGAATATCGCTTATCGGTTGTCGTTTGGCGGGATTATCCCGCGCAAAGGAGCAGCTCCCCATGGGTAATGAGAACCAGAAACCGCAGCAGGCCGGCCAGCAGGGCGGTCAACAGCAACAAGGCGGCCAACAGGGTGGACAGCCGAAGCCCGGTCAACAGCAGCAGGAGCCGGGACGGCAAGGCGGCCAGCAGGGTGGCCAACAAGGCGGTCAGCGCCAAGGCGGCCAGCCGCAGCGCTAAGAACGCGTTTAGATCGTGGTCCGAAATCCCCCAGCCCGTGCTGGGGGATTTTTTTGGCCGTCGTTGCCCAACGGGCTGTGCGCATGTTTCGCGCAGTAATCTAGGAAAAGATTCAGGTCTGCATGGCCGGGCGGGATTTTTTAACGAAACCCCATTTTTAGCGGAACATTCTCCGGTTCGGCGCGTTCGGCGTCATGGCATGGGAAGGTTGAGACCCGAAAACGTGAGGGGGAATCAACGACAGATTAATCGCTTAGCCGGTGGGATGCATTCCCGCCGCGGGTTCCGCGTATCCGCCTCGCCGGACTTTCCTGCCGCCCCTTAGCGCCCTCGGAGACATTCATGCGCGCCTCTAAGAACGTCAGTTCGGCAAACACCAATGGTTCCGTTAGCCCCGCTGCCGTAGCGCAGCAGAATCCTTGCGAGGGCCTAAATGGCGACGCCCACAGCTTGGCGGAACTGCTCCACGCGCTCCAGGCCATGCGGGTAGGCGATTTCTCCGTGCGCATGGCGGGCGACCGGGTCGGCATCATGGGCAAGATTGCCGATACATTTAACGAGATTGTTGCCACCAATCAGCGAATGGCCAAGCAGGTTGAACGCGTCGGGCAGGTCGTGGGGCGCGAAGGCAAAACCCGGCAGCGCGTTCGCCTCGGCTTGTCTGATGGCGCCTGGGGCGACATGGAAGCTTCGGTCAATTCGCTGATCGACGACCTGCTTTGGCCGACCACGGAGGTGACGCGCGCCATCGCCGCAGTCGCGCAGGGCGACCTGTTGCGCACGGTGAGTCTCGATGTCGACGGCCGGCCGCTCAAGGGCGAGTTCCTGCGCTCCGCCGAGATCGTTAA
>JASHQI010000283.1 GCA_030037645.1 Xanthobacteraceae bacterium
CACACCCGCTGGGCGACGCACGGCCGCCCGACCGAGAACAATGCGCATCCTCACGCCACCGAACGGCTGGCCGTCGTGCACAACGGCATCATCGAGAATTTCAACGAGCTGCGGCACGAGCTGGAGCAGAGCGGCGCAAAATTCAGCACCGAAACGGATACTGAAGTCATCGCACATCTCGTCTCGAAGGAGATCGAGCGCGGCGCGTCCCCTGTCGAGGCGGTCAAGGCGGCATTGCCGCGGCTACACGGCGCATTCGCGCTCGCCTTTCTGTTTGCCGGCGAGGAAAATCTTTTGATCGCCGCGCGCAAGGGTTCGCCGCTTGCGGTCGGCTTCGGCGACGGCGCGATGTATGTCGGCTCCGACGCGATCGCGCTCGCGCCGTTCACCGATACGGTGAGCTACCTCGAAGACGGCGACTGGGTCATTGTCAGGCGCGAGGGGGCCGAGATTCACGACGCTGACGACGAGGTCGTACAACGTGCCGTCCTCAAGTCGCAGGCCTCCGTCATGCTGATCGACAAAGGCAACCATCGCCATTTCATGGCCAAAGAGATTTTTGAACAGCCCGAGGTGGTCGGCCACACCTTGGCGAATTACATCGACATGGCGACCGCGCGCGTGGCGCTGCCCACGGCATTGCCGTTCGATTTTCAAAAGTTCAATCGTATCTCAATTGCGGCCTGCGGGACTGCCTATTACGCCGGCATGGTCGCCAAGTACTGGTTCGAACGTTTTGCGCGTTTGCCGGTCGAGGTCGATATCGCCTCTGAATTTCGCTATCGCGCCGCACCGCTCGAAGCCTCCGGCCTTGCGATCTTCGTTTCGCAGTCGGGTGAAACGGCCGACACGCTGGCATCGCTACGCTATGCCCGTGCTTGTCAGCAACACATCCTCTCGATCGTCAACGTGCCGACCTCCACGATCGCACGCGAAAGCGACGTCGTGATGCCGACGCTTGCCGGGCCAGAGATCGGTGTCGCCTCGACCAAGGCGTTTACATGCCAACTTGCGGCGCTTGCTTCGCTCGCGATTGCCGCCGGACGCGCGCGCGGCGCGCTTTCGCCGGACGACGAGAAGACGCTCGTGCGGGCGCTGATCGAGGTGCCGCGTCACCTCGCCAACGCGCTCGCGCTCGAACCGCAGATCATGGAGCTTGCCCGTGATCTCGCAAAATGTCGTGACGTGCTCTATCTCGGGCGTGGCACGAGCTTTCCGATCGCGCTCGAAGGCGCGCTGAAGCTGAAGGAAATCTCCTACATCCATGCCGAAGGGTACCCGGCGGGCGAGCTCAAGCATGGCCCGATCGCCCTCATCGACGAGACGATGCCGGTGATCGTGATCGCGCCGCACGACGAGGTCTACGAGAAGACCGCGTCGAATATGCAGGAGGTCGCCGCGCGAGGCGGCCGATTGATCGTTTTGACCGATGCCAAGGGCCCCCAGGCCGTTGCCGGGCAGGCGCTCACGACCCTGACGTTGCCCTCGATGTCGGCAATTGCGGCGCCGCTGGTCTATGCGATTCCGGTGCAACTCATCGCCTACCATACGGCCGTGCTGATGGGCACCGACGTCGACCAGCCGCGCAATCTTGCGAAGTCGGTGACGGTAGAATAAATCCCGCAGCGCCCTGTCCTGGCGCCGCTGTGCTAACCCGTCCCGGCTCCTGTATAGTTTGACCGCCAATTCCGGACACAGCGCGATCGCACCGATGACCAACGACCAAGGCAGCAGAACGACCGGGGGCGCACCCAGATCGCCGGGCATTGCCGGTCGCATTCGCAATTATTTCCTGACCGGGTTGATCGTTGCCGGTCCGGTCGCCGTTACCTTGTGGCTGATCTGGTGGTTTGTCACTTGGGTCGACAATCTGGTGCGGCCCATCATTCCGACGGCGTATCGGCCGGAAACCTACCTGCCGGTCAATATTCCGGGTCTCGGCCTGATCATTGCGTTTACGGCGCTGACGCTGCTCGGATTTTTGACCGCCAACTACGTCGGCCGCAAGTTTGTCGGCTTCGGCGAGAGCATTTTGAGCCATATGCCGATCGTGCGGCCGATCTATCGCACGGCAAAGCAGATTTTCCAGACATTGTTTTCCGCCTCCGGAACGAGCTTTCGGCGCGTCGGCCTGGTTGAATTCCCGGCGCCCGGTATGTGGTCGTTGGTGTTCCTGACGCAAGCGCCAAGCGCCGACATCGCCACGCACCTGCCGGCAACCGAGCACGTCTCGGCCTTCATGCCGTGCACGCCAAATCCGACCACCGGGTTTTTCTTCTATGTGCCGAGCCGCGACGTGGTCGAGCTTAATATTACCGTTGAGGAGGCGATGCAGCTTATAATGTCCGCCGGCATCATCCAGCCCGGCGGCGATAAGCAAAACAAGCTCGCGGCGCTGGCCGAAACCGCTCGCGCTGCGCAGGCGGCGCGCGCGGCGGCGCCGACGCCGGTGAAATAGCTTAGCCCGCACCCAACAGCCGGATCGCCTCGTCGCGCGCGAACAGATAGAGCAAGTCGCGCAGCGCGCTGCCGCGCGGCGATTGCAGTGTCGCGTCGCGCGCGAGCATGAGCGCGGCATCGTCGCGCGCCGCCGCAAGGAGCTTGCCGTGGACCTCGATGCGGGCGATGTGGAAGCCCGGCATGCCGCTTTGACGCGTGCCAAGCACGTCGCCTTCGCCGCGCAGCCGTAAATCCTCCTCGGCGATGCGAAAGCCGTCGTCCGTTTCGCGCAGGATTGCCAGCCGCGATTTCGCCGCCGCTCCGAGCGGAGCGCGGTAAAGCAGCAAACACGTCGAGCGCTCGGCGCCGCGGCCGATGCGGCCGCGCAATTGATGGAGCTGCGCCAGCCCGAAGCGTTCGGCATGCTCGATGACCATGACGCTCGCCTCGGGTACGTCAACGCCAACCTCGATAACCGTCGTCGCCACCAACAGCCGCGTTGCGCCGGTGGCGAAGCGCTCCATGACGCGATCCTTGTCGCCGCCGCGCATGCGGCCATGGACGAGATCGACTGCATCGCCAAAGCGCTGCTTTAAGGCGCGATAGCGTTCCTCGGCGGCGGCGAGATCGACGCTTTCGGATTCCGCGACCAGCGGACACACCCAATAGACCCGGCGCCCCTCGTCGAGGGCGCGGGCCACCGCATCGATCACCTCGGCGAGCCGGCTGAGCGGCACGGTGCGGGTATCGACGCCCTGCCGGCCGGCGGGTTTTTCGCGCAGCTCCGAAACGTCCATGTCGCCGAAATAAGTCAGCACCAGCGTGCGCGGAATCGGCGTTGCCGTCAGCACCAGGAGGTCGACCGCGTCGCCCTTGCGCGCCAGCGCCAGGCGTTGATGGACCCCGAAGCGGTGCTGCTCGTCGACGACGGCAAGTGCGAGATCGGCAAACGCCACGTCCTCCTGGAACAGCGCATGGGTGCCGACCAGAAGATCGATGTCGCCCGCAGCCAATGCGGCCAGAATATCCGCGCGCTCGCGGCCACGCTCGCGGCCGGTGAGAATGGCGACGCGTATGCCGGCCGCGGCCGCAAGCGGAGCAATGGAGGAGAGATGCTGACGCGCCAGGATTTCTGTCGGAGCCATCAGCGCCGCCTGACGGCCGGCCTCGATCACGGTTGCTGCCGCCAGCAGAGCCACGACGGTTTTGCCGGAGCCGACATCGCCATGCAGCAGTCGCAGCATCCGTTGCGGCTGGGCGAGGTCGGCGACGATGTCGGCGGTCGCGCGCTGCTGCGACGGCGTCAACGCATAGGGCAGGGCGGCGGTTATGCGGGCGCGCAGCCGCCCCTCTGAGGCGCTGCCGCGGCCCGCGCGGCCGCGCATGTGCGCGCGCAAAAGGGCCAGCGCAAGTTGGCTCGCAAGTATTTCATCGTAAGCAAGCCGCGACCAGGCTGTGCTCTCGGGGCGCAACTCATCCGGCGTCGCCGGACGGTGGATGCTGCGCAAGGCGTCGGCAAAGCTCGGATAGGCATTGCGCGTGAGCCAAGCCTGATCCTGCCATTCGGGCAGCTTCGGCACGCGCGCGAGCGCAAGATCGAGCGCCTTGCGCACCTGGTTTGGATGCAGTCCCTCGGTGAGAGGATAGACCGGATCGATCAATGGAAGTTTCTTGAACCCGGCCGCATCGACCACGCGGTCCGGATGCACCATTTGCAGGCCGCCATCGTACAGCGTCGCCGTGCCCGAGACGTAGCGTGTCTCACCTTCGGGAAACAGTTTTTGCAGATAATCCTGGCGGGCGTTGAAATAGGTGATGGTCAGCGTGTTGGTATCGTCGTGGGTCTCGATGTTGTACGGCACGCGCGTTCGGTGCGGCGGCGGCGGACGATGACGATCGACGGTGACGGCGACGGTCACCACAGTGTCGGGGACGACCTCGCTCAGTTTCGGCTGGTTGCGGCGATCGACGAAGCCGCTCGGCAGGTGGAACATGAGATCGATGACGCGCGGCGGCTCGCCGTCGCGCGCCAGCAGGCGGGCAAACAGCTTTTCCGCTTTCGGCCCGATCCCCGGCAGGGCCGACAGCGAGGCGAACAGCGGATTGAGGATCGGCGGGCGCATATTCCTCGTCATTTCCGGGGCGCCGCGAAGCGGCGAACCCGGAATCCATAACCACGATTGTCGCAGTATGGACTCTGCCGCCAGTTCTGAAAGGTCAGCGATTATGGATTCCGGGTTCGCGGACTTCGTCCGCGCCCCGGAATGACCAAGGCTGACATTTGGCGCATCGCCCTCTATATACGCCTCGCCCGGCCGCGTCCGGGCTTTTGGCGTTTGGCGCGCATGACGCCGGAAAAGCTTGCCCTCGGAGTTGATCCGTGGGTGGTCATCGGTTTCTCGAAAGAATCATGCGCCATCGGAATGAAGGCGATGACGGAGCGATCGAGCGAGGGGTTGGACGTGCGGCGGCGCAAGCTATTGTTCCGCGCCTGGCGTCGCGGCGTGCGCGAAATGGATCTGATCGTCGGCCGCTTCGCCGACGCCTATATCGACAAGTTCGACGAGCCGACGCTCGATGAATTCGAACGTCTGATCGAAGTGCCCAATGCAGAATTGTACGCCTGGGTTGTCGGTGACGCGGTCGCGCCGGCGAGCTACGACACGCCGGTGCTGCGGCAACTGATCGATTTTCACATGGGCGCCGAGGCGGAGCGATGACGGCACAGACGCCTCGGCGCGGCCAATCGCCGGCGCAGCGCCTCGCTGCGGGCCGGCCGCTGACACTGGCCGGCATTGTCGATGGCGCCGAAGGCCTGGTCATCGCCGACCTTGCGCGCTCGATAGCAGCGAGCACGGCGCCGCCGGCGATCAGCGCCGCAGTGATCTGCCGAGACGGCGCGCGCATGGCGATGCTGTCGCGGGCGCTTGCGTTCTTCGCGCCTGACATCGAAGTCCTCGAATTCCCGGCCTGGGATTGCTTGCCCTACGATCGGGTTTCCCCCCACGGCGGCGTGGTGGCGCAGCGGATGACGGCGCTGGCTCGCTTGGCGCGCGTGACGGGTCGCGAGCGCCCAGCCGTGCTGCTGACAACCGTCAACTCCACCCTGCAACGCGTGCCGGCGCGCGAGTTCGTGGCCAAGCAATCGCTGTCGGCAGCGCCGGGCAACATGCTGCCGATGGCCGGAATCATGCAGTGGCTTGAGCTCAACGGCTTCAATCGTGCCGCAACGGCGCGGGAGCCGGGCGATTACGCGGTGCGCGGCGGTATCATCGATCTGTTCGCGCCGGGCATGGACGCGCCGGTGCGGCTCGATTTTTTCGGCGACACGCTGGAATCGATTCGCAGCTTCGACCCCGAAACCCAACGCACCACCGCCGAATTGCGCGCGCTCGATCTCGTGCCGATGGCGGAGTTTCAGCTCACCAGCGACACCATCCGGCTGTTTCGCACCGGCTACGTGGCGGCCTTTGGCGCCGCAGCGCCCGACGACGTGCTCTACGAAGCGGTGAGCGAAGGCCGCCGCCATGCCGGCATGGAGCACTGGCTGCCGCTGTTCCATGCGCGCATGGACACGCTGTTCGATTATCTCGGCGCGCCGACCACGTTTAACCCTCCCATGAAAGGGGAGGGTCGGCGCGCAGAGCGCGCCGGGGAGGGGTCAGAGCTTTTGGAAGCCAAGACATCGACCCCCACCCGGCGGCCTACGGCCACCGACCTCCCCCTTTCAGGGGGAGGTGATGTGGAGCGGCGCGCAAGACACGACACTGCGCGCGCCACGCCGGTCATCCTCGAGCCGCTGGCGGAGGAAGCCGCGCACGAGCGGCTTGAGCAAATTCTCGATTACTACCAAGCACGCAAGGATGCGCTCGACCAGTCCGCGGCGGGTGCGCCTTATAAGCCGCTGCCGCCGGAGCGGCTCTATCTCGCCGACATCGAATGGCGCGCGCGGCTGGCCGATGCCGCGCTGGCGCGGCTCACGCCGTTTGCTGCGCCCGAAGGCGCAACCGACACCATCGACGTTGCTGCGCACGCCGGGCGCAATTTCGCGGCCGAACGCAGCGCGCCCGGCAAGAACGTGTTTGAGGCGGTGGCCGGGCATATCCGGTCGCTGCAAACCGCCGGCAAGCGCGCCATCATCGCGCTGTGGAGCGAAGGCTCGCGTGAGCGCATGGGGCACGTCCTCGCCGAGCATGGCGTGACCAATCTCGCGACGGTCGCGTCGTGGCCGCAAGCTTTGGCGTTGTCGCGGCATGAGATTGCGCTGGCGGTGCTCGGCATCGAGTCGGGATTTGAGACCGCCGATGTCGCCATCATCAGCGAGCAGGACATTTTGGGCGAGCGCCTGATCCGCGGCCGCCGCCAATCCAAGCGCGCCGACAATTTCATCGCCGAAGTGACAAGCCTCGCCGCGGGCGACCTCGTGGTCCACGTCGATCACGGCATTGGCCGATTTGTCGGACTGCGCGCCATCGAAGCGGCCGGCGCGCCGCATGACTGCTTGGAGATCCATTATGCCGGCGGCGACAAGCTCTATTTGCCGGTCGAGAACATCGAGCTGTTGTCGCGCTACGGATCGGAAGAGGCCGGAGCCGAGCTCGATCGCCTCGGCGGCACCGCCTGGCAGGCGCGCAAGGCGCGGTTGAAGAATCGTATTCGCGAGATCGCCGGCGAGCTGATCAAGGTCGCGGCCGAGCGGCAATTGCGGGAGGCGCCGCAGCTTTCCGTTGCGCCCGGACTGTACGA
>JASHQI010000284.1 GCA_030037645.1 Xanthobacteraceae bacterium
ATCGCGATCCTGCCCTTTTGCGTTTTCATAGGACCAAGACCCAACTCAGACATCGCAGTGCGCCGGTGGTTGCGCGACAGGTGATTGACAGCGACCCGGCATTGGGCCACGTTTGTTGTCGGTAGATACGACCTGCCGCTTGCGCCCTTCGGGGTACGGTGAACGTATCGCAGCCTTCATAGCCCTTTGCCCGAACGACCGGGTCAGCAACGCAAGCCCTGACGCCCCCCTGTGTCGTTCAAGCAAAGGATCAAACCATGCGCGACTTTCGCGACGCCAAGGCCATGGCGCACACCCTGCGTGCGGCTCTCGCCACCAAGGGTTTCAACATCACCGTCAGCCAAAGCCTCGAACTGATCGCCCAGGCATTCGGCGCGGCCGACTGGAATACTCTCTCAGCCTCGATCAGCGAGCAGACGGCTGGTCCTCGCAACAACGCCATCACCCCGCCTCAGCCTTCGACCACCCAAAGCGGTCCAGCGTTTTCCGCCCATCCGACCGACGAAAGCGGTCCCGTGTTTTCTACCGAGCTTTCGACGACGCTGAACCGGGCCCTCGCCCATGCCAACCAGCGAAAGCATGAGTACACGACGCTGGAGCATCTCTTACTCGCCCTGACAGATGACGTAGACGCTTCGGCAGTGATGAGTGCCTGCAAGGTCGATCTTGGCACGCTAAAAGACCATCTCGCAAACTACATCGACAACGACCTCAAAAGAATTATGATCGATGACGGCGGCGAGACCAAACCGACTGCCGCTTTTGGCCGCGTGATGCGTTGCGCGGAGGGCTTCGCGTTAGGCCGGGGCCGCCCTGCACTTACCGGTGCGGAGGTTCTGGTGCCCATATTCTTCGAGAAACTGAGCCCCGCCGCACGGTTTCTCGGCAGGCAGGATATGACACGCCACGACGCCATCAACTTCATCATCCACGGCATCGTAAAGCGTGGCGATGACACCGCAACTTAATGGGTGTTGCAGACTGATGTCACTTATTGCCGCTTCGCGTCATTGGCAGAAACGCGGCATTTCGGTCGTTTTCGGATCGAAGCAGACATTGAGACGGACTTATGAGTACACGGCCGCGGCAAAGCCTCCCGGAGGACAAGATCACTCCGCCGCCGCCGCCTTCGCGGCGGCTTGATCACGCACGAACTTCGTGATCGCAAGATTGTCCACCTTGCCGGAGCCGAGCATGGGCAATTTGTCGAGCACGATCACTTCCGCCGGGAACATCAGTTCGGAGGCGTGCTTGGCCCGGGCATAGGCTATGAATTCGGAGCGCGTCGCGCCGTGCTTGTCGGTGATCAGGATGAGACGCTCGCCTTTGCGCGCGTCGGGAACCGCCGCGACCGCCGACATGTTTTCGGGCCACAACTCCGCTGCCAGCATCTCGACGGCGGCGAGCGAGATCATCTCGCCGCCAACCTTCGCGAACCGCTTGGCGCGGCCCTTGATGGTGATGAAGCCCTGCTCGTCGATGGTGACGATGTCGCCGGTGTCGTGCCAACCGTCCGGCGGTGGTTCGAGCACGCCCGGCCTGTCGGCGTGCAGATAGCCGAGCATGATGTTCGGCCCTTTGACGAACAGCCGTCCGCCCTCTTCGACCCCCTCAACCTTTTCCAGTTTCGGCGTCATGCCCGGGAGCAAGCGGCCCACGGTGCCGAATTTGTTGAACATCGGCGTGTTGAGCGCCATCACCGGAGAGCATTCGGTGACGCCGTAGCCTTCGAGGATGCGGAGGCCAAACTTTTCCAGATAGATCTGCCGGGTCGACTCCTTCACCGGCTCGGCACCGGCAAGCACGTAGCGCAGCGAGCGGAAATCATAGGGGTTTGCCACCCGCGCATAGCCGTTGAGGAACGTGTCGGTGCCGAACAGCACGGTGGCGCAGACGCCATAGACCAATTCGGGCACAGTGCGGTAATGCAACGGCGAGGGATAGAGATAAATCGGCACGCCGGAAACCAGCGGCAGCACGGTGCCGCCGGTAAGGCCGAACGAATGAAATACCGGCAGCACGTTGAATAATTTGTCCTCGCGGCCGAAATCGATGCGTGCGGCGCACTGCGCCACATTCGTCAACATATTGCGGTGTGACAGAACCACGCCTTTAGGCGAGCCTTCCGATCCAGAGGTGAACATGATCACCGCCCAATCGTCGGGCTTGCGTGCAACGAGAGGTTTCTTCCAGTGTAGCGCCCCGCGAAGCTTGTCGAGGACCCCGATGGTCGGGCGAATGTCCTCCAGGTAGACGATACGCAACTGCGTTTCGAGCTGGGCGATGAGATGGTCGAGCCGCGCTTTTTCCACGAAGGTGCGCGACGTAAGGATCGTATCCAAATTGGCGGCGCGGCAGGCCGATAGAACATTGGCGGCGCCCGCGGTGAAGTTGATCATCGCCGGCACCCGCCCCGCCGACATCACCGCGAGCAGCGTGACTACCGCGCCATTTGACGTCGGCAACATGAGGCCGATCGAGCGCCCTTCGAGCGCCAGCGGCATCAGCTTGGCGCCGAGGATGGCAGTGGCCTGCAAAAGCCGCTTGTAGGTCATGCGGCCGCTGACCGGATCCTCGATCGCCAACCAAGAGCTGCCGTGCACTTTTGCCGCGTCGATCAGCGCTTCGACGATGGTGCGGTCTGTCGATGTGGTCCGAAAGATCATGTCGGACATGATTGAATATAGCTTGGTGCCGGCGATTTGTCGCCGCCGCCGGCCCTTGATTTCGGGATCGACCGTGAGGCGCAACGGTTCAAGAATCGTGACCTTGATCTTGGGGAAGAGCCGCCGGCGCACCTGCGAGCGCTTCAAGCGGCTGAAAATCGTCGACTCCGGTCCATCGATGCGCACCGGCACGACCATGGCCTCGGACTTGTCGGCCATCAGCGCGACGCCGTCATAAATTTTCATCAAGCTGCCGGTGACGGTGATGCGGCCTTCCGGAAAAATGACCATCATCTCGCCGTCGCGCACCGCGTTGATCAGTGCGCGCATCGCCATCGGTCGCAGCGGGTCGAGCGCCATGGTGTGCACGAATTTGAGAAACGGTTTGATCCACCAATGCTGCGACATCGCCACGTCGATGGCGAACACCGGCCGTTTCGGCAGGATCGCCATCGCCAGCGGTGGATCGAGGAAGCTCACATGATTGAGCGCAATGATGGCGTTGTCGCCGGCCTTGGCGATGTTCTCCAGACCCTTGACCTCGAGGCGATAGAATGCTCGGAACACAATCGAGAGAAAATCATTCGCCCAGCTCGCCGGCATGGTGCGGCCGATGGCGACGGCGACCGCGAGATTGGCGACCCCGATAAGCACGAAAAGGATCGGGACGCCGAAGCCGAACTTCTGCAGCAGCGCCTGGACCAGCGCGCCAACGACCATGAACGCGGCGTTGAGCACGTTGACGCCCGCGACCACGCGGGCGCGGTGGTCGGCGCCCGCCCACGCCTGCACGGCGGCAAAAGTCGGTACGACAAATAGGCCGCCGGCGATCGCCAGCCCGGCCAAATCGGTCGCGATGTGAATGCTCCGCGGCGAATCGAAAAATCCGCCAATCCCCATCGGGCTCGCCGCAGCGACGAAACCAGACGTGATCCAGCCAAGATCGATCGAGAACAGGCCGAGCAGCACGGCGCCGAGCAACGTCGGCAACAGCACGATGCGCCCGGCCGAAAGCCAGGCGGCAAGACCGGATCCGAGCGCGACCGCCACGGAGAAGATGGTCAGAAAAATGGTGATGACCGCATCGGTGCCGTTGATGTTGACGTTCACCAGCGGCGGCAGCAATGACAGGACGAGCGCGCCCACGAGCCAGAACCAGCTCACCACGATCGCGCCCCACCACAACCGCCAGTCCGTGCGCAGCTCCTTGATGAGGTCGGCGGTGGATTTGAAGATGTTGCGGTTGATCGCGAGCCCCGGGGCCCCCTCGCCGCTTTTCGGTATGTACAGGCTCGACAGCCAGCTCGCGAGCGCGGTCACCAGCATCAGCCACGCGAAGTGGATGGGATTGCTCGTGCCGTTGGCCGCGATGCCGGCAAGGATGGTGCCGAGCAGAATGGCAAGGAACGTCCCGCCTTCGATGAGTGCGTTGCCGGCCGGCAACTCCCTGCGCGCGAGATGGTCGGGCAGGATTCCGTATTTGATCGGGCCGAACAGCGAAGCGAGCGTTCCGAACAGAAGGACCGCGACGAACAGCAAAATGACGGAATGAAAGGCAAAGCCTGCCACCGCCAGCGCGGCGGCCGCCATCTCGGTGAGCTTGATGCGCTGTGCGATCCACGCTTTGTCGTAACGATCGGCGAGCTGACCGCCGAGCCCCGACAGGAAGAAGAACGGCGCGATGATGGCGGCGCCGGCGAGCGTGATCAATGCCTGGGAATTGGCGCCGGAGACTTGGGCCAAAATGACGAAGACCAGCGCCGTCTTGAGAAAATTGTCGCCAAATGCGGCGAAGAACTGACACAAGAACAGGGGCGCAAAACGGCGCGTAGTCATCAGTGACGTAAACATGCCTGTATCGCCGCTCGATGTGTTGCCTCGGCCGGCACCGGCCCGGGTGACAGTTTAGACGCCGGCGCTCGCCTTGGCGACGCGGCAGTCGACCCCACAAGAAGGCCGCCTCGGCGGCGGCGCTTGTTGCGCCGATTTGAAAGGTTCAGTTAGTATAATCAATGGGATAGAGCAACGTTGAACGACAAATTTCAATAGCCTATCGTGCCGCGCGCCGGACCGGACGAGCCGGGCGACGATGCAGGCGAAAGCAAGGAATTGAGCCGATGAAGCTGAAGGACCAGGTGGCGATCGTGACCGGCGCCGGGCGCAATATCGGCGAGGAAATCGCCAAGCTGTTCGCCGCCGAGGGCGCCAAGGTCGCCATTGTCGACCTCGACAAGACGCGCGGGGAGCGGGTCGCCAATGCGATCAAGACGGCACGTGGCGACGCGACGCTGTTTATTGCCGACGTATCCAAGGACAGCGAGGTCGCGGCGCTGGTGAAGAACGTCGTCGCCCACTACGGCCGCGCCGACATTCTGGTGAACAATGTTGCGATTTCCGACAACAAGCACATCTTCGACATCAGCGAGGAGGAATGGGACCGCGTTTTGGCGGTGACGCTGAAGAGCCAGTTCCTCATGGCCAAGCACGTCGGCAAGCAGATGGCCGCGCAGGGCGGCGGACGCATCGTCAATATTGGCTCGACCTCGGGATTCACGGGACGAAGCCGCGCCATCGCCTATTCGGCCGCCAAGGGTGGCGTCGCCAATCTGACGCGCGCCATGGCGGCGCAACTCGCCCCGCACAAGATCAGGGTCAACGCCATCGTGCCGAACAAGATCGGTTCGCCGGTCGGCAAGGACGAGTTCGATCCGTCGCGCCCGGTGCCCAACATGGCGAAGCGGCCGGGCCAGCCGGCCGAAGCCGCCAAGGCAGTGCTGTTCTTGGTCTCCGACGACTCGTCGTTCGTGTGGGGCGCGAACCTATTTGTCGACGGCGGGGTCTCGGCGATGGATCTGTCGTGACGGGATTTTATGCGTCAGCCGAATGATGCGGCCTGCGCAAAGATTGCGCCGAAATCCGGATAGCGAAGAATCACGTTGATCACCAGCAAAAGGCCGATGGCGCAAAACGCGACGACGAAGTGCAGGTCGCGATTCGAAATTGCAACAATAAATCGGGACCACGCGGTCCCTGCCGCCGTTGCCGGCGCATACGTCCGCGCTGCAACGGCTGGAAGCTCGCCCCGCATGGGCATGTCAAGACTCCTGTTGCAAAATCAGCGTTGTACTGTGAATCGACGATGCACGATAAAGGGCAACTGATTTGCGGCAGAAATCTGTAGCAACGATGAAATTCACCGCAGTACTACGATTAGATTTTCGTAATGTATTTTCGTCAAATCATGAGATTTTCGTAATGTGAATTTTCAGCCGTACGTCCTCTCACGCAACCGCGACGCTGGTATCAAAAGGTCATCCGTACTTCAGGGGCTTGTTGCCGGTCCAACTCGGCGGATCGGACGCCTTGATGCGGCGCGCTTCCTTGACCAGCTCCTTGATGGCGCCTGTGATCGGCAGCGACAGCCCGGCCTTGTCGGTCATGTCGGCGACGATCTGCATGTCCTTGAGCGCCCAGGTGAACGAGATCATGTCCCATTCCTTGAGCGCGTCCGATGCGCCCGAGCTCATCAGCAGCGCTTCGCGCAGCTTGACCAGGTTGATACCTGTGGTCTCGGCAAGCCGGCCGGCCTCAAGGAGGCCGATGGCATTCACCCACAATAAGAGATTGTTCATCGTCTTGCCGACCTGGCCGTGGCCGACCTCGCCGAGATGCATGATGTCGGAGGCAAAGCAGCCATAGACCGCCCGCGCGCGGGCGACCACATCGGCTTTGCCACCGACCAGTGCGAGCAGTGTGCCGGTGTCGGCGGCAAAACGGCCGCGGCAGATCGGCGCGTCGAGTACTTCGATGCCTTTTTCCGCAACGCGCGCGGCGACGGCTTTCACCGTATCGGGTTTCGCCGTTGACGACACCGCGATTATGGAACCGGCCGCCATTGTTTCGATCAGGCCGTTCGTGCCGAACACCACGTCGTTGACTTCGTCATCGTAGCCGACGCCAAGAATGACGATGTCGCTGACTTTGCCGACCTCCGCGGGCGTTGCAGCAATCGCGGCGCCGATTGAGCGCGCGGCGTCGCGTTGCTTCTCGCTGAGGTCGCACACCGTGACCGTGTAGCCCTTTTTAATGAGATGCTTGAGCATGGCCAGCCCCATGCGCCCTGCGCCGACGATACCGATCCGATCCTTCTTGATTTCCGCCATTGTGTTCAGTCCTTGTTGCCATAGTCGCGCTCGGCTGAATCAGCCGAGACATAGCCTTCCGCGATATCGCGGGCGAGCGCCGTGCGGTCGCGCTTGTTCGGATCGCCATAACCGCCGCCGCCTGCGCTTTGCAACAGGAAGCGCTCGCCGGCACCAAGATCATAGCGCCCCGATGCCGGCGTCTCCTGTTCGTTGCTCGCTCCCAGGTGGATCACGAAACGGCTGCGGCTGCCGGGCTTGCCTCCGGCAATGCCGCTTGGCGGAAATTTTGCCCGATCGTAGCGGCGCACCACGGTCGCATCCTGCAGCAATTCGTAAGTTCGGCGAAACGCCAAACCGCCGCGGAATTCTCCGGCGCCGCCCGAATCCGTCACCAGATCGAACGTCGTGATACGGCATGGAAACTCGGACTCGAGAATCTCGATTGGCGTGATGTGCAGATTGCTCAAATGAGTAGCGAGCGCCGAGGCGCCATCATTGCCTTTGCCGCCGCCATAGGCCGAGCCGAGAATCTCGTACTGCATGGACGGCTGTCCCGGGCGCCCGCCATCCTTCCATGAGATCAACAGCGCGCCGCTCGATCCGGCATTGGCAACGGCGCGTTGGGGCCGGAACGGCGCCAGAGCCTGCAAGATCACGTCCACCAGCTTGAGATTCGCCGCCTGATAAGAACTGACCGGCGCCGGCGCGCTGGCATTGGTGATGGTGTTGGGCGCGTATTTGAAACGCACGACCTCGCGCATGCCGTCGTTGAAATGCAACTTCGGATCGAGCGCGCCGATCAACGAATAAAATACGCAAGCCTCGACCATCGACGGCCGCAAATTCATCGGCCCTCTCGCCTGACGGTCCGCCTGGGTGAAATCGAAGGTGATCTCGCCTTTCTCGACGCGCACGGTGACGGCAAAACGCACCGGCCGGTCGAGCTCGACGCCGTCATTGTCCATGAACCCTTCGGCACAGGCCTCGCCCTCCGGCAACGCCTTGATCGCCGCGCGAAGCTCCGCAGCCGCGCCCGACAACAGCGCCGCGAACGCATCCGTAACGGTCGCGGCGCCGAACCGTTCGCATGTCTCCACGATCCGTTCGACGCCCATCCGTGTCGCCGCCATCTGCGCATGCATGTCGCCGCGTACCAGTTCGGGCTGGCGGCTATTGGCGAGGATGAGTCGCTCGAGATCGGCATTGAAGACGCCGCCCGAATAGATTTTCACCGGCGGCAGCAGCAGGCCTTCCTGAAAGATCTCCGTTGCGTTGGCGGAGGTCGAGCCGGGCATGGTGCCGCCGACATCCGCTTTGTGGGCAATCGAGCCGGCAAAACCAACTAGCGCCGCGCCGGCGAAGATCGGCGCGACAAACGCCATGTCTGAGACGTGCGGCAGGCCGCCTTCATAAGGATGATTGCAGACAAACATGTCGTCCTTGCCGATCGCGTCGGCGTAGCGCTGCAGAATCGTCGCGACCAGATGCCGGTAGACCGGCGCATGAAAAAACATCGGCGGCGCCACGATGAGTCCACCTTGGCGATCGAGGATCACGCAGGAGAAATCGCGCGACTCGCGGATAATGGTCGAATAGCCCGAGCGATAAAAATGGTAGTGCATTTCCTGCATCAGGCTGCCGATGCGGTTGCGTACGACCTGCGTGGTGACGGCGTCGACCATTGAACCTCTTTGCGTCAGTTTGCCCGTTCCAGAATCAAATTGCCGTAGCGATCGACAAAGGCATGCCAGCCGGGCGGCACGACGGTCGTTGCGTCGAACTGCTCGACGACCGCCGGGCCGGCAAAGGCGACGCCGACGGCGAGCTGGTCACGATCGTAGATCGCGGTGTCCGTCGGTTTTCGCGCATCGTGGAATACCCGCCGCGTTGCCTTGATTGCCGTCGCCGGCGGCGGCGACGGAGCGCTGGCGGGCAGTTCGCGCGGCGAAAATTTGGGTACGCTGACGCGAACCCGCAGCCGATAGCTGACGACCTCGACGGCCTTCTCGGTGGCGGCGTGGCCGTGAATCCGTTCGTGCACGGCGTCGAACCGCGCACGCACCGCGGTCAGCGCGTTGCGATCGAGCGTGGGACCCTGCCGTTCCCTGCCCCGCTCGCGCAAATGGGTTGGAGGAGTGGCAAGCGGCACGCGAAGCTCGTAGCCCTGTCCGGCGTAGCGCATATCGAGATCGCGCTCGAAGACCGCGGTGCTCGGGTCAAGGCCTTCTGCGGCGAGCTCGCTCGCTGCCTTGGTTTCAAGGTCGCGAAAGATGGCCTCGGCATGAGCCGGATCGAGCCGGCCGAGCGGGCTGAGCTCGGAGCGGATATAATCGTGCAGCACGTCGGTGCAGAGGAGCCCGAGCGCGGAAAACGCGCCGGGGCGCGCCGGCACTATGATGCGGCGCATGCCAAGCTCCTCGGCGACCGCGGCGGCGTGCACGGCTCCGGCGCCACCGAACGGCAGCAGCGCGAATTCGGAAAGATCGACGCCGCGCCGCGCCGCAAACACCCGCACTTCGTCGGCCATGCGCATATCGACAATGCGGCGGATGCCGGCGGCAACCTCTGCGACGCTCATTCCCATCGGCCGGGCAATGCGGGCTTCGAGCGCGGCGCGCGCTGCATCGGCGTCGAGCTTTTGCGTGCCGCCGAGAAAATATTCCGGATTGAGAAAGCCGCAGACGATGTCGGCGTCGGTCACGGTCGGATTGTCGCCGCCGCGGCCGTAACAGACCGGCCCCGGATCGGCGCCGGCGCTTTGCGGGCCGACCGACAAAAACCCGGCGCGGTCGATCCAAACGATCGAGCCGCCGCCGGCGGAGATCGTGGTGAGATCGAGCGCCGGCACGTCGAGCTGGCGTCGCGCCACCGTGCCTTCGGTCACTTCGAGCGGGGCGCCGCCTTCGATGAAGGCGATGTCGCAGCTCGTTCCGCCCATGTCGAGCGTGACCAGCCCGCGCGTACCCTCATGCGGCAGATAGGCGCTCGCGCGCGCGCCTGCGGCCGGGCCGGACAACAAGCTATGCACGGTCTTATGCCCGGTGACGGCGGCGGCAAACGGCATCACGCCGCCGTTCGACTGCATCAGGAAACGCTGCTGCGTCACCACGCCCGCTGCGTTCAGGCGCTTTTCGAGATCGGCGATATAGGTGACCAGCACCGGGGCCAGATACGCGTTCAGCAGAGTCGCCGACAGGCGCGGCCACTCGCGTATGCGCGAGAGCACCTCCGAGGAGAGCGAAACGTGGGCTTGCGGAAAGACTTCGCGGATCAAGGCGCCGCTGCGCCGCTCGTGATCCGAATTCATGAAGGCAAAGAGGTAGCACACCGCGATCGAGACGACGCCGGCTGCCTTGAACTCCGCCGCCGCTTTGCGTACCGCCGCCTCGTCGAGCGGTTCGAGCTCGCCGCCAACATAGTCGATACGGCCGCCGATCTCGCGCGTCAGGCTCTGCGGCGCGATCGGCGCCGGCTTTTGGTAGAAATAATCGAACACATTGTCGTCACGCGCCTGGCCCTGAGTCTCCTGGATGGCGCGAAAGCCGCGATTGATCAGCAGGCCGACCTTGGCGCCGCGCATTTCCAGAAGCGCATTGGTGGTGATGGTCGTGCCGTGGGAAAAAAATTCGATTTCAGCGAGATCGACGCCGCGCTGCGCAAAGTTACCGATACCGCGCATGATGCCGAGCGCAGGATTTGCCGGCGTCGTCGCAACCTTCTCCACCGCGATCGAACCGTCGGCAACGTCGAGCAGTACCAGGTCCGTATGGGTACCGCCAACGTCGACGCCCAATCGAAACTTCTTCGCCATTCTCAGATCATCCGCTTGTCCCCGCGCAGGGTCCCAATCATCCGCCGCGGAACTCGTCACTCCACTGGACTCCCGCTTGTGCGGAAATGGGCGGAGTGAGCGAGATACACCCCCGGCAAAACGTCGCGTCGGCACGCATGGCCAGGCCTTGGCTCGTATCCGAACTATTTTCTATAGTTGCTCGCACCGTTGAGCAAATCTCCGAAGCGGGGACCGCTATGAAGAGCGCACTTTCCTTAATCCTCGCCCTGCTCTTCGCCGCGTTCGCGGCGACGACGGGCCGGGCGCAAGAGCCCTATCCGACGCATGTCGTGAAGATCGTGCTGCCGGTTTTGCCCGGGTCGACCACCGATATCCTGGCGCGGCTCGTTGCCCAACAGCTCAGCCAGAAATGGGGCAAGCCGGTCATCGTCGAGAACAGAGCCGGAGCGGCGATGAATCTCGGCGCCGAGTACGTGGCGCATGCCGATCCCGACGGCTACACGCTGTTGCTGTGCCCGCCGGCGCCGCTCGCAATCCAGCAACTGCTCTACCACGATCTCAAATACGATCCGACGAAATTCGTGCCGATCGTCATGCTGGCCACGATTCCCAACGTGTTGGACGTGCGCAAAAATTTCCCGGCCAATAACGTCCAGGGACTGATCGCCTATGCCAAGGCCAATCCAGGCAAGCTCACCTTTGCGTCGCAAGGCGTCGGCTCGACCGCGCAACTGACGGCGGCCGAGCTGGAAATGCTCGGTGGCATCAAGATGGTGCACGTACCCTATCACGGCGCCGAACCGGCTCTGAACGACGTCATGGCCGGCAATGTCGATGTATTCTTTGACGCGCTTACGACCTCGCTGCCGCTCTATCGCGCCGGCAAGCTGAAAATGATTGCCGTCGCCAGTCCCGAGCGCCTGAGCGTGTTACCGAACATGCCGACGGTCGCCGAATCGGGCCTTCCCGGCTTCCGTTCGATCACCTGGTTCGCCATCGCCGGTCCACCCGGCCTGCCCACGGCTTTGGCCGACAAGATCAACCGCGACACCGCGGAAATTCTGCAAAAGCCCGAGATCGCCGCCAAGCTGCGCGCGCTCCAACTCGATCCCATGGGCGGCACTCGCGCCGATGCCGTCAAATTCATCGCCGGGGAGACGCAATTGTGGGGACGGGTGATTAAGGAAAGTCACATCGCGCTGCAGTAGCCGCGAGCTTGTCGCTCGAGAGAATTGCCGATGAAGCTCATCCAATTCCGCGAGCCGGGACCGCCTCGAGTTCTGCAATGCCTCGATGTGCCAGTTCCAGAGCCGAAGCCGGGCGAAGTCTTGATTCGGGCGCATGCGATCGGCGTCGGTATTCCTGATTGCTTGATTCGAGCAGGCACTTACGGCTGGATGCCGCCGCTTCCGGCGACGCCCGGAACCGAAATGTCCGGCATCGTCGAGAAAGTGGGACCGGGCGTGACATCGCGGCGACCCGGCCAGCGTGTCTACACCACCGCGCGCGAGCGTCCGCACCGCGGCGGCCATTATGCCGAATGCGTCGCGACGCCCGCGGAGGCGACATTCGTGCTGCCCGATAACGTTGGCTTCGATGAAGCGGCAACGCTCGCCAACTATCAAGTGGCCTATCACATCTTCAACGATGCGGTGCGGCCGCAGCGCGGCCAAAGCATGCTCACCTACGCCGCGGCGGGCGGCATGGGCAATGCGCTCATCGATTTGGCAAAGGCGGCCGGCCTCGTCATCATCGGTGTGGTCGGCAGCGAGGAGAAAGCGCGCTTTGCCCGCGAACTGGGCACGGACCACGTCATCGACCGTAAGCGCGAGCACGTCGGAAAACGCGTGAGCGAGATCACCAACAGCCGCGGCGTCGATGTCATCGTCGATCCGGTTGGCGGACCGAGCATTCCCGGCAATATCGCACTGTTGGCGCCGAGCGGCACGCTTGTCGTCTACGGCGGCCTTGGCGGCAAGGCGCAGCTCGACCTGCAGCCGACGCTGCGCGCGAGCAAGAATTCTCCCGCGATCCGGCAATTCTCGATCCACACCTGGGATCATTTGGTCGAGGAGCGCCGCGCCGGCATGCGCGCGCTGATCGGCATGCTCGACGCCGGCAAGCTGCATCCACGCATTCACGCCCGCCTGCCGCTCGCGCAAGCCGCACGCGCGCACGAAATGCTCGAAAGTGGTGCGGTGCTGGGGAAGCTCTTGCTGGTGCCGTAACCGGCAAACGCGACGACTATGGACAAAATTCCCCATTTATGTACATATATTGGGAGAGGTCTCAATGCGCACCTATCCGCTACACCAGGCGAGGTCGAAACTCTCGGCACTTGTTGAACGCGCCCTCAAGGGCGAACCGCAACGCGTAACGCGGCACGGCAAGGAGGCTGTGATTATCGTCTCCGAGAAGGCCTGGAGTGCGCGTCCGAAGAGCGCTCCGACGCTAGCCGACCTCTTTCTGAAGACGATAGGCTCAGACCCGCACGGTTTTGCCAATATTATCGGGCGCCAGCCTTGGGCCAAAGATAGGCGTACACTCGGCGCCGACTTTGCCGAGTGAGGAGATGTATCTGCTCGATACCAATATCGTCTCGCTCTTCGATCCCAGACGCGCGAATGAAGCGGCGTCGATTGTTCAATGGATGCGCGAGCACGATTCGCTGCTGTTCCTCAGCACCATCACCATCACCGAAATCGAAGCGGGCATTCTCAAGCTGGTACGCGAGCACAAAGAGGACCGCTCCCGCCAGCTTATCGCGCTCCGCGATGGTCTGATTGCCGATTTCAATGCGCGGCTGCTTCCTCTCGACGTGGAGGTCGCGCTGACGGTGGCACGTCTCGCCGAAGCTGTCAGGCCGATGGTAATCGAGCGCTCCGATCTCATTATCGCCGCCACCGCTAAGGTCCATGGTTTGACCGTGCTCACGCGAAACGTGCGACATTTTGAGCCGACAGGCGTGCCCGCAATCGATCCGTTACGCTCGTTGCCGCGGAGGTGATTGGCTTTCTGCAAAATCAGCGGGCGGCGTGATCGAATAGAGGTGAGCTATGGCAAGAAGAAAACATACATCATTGCCACCCTGGAGCGATTATTTTGTTGCGGCCGTTGACTGCCTAAAAGCAAGAGGTGGCTCCGCAACTATTGAGGAATTGGAAGAAGATGTGGCCGAAAAATTACATCTATCTGAAAAGGCTCGCAACATCCCACACGGAGACGGACGTCGAACTCAATTCCAATACGATCTGGCTTGGGTGAGGACATATCTGAAATGGGGCGGGGCTATCGAAAATAGCGAACGAGGCGTTTGGCATTTGACGGCGACGGGCCGTGCAATGTCTAACGAAGAGCTTCGGACGTTGTGGAATCGCATTGTTGCTGAACAGAGGAAGCGCCGCAAACTTCAAGCAAACAAAGAGCCAGCCAGAAAGGGCGATGAGAAACGCCTTGATGAGGAGGAAGCTCCGGAAATATCCTGGAAGGAGCGGCTCCTCGACATTCTGGTTGCTATGGATTCGAGGGCGTTTGAGCGAATTTGCCAGCGATTATTGCGGGAGTCTGGGTTTATAAGGGTCGAAATAACAGGGCGTTCCGGTGATGGAGGCATTGATGGCGTCGGCGTTCTTCGAGTCAACCTCCTATCGTTTCACGTCCTATTCCAATGCAAGAAATGGAAAGGCTCCGTAGGCGCTCCAATCGTACGCGATTTCAGGGGCGCGATGATTGGTCGGGCGGACAAGGGATTAATCATAACAACCGGAAACTTTACGGCGGACGCTCGGCGAGAGGCGACCCGAGACGGAGCGCCGCCAATTGACCTTGTGGATGGCGATACGCTTTGCGATCTTCTGAAAACCGCGAAAATCGGGCTTCGAATAGCTCTGATCGAGCAGATCACAATAGATAAAGCTGCTTTTGCAGAATTTGCCGCGGAATGAATACGGCTCTGGAGTAACCGTATGGGGGGTGGT
>JASHQI010000285.1 GCA_030037645.1 Xanthobacteraceae bacterium
GCCGCTCGACTCCGGATCGAGATAGAATTCGCCGAATTTCTGCCAGTCGCGACGATTGGCGAACGATGTCAGCGCGACATCCGCTACGGTCGACTTTTTGTGCTGGGTTTCGTGCGCGGCAGCGGCGGCGCTGCCGGCCGGTGAAAATCCCGACAACCGCGCGAAGGCGTAATTCCACCACGCGCCGTAATCGTAGCTTCCGGCAACCGGCTTGCCGAACTCGCCGTCATCGGGAATGTCGACGCCAAGGCCGCGCTGCTTTTTCACAACATCGGCAACTGACGCGGCAAGGACCTGCGCATAAGCCGCGTCGTTGCCCTTGGCCTCGCCGATGGCGATCGCCCTGCTTATCGCGATCAGATTCGGCGGCCGCGATAGGCTGCCGGCGTGAGTGGTGATAATTCGGTCGATGCTGCGCTTCATGATTCCCGCTCCGCTGAGCAGTCACGTCGAATGTTAGCGGAGCATCGGCAAGTGTGCCAGCGCGGACGCGATCGCGCTCCGATCCTGTCGCGTCGAGCGGTCGTGCCTACATGTTCGGCTTTGCAAACATATCGACGTATTTGTTGGTGAACATTCCCGCAAAAGACTTGCTTTCCTCATCTTTGTTGAGCATGCCGCCGGCGATCATGATTTGCTCGGCATGCCCGAACGCCGACTCGTCGAAACGCGGCAGCGGCGGCGTCGTCTTGAGAATATGCGGCATCGATTTTTGCAAGTCGGAGAGATTTGCGTTCGGCATCCGTTTGACCGCAATCTGGAGTGCCTGATCCGGATGGTCGTGGATGAACTTCTGCGCCAACACATAACCGTGAGCGAGCTTGGCGCAGATCGAAGCATGGCTGTCGCAAAAGCCTGAGCGCGTCGTTGTCGTCGTACCAAGTGTCGGCACCAGTTCCGGCACATCGGTAAGGCCGCTGGCGAGCAATACGGCGCCTTCACGCTGCGCCGTTTCGGTCCATGGAAAATTGAGCATGGCCGCATCGATTGCGCCCGACTTGATCGCCGCGATCGCCTCGGTCGGCTGCATGTAGACTTCCGTCATATCGCTCTTGGCGTTGAGGCCGGCTTTGGCCGCGAAATAGCGCAACAGCGCGTCGATCACCGTGTTCGGCGAGTCGACGCTGACCTTTTTGCCCTTCAGCGCCGCGATCCGCTTGACCAGCGGCGCCGACATGTCGAGCCCGGGGAACGATTGCTTGCGCGCGACGAGCTCGAACGCCACGCCGTCCGCCATCAGCGCGATGCCCAGCATGTGTCGCCCGCGGATGTCGCCGCGGATCAGGCTCTCCCCGGACTGCACCGCGAAGTCGACGCTGCCCGCCAGCATGGCGTTGGTCGAGCCAATCCCGGTGATATCGTGCAGCGCGACATTGAGGCCGAGCTTCTTCCACATGCCTTGATCTTCAGCCACATAGACCGGCAGGAACGTGACAGTCAGCGCCGGCAACGCGATCGAGGTTTGCTCCCTCTGGGTTTCCGCCGCCGAGGACGCCGCCGCCATCGCAAGCGTACCAACCACCGTCGCGGCAAGCATGGCTGTGTGAAGTATCTTCATGGTGGCGTCTCCCTATTGGCGATTGCGACTAACACTGGTCAGGTCCACGTTTGCGCTGCGAAACTACCTCGCCTGACGGCAATCCTCAAACCGTCATGTCTCTTGCGATCGGGCGCCAAGCAAGCGATCGCGCCTGAACGCGTTGCAAAATGGCGTTCACCACCATCACCAGCACGGTCACAATTACCGCGCCGGCAAGAACGCCGGTGGTATCGTTGAGCGAGCGCGCATTTTGAATGTACCAGCCGAGGCCGGCATCGGCTGCAATGAACTCCCCCACCACTGCGCCCGACAGCGCACGCGGCAGTGCGATCTTGAGACCCGAGAACAGAAACGGCTTGGTGGTGTTCCACACGATTTCGCGGGTGATGACCCATTCGCTGGCTCCGGCAACGCGCAGCATTGCGACGAGGCGCGGATCGATGCTGAGGATTCCTGCAAGGCCGTTGTAGAACAACAGGAAGAACACGATCGACGCGACGAACACCACCTTGGTCGTTATCCCAATGCCGAACCACAGGATGAACAGCGGGGCAAGCGCAAGCTTCGGCATGCCGAATGCCGCCGAGATCAACGGATCGAGCGCGGTCATCAGCCGTGGCGACAAGCGCAAGATGAACGGCAGGACCGCGCCCGCCGCCCCACCCAGGATCAAACCCGCTGCCGCCTCGCCGAAAGTCACCAGCGTGTCGCGGGCAAGTTCGCCGGAGGCCGCCAGTTGCCAGATGCGCGCGAGCGTATCCAGTGGGCTTGGCAGCCATTCACGCCCCATGGTGTTCGTGCCGAGCTGCCACACCACGATCAGCGCGATACCAACCGCAAGGCGGCCAACGGGCACCAGACTGCGCTTGGTGTAAACGCCGGACCAAGGTCCGGTAGCGGCGAGGGTCATTGCAGATCTCTCCGCACCGATTCGAAAATATCGCCGAAACCTTCGAGCTTGTAGAGGTTGCCGAGATCGCGCGGCCGTTTGATATCGATGCGATGGTCGGCAACGATCTTGGCAGGCGACTTCGACAGCACCAGAACGCGGTCGCCGAGCGCGATCGCCTCGGCGATGTCGTGGGTGACAAAGACGATGGTCTTGCGTCCGAGGTTCCATAGCCGCAGCAGATCCTGCTGAAGCTGAGTGCGGGTCTGGGCGTCGACCGCGCTGAACGGCTCGTCCATCAGGATGATCGGCGGATCGTAGGCCAACGTGCGGATCAGCGAAGCGCGCTTGCGCATGCCTCCGGACAGCTCATGCGGATAGTAGCGCTCGAAGCCGGTCAGATGCGTGGCGTGAAGGAGTTCGTCCACGCGCTTTCGTGCCGCCGCGTCGAAGCGGCCCTGCAGCTTGAGCGGCAGCGTCACGTTGTCGATCATCGTACGCCACGGCAACAGATTGTCGTCCTGTGTGACGTAGCCGAACTGACAGTTCCAGCCCGGGTGGAGCGCGGAGCCATTGGCGGTTTCGATCAACTCCCCACGAAAGAAGATCTTGCCCTCATTCGCCCCATCCACTTGGGCAATGATGTTGAGCAATGTGGACTTTCCCGCTCCCGATGGGCCGACCATGGTCAAAAACTCCTGGTCGGCGACATGAAACGACAGATCGGCGAGGATCCAGGGCGATTCCGCCTGGCCTGACCGGGGTGGAAAACGCTTGGCTAGGCCTTTGACTTCGAGCATGGGCACAGCGGAACTCATGCGCCTATGACCTTCGATGTGAGGCCTCGCTGCGCCGGACGCCAGCGCAACAGCCAGCGCTCGCAGCGGCCCACTAGCAAATTCACGACGATGACAATCATCGTCAGCGTGGTGAGCGAAACGAATACCAGGGTGGTGTCGAAATCGGTGGCGCCGGACTGGATCAGGAAGCCAAGCCCGCGATTGGACGAAATAAGCTCGCCAACCACCGCGGCTCCGATTGCGTATGGTGCCGCGATGCGGAAGCCGGCAAAGGCGTAGGGAATCGCGCCCGGCCAGACGATGTGGCGTGCGATGTCGCGCTCGGTGGCGCCAAACACGCGCGCGACGTTGACATATTGCGAGTTGACCGCGTTCACTCCGGCGGTTGTCGAGAAAAACACCAGGAACGACACGATGGACGCGACTAGTGCCACCTTTGGCTCAAGATCGACGCCAAACCACAAGATGAACAGGGGCGCGAGCGCGAGCTTGGGCACGCCATATCCGCCGACGAAATACGGGTCCAATATCGCGCCAGCCACGGGACGGCGGCGCAGCGCGAAGGGCAAGAGCGCCGCTGGAATGCCGCCAAGGAGCGAGCCGTACAACGCCGCTTTCAGCGTGTAGGCCGCCTGGAAGAACAAGTCGCCGCTGCGCAATTCGTCGATAAACCGGTCGAGCACTCGCCACGGACTCGAGAACCAAATCGTGCCGAAATAGCTGCTGCACAATTGCCAGCCCGCGATCACCAGTACGAAGACGACCAACCGGTCGACGATCACACGGGGGTTCATCGCACAGGCTTGCAAAATCGATGAGAATGGCCGGCGGATGGGCGATGCCTTGCGCGCGATCGTGGCATTTCTGCCTCCCAAAACTCGCGAGCTCCCGGTCGTCGGTCGGCTTTCGACCGGCGGTTCGAGCCGGGGCAGCCCGACGCGCGTGCCGCGATTGCGCGACCATTTTGTAAAAACACCGTTCCGGGCCGTCAATACGACGCGTCGCCACGGTAGAACGCCGGCGCACGCCGTCGCCGAGAATGGGGGCTGGCCGAAAGCATCCGGCCATTGGCGCGTACGTCACTCCCCAGGCCGCAGCTTGAAAGGTAGCGCTTGATCCTGTGACTCATTGCTGCCGACTGCGCCAAGGAGCGCGAAACCGACGAGTCGATTGTCTCATCCTGAATTGCTAGAGTGCGGGCACGTTGGCAAAAATGATCGCAGGATAGGCCGGCAATATGCTAGCGGAACTGTCAGTATCGCTCTGGCGTGGCGTGCGCGAAGGCCGCTACGAGACCTACCGCGTGCCACAGCGCGAGAGCCAGACTGTGCTCGACGTGGTCACGTTCGTGCAGCGTCACATTGACCCGACATTGTCGTACCGCTTCGCCTGCCGGGTCGGCGTTTGCGGCTCGTGCGCCATGACCGTCAACGGCCGACCGCGTTGGACCTGCCGCACTCATGTGGCGAAGGTGGCCGGCAGCGGTCGCCTCGAAATAGGTCCGCTGCAAAACCTGCCCGTCATCAAGGATTTGGCGAC
>JASHQI010000286.1 GCA_030037645.1 Xanthobacteraceae bacterium
CGTACTGGGCGGCCTTTTGCGTGGTGCTGTCGCTGCTCATCGCGGCGCCGCTGGTGCTGCCGGTATTCTGGAGCGGTTTTCTCACCGAGATTCTGATCTGGGGCCTGCTGGCAATGTCGTCCGACTTGTTGATCGGCTACACCGGCATCGTCTCGTTCGGCCATTCGGCATTCTTCGGCTTGGGCATGTATGGCGCCGCCGCCGCGCTCCTGCTGGTCAGTCCGCCCAACCTGTGGCTCGCCATCTTGTTCGGGCTCGTCGGCGCCGCCGGTGCCGCCTTGTTCGTAGCCTATTTCTCCACGCGGATCCGCGACATCTATTTTGCCATCACCACGCTGATCTTCGCCCAGATATTCTACGTTATCATCTTCACCTGGACCTCGGTCACCGGCGGCGAGAACGGCCTGATCTTCGATCAGCCGCATTTCGCCATCCCGTTCCTCGTCAACGTGCCGTTCCATACCACGACGATGCACTGGTTCGTGCTTGCAGTGGTCACGGCGTCTTACTTGATCCTGCGCCGCATCACGCAGTCGCCGTTCGGCATGGTGCTGCAATCGATCCGGGAAAACGAGGCGCGCACCCGCGCCATCGGCTATCCGGTTGAACGTTACAAGATCGTTTCCGTCATGATCTCCGGGCTGTTTGCCGGTCTCGCCGGCGCGCTTTACTCCATCCAGAAGGAATACGCCGCACCGGATTTCGTGTATTTTCTGATCTCCGGAGAGACTGTGATCTACAATCTGATCGGCGGCGTCGGCACGCTGGTCGGCCCGATCGTCGGCGCCGGCTTCTTTCAGTTTCTGCGTCAATTCATGGCGCAGTGGTTCGGCGATCAATTCCCGTATCTGATTCCGCTCGGCATCGTGTTCGTCGCCATGATCATCTTTCTGCCGCAGGGTCTGCTCGGCTTCGCGCGACGCTGGCTCAACCGGTAGCTTGCAGTTGGGCCACCAGGCGCCATCGCTTCCGATCTAGATCTATGAGTGGAGCATGATCTTTTCGGAAAGCCGGTATCCATCCCCGGATCAAGTCCGAGGACAGGCTTTTTCCGGATCATGCTCTAAGTGTCTGCACGAACGGTGTGTCGCGCGGCTTCGTCGCCCAAATATTCGCGCAGCAAAACACCGGGGCCGTCGAGCGGCCTCGTGCCCATCATTTTGAGCGCATGCCACAGGCTGACCTGGTTCGTCGTCAGGACGGGTTTTCGGAGATCGCGCTCCAGCCGGTCGATGATGCCAAACGTACTCCAGTTGCCGCAAGCCAACATGACCGCATCGGCTTGCGGCCTGTTCACGCGGCGTCCGACCTCGAAGGCGGTTTGCGGATCGAGCAGTCCGATCTCAAGATTGCGGACGAGCCCGAGGGCCTCTTGCGCGAGGACCTTGACTCCGTTGGCTTCAAGAAACGCCGCGACGCTCTGGTTGACCGAAGCGCTCCACGGCGCGCCAAGCACGATTCGTTTGATGGTGAGCACGCGCAACGCTTCAAGCAGCGCCGTCGAGGCGGTGGTGGCCGGCTTGCCGCTGGCCGCCTTTATTCGTTTGATCAGGTCCTGGTCGTATCCGGGGCCGTTGCGCGACGAGGGGGCGGTCGCCGGGAAAATGATCACATCGACGTCGACATCGGCCAGTTTTTGGCTCTCGGTTTCGATTTCCTGGACAATCCGCAGCGTCGAGTCCGCATCCACGTTGTTCAACCGCATCCGCGCCACGTGCAGCGTGATGTCCTCAGGCAGTGCTCTGCCGATATCCCACTCCTGGACCGAGCTTGAGGATGGCAGCAGCAAACCGATCCGCCGAAAGTCCTTTCGCTGCGCCATGGAAGGCTTCCTTTTTTGCAATGGATACTGCTCAGCCGTGCGCCCCCGAACCGGACGGGCCGCCGGAGCAACCCGTCCCCTAGTGGGCGGATTTCAAAAACCACGCCCGGAGGGCACGCTCTGGGATGTTGCTGGTGGTAGATGGTGCATGAGTTTCTTAGCTGCCACTGTGGCGATGTCCGCGTAGCGCCCACTGCCGTGTATGAGCAACAGCGTTAGGGCACCCTCGATCAGCAGCATCATCTCAGCGCCGGCTTGAACTGACCCAAACGCCTTAGCGAGCCGTGCCTCGACGGCCGCCTTGTGGCGCCTGGCGATCTTACGCGCCGGATGACCGGGCAGGTCGGCAAGCTCCATGGCGAGCCGAGTGAACCCGGCACCAGCCCAGCGTGACCGCCCACTCCACACCGCCAGATCTGAGAAAAGCTTATCGATAGAACCCGGATCGTGTGGTGCAAGCCTGCGCGCCCAGGTTTCGATCCGTGCCAGCGCCAGCTGGTGATAATTTTCCAGCACGTCTGCGAGGAGAGAGTCCTTGCTGTCGTAGTGGGCATAGAGTGTCCGCTTGGTGACGCCCGAGCCAGCTGCGATCTCGTCCATGCTCACACGCGCGAAGCCGTTACGATAGAACAGCGAATAAGCTGCCTCGACAATGCGGGCGCGCGTGATGGATCGCGAACGAGGCATGCGGTCTCCTTATAGTATACTCGTAAGTGAATTTACAGAAATTTGCCGACAGCGTAACGAGACTTCAGGCCGTTGCGTGGAAAGCCGCCATGAGTGTTCCGCACTTGGTCATCGCAGGGGTCGGCGCAAAGGCCGTCGTTGCGCCGCTCGCCCGCCCGGTGAAAACAGCGGTCGGCGCCATACCTGCGGCACCGCTGGTGCTCATCGAGGTGACGACGCGCCAAGGCATCACAGGCAAAGCTTATATCTTCGCTTATATCGCGCCGGCTCTGAAGGCTCTGCATCGGATTGTCAGCGATGTCGGAGCGGAGCTGGTCGGAATGACCGTGGCTCCGCAGGATGTCATGCGTCATTTCGAGCGACGCTTCCGACTGATCGGATGGCAGGGCCTGGTCGGCATGGCGGTGTCGGGCATCGACATGGCGTTGTGGGATGTTTTAGGGCGGGCGGCTGGGCTGCCTGTCGCGCAGCTGCTCGGTGGGACCGTTCGTCCGCTCGACGCCTACGACAGCTACGGCGTCATCGACCCGACCCACGACGCCGATGTACTGGCCGCGTCGGTCGCCTCAGGATTCAAGGCGATCAAGATCAAGTGCGGCGACGGCGACCTCACGCGCGACATTGCGGCCGTGCGTGGAGTGCGGGAGATCATCGGTCCGGACGTGCGGCTGATGGTGGATTTCAACCAAGCCCTCGATGTGCCCGAGGCTATTAGGCGCATCAGACGGCTCACGGAGTTTGACCTGCATTGGATCGAGGAGCCGGTCAAGGCAGAAGACCTCGACGGCCATGCACGCGTTCGAGCTGCGACCGGAGCAATGATACAGACCGGCGAGAACTGGTGGTTCACTGCCAGCATGGCGGCGGCCATTTCCATCGGCGCCTCGGATCACGCGATGCCCGACCTGATGAAGATCGGCGGCGTCACCGGTTGGCTGTCCGCCGCAGGTCTAGCGCAGACAGCCGGACTGCCGGTCTCGAGTCACATTTTCGCTGAGGCCAGCGCCCATGTCATGTCTACGACGCCAACGGCGCACCTTGTCGAGTGGTTGGACCTCGCCGGTGCCGTGCTCGCCGAGCCTCTACAGGTGGTCGATGGGCAGATCACACCGCGGGGGCCGGGGCTTGGTCTCGACTGGGACGAAAAGGCGGTCGCACGATTTGCCGCGTGATCGCGATTTGATTGAGGTTACCAGTCGATCAGAACCCGGCACGCCCGGCAAGGCCGGAACGTTGACGAATCTTGGGGAGCGAGCGTAGCCCGGATTGTGTGAAACGAAATCCGGGCTACTCACGCATACAAATGGCGCTGAATTCTGACTCGTCATGCCCGGCCTTGTGCCGGGCATCCACGTCTTCATCGCCGAGCAATTCCAAAGACGTGGATGGCCGGGACAAGCCCGGCCATGACGAGAGCATAAGTCAAGATCAACGCCCGTTGGTATCACATATTCCCATGCCCGCGCTTGATGGTCGCCCGGATCACCGGCGCGGTGACCTTGTCGGAAATCTGGATATTC
The DNA here is from genome assembly GCA_030037645.1 of Xanthobacteraceae bacterium. Taxonomy (GTDB): domain Bacteria; phylum Pseudomonadota; class Alphaproteobacteria; order Rhizobiales; family Xanthobacteraceae; genus BOG-931. The sequence continues at coordinate 4,030 of JASHQI010000286.1, forward strand.
CAGATTTCGCTTTCGCCCTGCGC
>JASHQI010000046.1 GCA_030037645.1 Xanthobacteraceae bacterium
AGCGGGTCCCACGGCACATTATCGCCGGGCGGAATGTAGGTGCTTAAATGGAACGGGCGGTTTTCGAGCCGCGCGCTGCCGAAGCCGGGCACCTGATAGGGCACAGGCAAATAGCGATAGGGATTGCCGGCCGGAGTCTTTTGCAAACCGTCAAAGCGCGAATCAAGACGACCGTTGCGATCGAGCAGGCCGTCGACCCTTGCGCCGCTCGGCGACCGGTAGACGCCGAAATAATGATCGAAGCTGCGGTTCTCCTGATAGATCACGACGATGTGGTCGATCTTCTCCCGCAGACCTTGGAGGTCGGCCGCGGCGGGCGCTTGCGCCCGTACCAATGGCGCAAAGCGCATGCCGAGCAGCGCGGCGGTGCCGCTCGCCGCAATCGATTTGAGAAATCTGCGGCGGCCTGGTCTAAGGATGGTCATTATCGTGTTGCCCTGCCTGATGGTGGCACCTGCCGACCGCCAATATCGCGCTTTCATTACAGATTTACGAACCGGCGACGGTCGCCGATTGCGCCACGGCCGGTCACGAGCCTAAAGCCAATTGGTCACCGGGTCGGGCGGTGGAACCGGCGTCGGTCGGTGCGGTTGCCTCGTTGAAACCTGCGATAAAATTCCGAGCCACATGGCACCGACGATTCCTGCGAACTTGGTGACGATGACCGGTACTTCGCATATTGCGAAGGGCCACAAACGGGTCAAAGCGTACCTGTTGAGCGATCGCATCGACACGTCCAACCTCGAGCACGACGGCGTCGTCTCGACGGCCCCGCTGACCTACAGGTTTGGTAGAGACGGGTACGTGACGGTATTTCGTTACGGCGTTGCGGTGACCATGGGGCTTTCGGCGCGGGAAGAAGATGAGGCCTTGCGCGCGTTGCAACCGCGCCTCGTTCGCCCGCTGACGGCCTCCGAAGAAGAAACGCTGCTGGTCGATGTCGCCCCCGACAAGGACGATCAAATCCTGCCGGGCGGCCCGTTGATCGTGAAGACGTTGACGCCCGACCATTTGATCGTGATCGCGGATGCATTGTCGAAAAGCGTCGTGCTTGCGCGCGACGAACGTGAGGTCGCCGCCGTGTTCGAGCTCGTCGAGCCATTCGCCCGGCAACTCGCCGAGAAAGGCCGCGCCTCGGCCGGCCGCCGCGCTATCTTAAAGCACATTGGAAATACCTTGCTGGTTCAACAGCGCGTTTCGGGGCGTGTCGCGGTCGCGGAAAAGCCTGACGTGGTCTGGGATCGTCAAGATCTGGAGCGGCTCTATGCCCGGCTACAGGATGAGTATGAACTGAAAGAGCGGGCCGAAGCATTATCACGCAAGCTCTCGGTCATCGCCGAGACCGCGCAGGTGCTCACCGATATCATCGATACCAAGCGGTCATTGCGGTTGGAAATCATCATCGTCGTTCTCATTGCCTTCGAACTTGTGATTGCCGGTTACCAGACGCTGCACTGATCGGCGTCGTGGCCGATCTGCATGCGCCGGCGTCGACTTCAGTTCGATGTTTTTCTCTTGTCTCGCTTGATTGGCAGCCTCCAGCGCACTAAACGATGATGCCGCGCATGGACCAAGCGCGAATGCAAGATACCGAGCGGCGCGTTCGCGTTTGCAAGGCGCGCGAGGGAGGGGAGCTGTGACCGTCGAGCCGTCGCGTCCGTTGCTGCAGTCGGCCGAGAATCCCGAGTCGGGTTATGAGCGCGCGCCGACGTTTTCGTCGATCGTGCGCGACCTCGACGTCATGGCGCCGATGCGCGACGGCGTCAAAATCTGCATCGACGTTTATCGGCCCGAGGCGGCGGGAAAGTTTCCCGCTTTGCTCGCCTTCGCGATCTACAACAAGGACTTTCAGGGCCCCGACATGGCTGCAGCGCTGCCGCCGCAACCGGCGTGGTCGGCGCTGTGGACCGGCCCCATGGAGGCGGGCGACACCAAATTCTTCGTCTCGCGCGGCTATGTCCATGTCATCGGCTCGCCGCGCGGCATCGGTAAATCGGAGGGCGGCGGTTCGCGCGAATGGGACTGCTACGACCTAATCGAGTGGATCGCAGCACAGGAATGGTGCGACGGCAATGTCGGCATGGTCGGCATTTCCGGGTTCGGCGCCGAGCAGCTTGCGGTCGCCAAAAAACAGCCGCCGCATCTGAAAGCGATCTTCCCATTCGACTCGCGCGGTGCCTATGGCGAACTGGGAGGCTTCCGCGATGAGTATCCGGGCGGCGTCATCCATCTGTTTCGCTACCTCGTCGGGCATTTCTCGGCGATGCATCAGCACAAGGGCCCGCCCGCGCCGTTGCCGCCAGAGCGCGAGAAACTCTGGCGCGAGGCGATGAACAATCCCGACTACAAAATGTATCCCCACGTCTACAATCTGATCGCGCAGAAGGGCCAGCACATGCCGCCTTACTATCATGTGCTGGTCGACCCGTTCGACAGCGAGGCGGCGGTCAAGAAGAGCGAGGCAGAGTTCGCCGACATCAAGGTGCCGACCTATACCGGCTCCGGCTGGTACGGCTACACCTACAAGACGCACCTGAACGGCTGTCAGCACTGGTATCGCAACATCCAGGCGCCGAAAAAATTGCTGCTGGCAGGGCCGGCACATGTCGAGCGGCCCTATCACACGTTTCACAACGAGGTGCTGCGCTGGCACGACCATTGGCTCAAGGGCATCGACACCGGCGTCATGGAGGAGCCGCCGGTGCGGTTCTGGGTGATGGGCGCCAATGAATGGCGCACTGCCAGCGATTGGCCGCTGCCGGAAACGCAATGGACCAAGCTTTATCTGACGAGCTGGGAGCGGCTGACGCCCGACCCGCCGCCGCCCGCGAGCGCAACCGAAACCCAGCCGCCGGATGCTTTCGCGCAGATGCCGCCGTCGCAGACCGGCGTGATCCAGCGCCTGCGCTACATGACCGATCCGCTGCCGAATGACGTGCTAGTCGCCGGGCCCATTGTCGTCTCGCTGCACGCCGCGATCGACCAGGACGACACCAATTGGATCGTGATCCTCAAGGACGTCGGCCCCGACGTCTCAGTGCTGAGCGTGCGGGAAGGCGAGCGCGAAGTACCGAAAACTCTCCCCGAGCGGGAACTGACTCGCGGCTGGCTCAAGGCCTCGCACCGCGCGATCGATCCTGCGCGTTCAAAGCCGTACTGGCCCTGGCATCCGCTGACGCGCGATGCGCAAAAGCCGGTGACGGCAGGCGCCATCGAGCACTATCAGATCGAGGTGATGGCGACCGCGAACCTGTTCCGCCAAGGCCACCGCATCTGCCTCGACATCACCAGCCTCGATTTGCCGACGGGCGTCGCCGGCGCAACCAACGCCGAATACGTGCCGTACCACATCTGCTCGAGCAAAACCGTGCTGCACAAGATTTACCACGACCTCAAGCATCCCTCGCATCTGCTGCTGCCGGTCATTCCCGGGGAGGGTCGATAGAGAGTGCTGCTTTGGCGTCGTATGAAGTGGAGGATGTCATGGCGCCTTTTGATGACGGTGCGCGCATCGCGATTGCGGCGATATTGATTGCTCTTTCCTCTTCGCTCGTGAACGCGAAATCGGTGAATGCGAAGCAACCGCCGCGCGAGGGCTGCCGCGCCGCTTCGAAGATCGAATATGGCAGCGCCAAAAGACAATATCTGCTGGAGAACAGGTTTGGTGGTTATGTGAGGACGGGACGCATATGGCGGCGCTACTACTGGTACTGCCGCCATTAGCGATCGATTCGCGCGTCGATAGGTTCGGCCTGTTCTTATAGTCCGGTCAAGACGTCACTCCGGCCGCCGATGCACGCTCGGGCCGAGCCTGCAGGGCCCCAGCCTGCCGTATTGTCCTAAGGCTATATTCAATGGTATATAGCGCTTGAGTGACAATATGTCGTCGGAGTCGTCATGAGGATTCGCAGCGCCGGATTGACCACGTGCGGCGTGATTGAGGCTGGAAAGGGCATCACGCTGGGCCTCGTCGACGAACATGGTACTGACATTTCGCTGCAGCTATCGTTCGATCAGGCGCAGGCCGTTGCCATGACGTTGCCTCGCCTGCTGACGCTCGCATTGCGATCGATCACCAAAGACAAGGACGCCCGCTACGTGTTTTCTCTCGACGCCTGGCATGTCGAACGGTCCGCCGAATGCGACGGTCTGGTGCTGACGCTCGGTACGCCGGACGGATTCCACGTCTCGTTCGGCGTCCCGGCGCAAACCTGCCGGGCCTTGGGCTGGACGCTGGCGCATGAGGTCAAGCCGGCCATGGAGTCTGATGCGTCCGACGACGAAAACACCACGGCGGCGCGCGTTGCGCTGAACTGAGTCGAAAGCCCGCACAGGCGCTACGGCGTGGCGCCTTTGCCCGGAAGCAACGCATCGAGTTGGGCGTCCGAGAGATCGACCTGATAAAACAGCTTATAGAATTCGCGCGTTTGCGCGCGTATGTCGGCGGGAAAACGGCTCGGGAAGAAGACGTGCTCGAGCCAAACAAGACCAAGCATGCGATTGAGCGAGGGCGGCTCGTCGATCCAGCCATAGGGCAGGCTGGGGCTTAAGAACACGCGTCGCTTCTTGACCGCGTCGACGTCCCGCCAACCAGCGGTGGACGGCGCCTGTTTGGCGAAAGTCGCATCGGTGGTGATGATGGTGTCGGGATTCCAGGCCAGCACCTGTTCGAGCGACACATCGACCAGCCCGCCTTGCAGCGGCCCGGTGTCGACAACGTTGACGCCACCGGCGCGCTCGATGATCTCGGTGTTGAGCGAGCCGCGATAGCTCGTCTCCAGGCCGTTATCGCGGCGCGCGAGATAGACGCGGGGCCGCTGCTTGTCCGGTATCGTGCGCAGCACTGCGTCGCCGGCATCGAACACCGATTGGATTTTCGCCGCCAGGGTTTGGGCGCGCTCCGCGACATTGAGCACCGAGCCGAGCAGCGTCAGCGCCGCGACCGTGTGTGCGAAACGGCCGTCGATCAGCAGGTAGGGGATGCCGGTCTGGGCTTGGGTGCGGTCCGCAAGCGAGATGTAGGTCTGCGAAATCGTGCCGAAATCGACGATGAGGTCCGGCTTGGCGCCGATGATCGTTTCGAGATTGGCGGTGCTACCGCGGCCGGTCAGGCGACCGAGCACAGGACGCTTCCTGGTCACGGCGGGCAAGTAGGGCAGCGCGGCTGGCGACGGCGGAAGCTGCCAGCCAATCAGCATTTGCGGCGCAAGGATGGTCATCAGGGCCGACGCGGGCGGCCCCGCCGCCATCACGCGCGTGATGGGATCGGGGACGTCGACCTTGCGCCCGGCCGAATCGACGATCTCGCGGGCGGCGAGCGCCTGCGGAAGGATCGCGACCAACGCGATAAGCAGCGCGAGCAGGAGGCAGGGACGACGGGACTTGGCCATGGACGCTTCAACCGAGCAAGCTTCGCTATATTCGATCGAATACGTCGTGCTGTAAAGAGCGGCACGCACAATGGGCGCAAACTGCGCATCAGCCGATCACGCGAGGGCTATCGCTATCGCCGTCAACGTGCGGCGACGGCTATTTTTCGAGGTTCCGATGCGACTCTGCAAGGAACATTTGATGAAGAACAGCCAATGCCCGTTCCAGCGGAATTTTTTGGTCGAGCAACTTCGACGCCACGACCTGCAGAGCGGTTCTGCAGATCGCACTTTCCGCGATGGCCTCTTCAGGATGAGGACCGCCAGCGGCGTCATTGCTTCGGAAGTGGAGTATCTCTCGAAGAAGGTCTGCCGCGGGCCCGTGTCCATGAAGATCGGAATATTCGTTGAATGCGACCGCAAAGGCGTTTGTCTGTGCAGCGATGCGCTCGGCTTTCCCGGCACCGCGCACCACGCGCATCAAGTTGGCTGTCAGTTCGAGTAGCGCCGCTCTGAGCGCGCGTTCCTTGTCGAGCTTCGCGAGGTCGTCACTTTCATTGACAAATCTCAGGTCGGGCAACGCTACCTCCCAAGGCTTGTCCGCCGCTGTCGCGGCGCGAAATAGACTTGTCGTCGGACGAGAATGCCCTCGCTTTAGGCGACATTCACCTGTGGTCCATGACGTTTTTGACGACCAGCTTGGACAGTTGAATGACGAGTCTCCGAAGTTCGGCATTTTCTTCCTGGAGTGCACGGACGTCTGCTTCGTCGGTGTCACGCCTGGGCGGTGAAGAATTAATGTCGCGCTCGCGGTGGCGTAGCTGGGGAGGTGCCTGCCCCATGGCTCATCTCCTAAGACCTTGATCCAATTCACCTCAATTGGATCAAGGTCTAAATTGCTCGTTCGAGCATGATCTTATCGGAAAACCGGCGCCCACCCTCGGATCAAGCCCGAGGGCGGGCTTTTTCCGGATCATGCTCCAATTTGCCAGCAGTCTTCTCCAGCCGCGTGGGAGCGACTGCAGCCGATCAGGTTCACCGAGTACGGGAGATCGCGCACTGTCTGAGTGCAGTGCTCAACTTTCGTTTCCGGCGGCGAAGACCAAACCGCCCTTCCGGTTCGGTCTTAGGCCGCCGGATCCGTCCCCCGCTAACTGGCAGATCATCCGACCACCGTGCCGCGGCAAAAATGCGGAGTACAAATGTCTGAACGATGGTTGCACACAGGCTAAGCGGTGCCTTTCCGAAGGCCCGACGAAAGTTTGCTTCCGTGAATCGTCACATTGGAAACTCACTCACGCCCGAATCCATGACGATCACTCATGTGTCATTGCGATTCTGAGGTGGGCGCACCTATCGACAGCGATGGAGGGATCGATGCGAACGTCAAAGATCCTGCTCGGCATCCTCGTCGTACTGCCCGCAACGGTTTTGTTGTCGGGCCAAGCAAACGCTGGCGAGCCGACGTCCAATGAGTGCCGGCTCAAGCCCGGTTCGCCCGGGCCGCAGGGAACGCATTGGTACTACCGCATCGATCATACGAACAACCGCCACTGTTGGTATCTCGGCTCCGAGCGCCAGGTTGTTTCGCACGCGCACGAAGCCGTGTTGCGGGCGACATCGCCAAGTCCAGCGCCGCGGCGCGAAGATGCTGCCGAAACAACTGATGCGGCGCCATCGCGGGCGGTTCACTCGGCCACCGAGCCTGCGCAAGCGGCGTCGGTGCATGGGGCATCCGCTGCGATTGCATTCGTCGCACCAACGATCCAACAGCAGTCGCCGGACATGGATTTTGCCGCGCGCTGGCCGGACCTGCCGAAATCCGTCGATCTCACCAGTTATGGCGGTAAGTCTGCCGATCCTTCCAGCTATGCCGACAAGGATGCGGCGACCGAAGTCGCTGAGCAAATGCCGCTGAGATGGCCCGTCGTCGCGCCCCAGCACGCCGAGCTGCAACGGAGTGCGACGGGCCGCTCCGCCTTCGGATCGGTCTCTTTGGCTGCGGCGTTGGTGATGGTGTCACTGCTGCTCGGCGGCGGAGTTCTCAGGTTCTCTCGCCATCCTCGCCAAGCGCATGTCCGCGATCAACGGCCCGCGGACGCAGAATGGCCGAGCTGGCTTCGGCACTCGCGCGCTGAGCGCATTGAGGCGACCGGCACCAAGTCGGCGGTGGCGGGGCGGCACAACAAGTCCATTATGCGCGTGTCGATGCCGACCGATCCGGCTCGGGACCTCAAGACGAGCCTGCGGGAGCTCATGGGCGACTTGGAGCGGGCCGGCGCCGCGCGCGATCCAGATCGGTCATTCGCGCCGGCGGCTCGTCAGATGCAAATGGCGACGACGCATCCGGAATCGTCAATAGTCAGTCGGTTTGCGGTTCGAAAGCGTTCGGCATTTCAAACCATCCAGCCGTCGCCATTGCGGTCTGAAAAATTTGCTTAGAGCTCTATTGTTTCGAGTGGAAGCGATTTGGCGCAGACCTTTTTCGGGATCATGCTCCAGCGTGCGTCGGCCAGTGCCGCTCGTGGAACCAGGTGCGGTACTCGGTCATCTTCGCGCGCTGCGCCGCCGGCGCATGACGATTGCAGGTCGATGACTCCGCGCTGCCCTCCGGGGCGCCCCAGCGCAACTCGACGCAATCGTTCGGGTTGTATGCCATCTCGAGATCCGCCGCACGGTCGAGAACGTCTTTGAGCGAGAGGGTCCACTGCGAGCCGTCGCTGCGCGTATAGGAAAACTTGCGCGATGCAAGCTCCGACGCGAGCACATTCTGCAACTCGGCCTTGACGTCCGCGACACTCTTGCCCGCCGGCATCGCGTAGCGGTCGGCCCGCCGCACAACATGATCCGGAAATCCGCGCACCACATCGATCGCAATCAACAGACGAAAATCTCGCGCCGGGGTCGAATAATCTTCCCACGCGCCGGTTGTCTCGAAGATCGAAGGCCCCGACGGCATCTCGATGTCGCCGTGCTGCTTGCCCTGATATATCCGCCCGTTCTCGACCGAGGTCACGCGCGTCTTGACTTGCTCGTCGAGGTCGGAGATCGCGCTCTCCATGGCCCGAACCGGGTCGACCGGCTCCGGCGACATCACATCGTCCATGCGATCGTAGAATTGTTGAGCGCTGAGCTGGGTCTGTTCGAGCGAAAAATCGCCGTACTGTGGATTTTTCGCGATCTCCGCATTGGTCAACCGCCGTAAGGCGCCGTTCTTGTCGCGTACGATCGGCCGGAAGCGCTTGAACCCGGACGTGCCGAGCGTCGGATCGTGCACGAACAGGAAATTGCCGTGCCAAAAGCGCTTGCGCGTTACGGTGCCGTCCGGCTCGGCGTCGACCGCGAGGAAGACGCCCGGCGCGCCATTCGACTCCGGCACGAGCTTGACCAACATCAGCACGTGCCCATACGGATCGGCATAGACCGTGCCGGGACGTAACGTCGCCTGCGTCAGCGGCACTGTATAAAAGTCAGTCCTGTCGTCGGTCGCCGACACACGCACCGCTCCGGTTTGGACGACGTCGGCGACCGCCGGCAGATATTGGCGGAACGCCGCCGCGAGCCCCAGATGCTTCGGCGCAGGGGCAGGGGCCGGCGCAGCCGGAAGCGGAGCCGCCGCCGGCGGCGGTGACGGAGCAAAGATCTGCTGAAAGAGGTTAGGCGAGGGCGTCGTCGTCGGCGCGGCGGGCGCAACCGCCTGTGCGGCGACTTGTTCCGGCGGCGGCGGCGGCCGCGTCACCTCGGGATGCTCGACGTCGAACCACTGGTAGCATTTCGGCGGCGCGCCGGCGGTGCCGCGCGAGCAATTCGAATAACCGAACGGCAGTCCCATGTTGAATGCGAAATAGGCGCGCAAGAAGTAGACGAAGTCGGCGCAATCGGGGCGCAGGCCTTTCAGCAAATTGTCTTCGTTCAGGCCCAAATAGTTGAACAGGAAATTGCGCGATTGGTCATGCAGCACTTCATCCCACGACTTCCACGACAGTTCCTGGTCGAGCGGTCCGTCGAACAGTTTGGCGATCCATGCCGAATACAAGTTCTCGGTTTGGCGATTCCAGCTATTGCGCAGCGGCCAGAGGCTTCCCGGCGTCGCATGCGGGCCCAGCGGCCTGCGCGCGCTCACGGCGATGTTGCGGGTGATGGTGCCGCATCCGGCCGGCGCCTCATCGAGCGACAGCGTCACGCGCCACGTGCCCACGACCGGAGCAGCGACCTCGGCGTACCAGTAATACGGCGGCCCGCCTTCGCGGTCGCGCGATTTGGCCACGACGCTGCCATCGGGCGCGATCAGCGAAAGCTCGGCTGCGACCGGTTTCTCTGCGGCCACGAGGATACGCAAAGGCGCGCCCTTCCACGGCGCCAGCGGCGCCGGCAAGATGGCGATGTCGGCCGCCTCGGCGCAGCCACCGGCTTGACCTTGGGCCCAGGCATCCCCGGCTGATGACAGCGAGACGAAGAATGCGCCCGCGATCAGCGACGATGCTGTCGCGGCAGCGGCAAACCGGCGCGCTAGAAACATTTGATCCCCCCATCCTGGAGCGCCGCCCCCGGGTCGCATTCGGTCCCCGCATCGAGAGCATGATCCGGAAAAGGCCTGCCCTCGAACTTGATCCGAGGGTGGATCCCGGTTTTCCGAAAAGATCATGCTCCATCAAAGTGCTAGAGCGCCAAACTGATTCAACTTGAAGGGATGGCGCTCTAGCCCGCGTCGCAGGATACCCAATTGATGCAGATCAGTCAGTGGTCATGAAGGCGATTTTGCGACCGGACGACCGTTCGCCAAGGCCGGTTATGGCGGAAGATGAGTTAAACACGTCTGTTTTGCGTCTCCGCCGATCGCGCTCACCACGAATAGCGCAGCGTTCCCGTTCCTGCGTAGGTTTGCGAGCCGGGGGCGAAGTCGCCGTCGAATTCGGCCAGCGCTGACCACCGCGCGGTGATATGGAATTCCGCGCCCACGGTGGTCAGCGCCGAATTGCTGGGCGGCGCCGCGCCGTTGACCACGAAGTTCGAGCCCGGCAGCGCCTGGAACACCGCATCCAGCGCCGGATTGCTCGCCCAGTCGTGCGCCCAGGCCAGCCGGCCGCGCAAGATCAGCGGCATGGCGTCGAACGTCGTCAGGTCGTCGAAGCGGGCGCCAAGCTCGCTGCGGGTGTCGTTGGCATTCATGGCATTGTAGGTAAGGCCCAGGCCGCCGCCGGTGAGATCGGTCTCGCTGTAGGCCGGCGTGTGGAACCACTGCGCCTGCACCGCCGCATAGGGCGTGATGCCAGCAATGATGTTGTCGGCAGATACGGGCAGCCCATCGCGGTAGCCGGTCTCGAACCGCGCCGCGTAGCTCTGGCCCTCGAACTTCGCCGTCAGCTCGTCGCCCAGCGCGGTGCGGTCGGTGGTGAACCAGTTGTTGGCGAAAGCGAGCGCGCCGGAAACATAGGCCGCCCCGAAATAGTGCTTGCCATAGACGCCGCCCTGGAAGGCGTCGCTGCGGCCATTGCCGAGCCCCTGCGCCAGAGTCCAATTGGTGCCGCCGCCGGACAGCGCAAAGCCATAGAGCGTCGCCGGATCGACGTGATAGTCCAGGCCGCCGGCAAAGCCGTAGGTGCTGGCGGTGACGTTATTGCTGCCGATCGTGGCATTGCCGTCGGTGATGCCACCGCCACCGAACGCCGAGCCCCACGCGGTCCAGTGCTGCGCGTACGAGACCGGCGGCGGCGCCTTGAGCACCGCGGCATAGGCTTCGGCGATGTCGGGCGGCAGCGCAAGCTGCTCGGGCGCAAAGCCGAGCGTGCCGCCTGCTGCCCCACCAGGACCGCCGCCGTCGGACAACGGATCGAGCAGCAGATTGAGGAACGCGTTCATCAACTGGAAGGCGCTGGTCTCTGCCCCGGTCGCGTCCTCGCCGTCGATATGGGTGAGCGCGTTGAG
>JASHQI010000287.1 GCA_030037645.1 Xanthobacteraceae bacterium
GACCTGACGGATGAGCCGACCGTGACGCGGCTCGCCGCGCTGTTCAACTGAAGATCGTTACGAGGCCTTCGGTGCGATCGCCTCGATTGCCTGCGCCAGCGCTTCCGCCTGGAACGGCTTCTGCAGCGTCGGATTGGCGCGATAGGCTTCCGGTATGCCGCGCGTGCCATAACCCGTTGCAAACACGAATGGCAGCCCGCGCCGGACCAGAATTTCAACCACCGGCGTGATCGGCTGACCGTTGAGGTTGACGTCGAGGATGGCGACGTCGAACTCGGCCTCGTTCGCCAGCGCTATGGCCTCCTCGATCCCACCGGCTTCGGCGGTGACGGTGTGGCCGAGATCTGTGAGCATGCCGTCGAGCAGCATGCGGATCATCAATTCATCTTCGACAAGGAGGACGCGCCTGCCCGCGGAAGTTTGCGTCTCGATTGTCATCCGTACCCCGTGCCTGCGGCAAGGACGCGTCGTGTAGATATTTTATTCGCCGAGTCGGATCAATTACCGGGCCTGTTGCCTGAGGCGGGCGGAGGCCCGAAGAGAAAGCGTAACGCCGAAACAGGGGATCAGTTCCACCGGAACGCGAGATTTTTTATCGGCCCGTGCCGGCGTGTCTTGCTTGTGACCGATCGAAGCTTGGGAACAGTATTTCAGGCATTTGCATAATGATAAGAAGGCAAAACGAACATTGCGGGCGAGGTTAGCGTGGGTGGACATCCAACAGCCGACATCGAGCGCATGGAGTTTCAACTCGGGCTGCGCCGCCGGGGCATCAGCGATCAGGCGGTGTTGCGGGCCATGGACGAGGTGCCCCGCGAATATTTCGTTGCCGCCGAGCTGGCCGATAGCGCCTATGCCGACCAGGCGCTTCCAATCGCTTGCGGACAGACGATCAGCCAGCCCTACGTGGTCGCCTACATGACCGAACAGCTCGAAGTGGTGGCGCAACACCGGGTCCTCGAGATCGGCACCGGCTCGGGCTACCAGGCCGCCGTGCTGTCGCGGATCGTCCGTGAGGTTGTGAGCGTTGAGCGCTATCGCACGCTGGCCAATCTGGCGCGCGAACGCCTTAAGACCCTGGGCTATTCCAATGTCGACATTGTCGCCGGCGACGGCTTTGCCGGCGCCCCGGAGCGGGCGCCGTTCGACCGTATCATCGTGACCGCCGCTGCGGAGCGGGTTCCAGACGCGCTCGTCGAGCAGCTCGGCGAGGGCGGCAAATTGGTCCTGCCGCTGGGGCCGCGGGACGGTCCTCAGTACATCGTCAAGCTTTCCAAGGCGGCGACCGGGGAACTGACGCGCGAGAAACTCATTGCGGTGAGATTTGTGCCGCTTTTGCCGGGCAAGGCGCGGGAGCTGTAGTTGAAATACCACACTCCCAATTATCTTAAATTGCGCACAATCACTTAAAGTCCTGTTTACCGCGACGTTGTTTATTCAAATCCAGTATTTGTTGCGTGCGGGCGGGTAATCATGTGCGCGTCGCGTCGATCGGCCTTTTGGCCGCAACTGGTTGCCATTTCGTTAATCGGATTGGGCGCCGCAAGTTGCAGCAGCGATACCGGCCGTTTTCCAAATTTCCTCGGTTCCAATGGTGCCGGACAGAGCGAAGCGACGGGATCGATTTCGCAAAATAGCTCGGTGAGCGGTGTGGAGAGCCGGCCGCTGCCGCACCTTGCCAGCGCCGATAACGGCAGCTCGGGCGGCGGCAAGGGCATGGCGTCTTACCAGCCAGGCGAGGTCACCGGCACTGTGCCGTCGGCGCCGCCGCCACCAACCTGGACCTGGGAAGGCGGCACCCCGATCACGGTATCGCCCGGTGAGACGCTCGACATGATTGCCCGGCAGCATGGTGTGCCGGCTTCAGCCATCATGCAGGCGAACAAAATGGCCACGCCCACGGTGCACGCGGGCGAGCACCTGGTCATCCCGCGCTATCACACGTCCCCTGTAGCCTACGCGCCGCCGACGACCCGTATCGCCTCGACCAGACCGATTGAAACGCCGCGGACTGCGCTTGCACCAACCTCGGGTGTTCACGTTGTAACGCCGGGCGAAACGCTCCACAGCATTGCCCGGCTCTACGGAAAATCCGTGCTGGTGCTCGCCAAGGCCAACAACATCCCACCCGATACCATGGTGAGGGTTGGTGAGCACATCATCGTTCCGGACGTGCGTTCCCCGGAACGGGTCGCGAGCATTCCGCCGCGCACCGAACCTGCTCCCGCCCGACCCGACCTCGCCACCGTGGAATCGCCGCACAGCGCACGCTACGCCACGCCTGCCGAGACGCCGTCTCAACAAGGCACAGCCAAAACAGCGCAAGCTGCGGGTGCCGTGCTATCGTTCCGCTGGCCGGTGCGCGGCCGCATTATTGCCGGCTTCGGTCCCAAGCCGAACGGCTTGCAGAACGATGGCATCAATCTCGCGGTGCCGGAGGGCACGCCGATCAAGGCGGCCGAGGATGGCGTCGTTGCCTATGCCGGCAACGAGCTGAAGGGCTACGGCAATCTGGTGCTGGTGCGTCATGCTGACGGCTTCGTCACGGCTTATGCGAACGCCCGCGATATCGTCGTCAAGCGCGGCGAGACGGTGAAGCGTGGTCAGGTGATCGCCCATTCGGGCGAGACCGGGAATGTCAGCTCGCCGCAGCTTCACTTTGAGATCCGCAAGGGCGCTACCCCGGTTGATCCTGCGCAATATCTGAACGGAGCCTGACGGCGAACGACGGAGAAGCGCGCGATTATTTCCGGTTTGCGCTGCTTTGCCGATCGTCAGTCCTCACTCCAAGCTTGCCCGCCAGATCCTGAACGTATTGCCAGGCAACGCGGCCGGATCGGGCGCCGCGCGTCGTCGCCCATTCGAGCGCCTCGCGCCGCAGCTCCACCCCGGCGAGCGGAACGCGGTAATGGGCGACGTAACCCTCCACCATGGCAAGGTACTCATCCTGACTGCAGCGGTGGAAGCCGAGCCAAAGCCCGAAGCGGTCCGACAGCGAGACTTTCTCTTCGACAGCGTCGCCGGGGTTGATGGCGCTCGATCGCTCGTTCTCCACCATGTCGCGGGCCATGAGATGGCGGCGGTTCGACGTCGCGTAAAAGATCACGTTATCCGGCCGTCCCTCGATGCCGCCTTCCAACATGGTCTTGAGCGACTTGTACGACGTATCTTCCGCATCGAAGGACAGGTCATCGCAAAACACGATGAAACGTTGCGAAGCATCGCGCACGAGTGCCATCAGTTCCGGCAGCGACTCGATATCCTCGCGGTGAATTTCGATGAGCTTGAGGCCGGCATCGGGATGCGCCGCGCCGATGGCGGCGTGCGCGGCCTTGACCAGCGAGGATTTCCCCATGCCGCGTGCGCCCCAAAGCAGCGCGTTGTTGGCCGGCAGGCCGCGCGCAAAGCGTTCCGTATTCTCGACCAGGAGATCTCGCACCTGATCGATGCCCTTGAGCAGCGACATCTCGACCCGGTTGACCCGCCGCACGGCAGTGAGCCTTCTGCCTTCGGGATGCCAGACGAACGCCTCGGCGGCTGAAAAATCGGGCGCAGGTGGGGGGGTTGGAGCGAGACGTTCCAGCGCATCGGTGATGCGATCGAGGGCGCGGCCGTTCCCGGCACCCGAACGAGGGTGCCGTCCTCTACGGCTTGCGACCTTATCCGTCGCTTTAGTCCTGGAGCGAGAACGGGCCATGGTTGCCCCCGATTGCGTCTTTTTCCTTAGCGGGGCTCCGAAATGCTCGCAAGCGCAACGGGTTTTGGGGCCACGGCGTTGCAATTAGGCCACCGGCGGCTATAGTCCGCGCCGATTTCGCGCGCAAAATCGGCCGTTGTTCCCCAGGCTGGCGCGCCCGAAGCGGCCCCGGAGGAGCGATGTTCATTACGCCCGCATTCGCGCAAGCCTTACCCTTTGGCCTCGGCGGCGAGAGCGGCAGCATGGTCACCTCATTGCTGCCGCTGATCTTGATCATCGTGATCATGTATTTCCTGGTCTTGCGCCCGCAGCAGCAGCGGGTGAAGCAGCACCAGAACATGGTCAAAGCGTTGCGCCGCGGCGATACCGTGGTGACCAATGGCGGTCTCGTCGGCAAGGTGATCAAGGTGGTCGACGACGACCAGATCGAGGTCGAGATCGCCGACGGCGTGCGGGTGCGACAGATGCGCTCGATGGTGAGTGACGTGCGCGCCAAAGGCGAACCGGTGAAGGACGATAGCGCCAGCTAACGCCTCCTCCTTACTTACGCCGCAGGCGGGTGAGGGAAGGGATGGGGCGTGTCGCCTTCATAACGAGGAA
>JASHQI010000288.1 GCA_030037645.1 Xanthobacteraceae bacterium
CGTCGCGGCAAGGTGCAAATCAATGCCAAGTTGTTCGACGGCGTGCGCCGCGGCGTGCTCATCGCGGAATCGCTGTGGCCCAATTCCGCCTACGCGGACGGCCGCGGCATCAACACGCTGACCGGCGCCGACTCGATCGCGCCGTTCGGTGGCGCCGCCTTCCACGACAACAAGGTATGGCTGCGCCGCGCCGAGCCGCGATAAGGCGAAGCAACACGCGTTTGCACAGGCTGCGGCGACGGCGTCGCGGATCGTTGTTGCCGAGCCGCCGGCGATCCATATAATCGGCGTCGGGGATGCGGCGTCTGTTCGCCGCGAGCGCGTCGGGGGGCGCGTAAGATGAAAGCTCTAAGGAACGCTGGCGTTGCCGGCGGCATTGCATTTGCGTTGTCGGCACTGAGCGGCGGCGTGGCTGGGGCGGCGCCGCCCCAGCAAGTCGCTCCATCCTGGGATGGCTTCTATATGGGCGCCGATGCCGGCTACGGCATGGGCGTGTCCTCCATCCAAGAACCGTCCTCCGGAGCGCTGGGGCCCTCACCTTCGGTGACGAACACCGATTTTCTCGGCAGCAGTGGCGCGAGCGCAGGCTTTCTGGCCGGCTACAATCACGTGATCGCGCCGCACTGGCTCATCGGCATCGAGGGCGACGCCAATTGGTCGGACCTGCGCCACCGCGATACGGCATTTGACAATTTCGGCGATATGGAGACCTTGCAGCTCGAGCAGACCAACTCGTTTTCGGCGCGGGCCCGGTTTGGCTATCTCCTGGCGCCGGAAACGCTGCTCTATGGTACGGTCGGGGCGGCGTGGTCGCGCTTCAGCTTTTCCATCGTCGACGAAGGCCCGTCTTACTTCGAGTCTGAAACCGATCCGCATTGGTTCCACGGCGTCCAGTTCGGTGCTGGCATCGAGACCATGTTCGCGCCGGGCTGGAGCGCCCGGCTCGAATATCTTGAGACCCTTTACGGGTCCGGCACGTTCACCTCCTCCGGCATGTTCTACGCAGCAGGTGAACCGCTGTTCCAGTACAGGCCCGCGATCGGCGTCGCTCGCCTCGGCGTCGCTTATCATTTTGGGCCGGATTCTGTGCCCGTTGCGGCGAGCATGGTGGTGAAGGCGCCTCCGCCTCTGCCGCGGTCACCTTCGTGGAACGGATTCTATGTCGGCGGGGCGCTCGGAGCGGGCACCGCCAATGCCAAGCTCGCTCTCCCTGGGGAGTTCAACGACTCGGTCGATGGCGTGGGAATTGCCGGCGTGTTTCCGACCGGCATGGTCGGCTATAACCGGCGCGTAGCGCCGCGCTGGGTGGTCGGCGCGGAGGCGGAGGCGGCGCCCGGCATTTCGACCGCCGATTTTCAGGTGGACTGGACCGCCGCACTACGCGGCCGCGCCGGCTTCCTGCTCACCCCGATGACCCTACTCTATGGTGACGCAGGTCTCCTCACGACCGGCATCCGCACGACGTCGCTCGTCAACAACATGGTCACCGTTCCGAGCCAGCGGGTTGACGCGTTCGAGGTGGGCGCCGGGGTGGAGACGGCGCTGGACGAGCATTGGGCCGCGCGCTTCGACTATCAATATGCGCTGCCCAACACGATCAATGATATTTCGATCAACGCCGGCACCCTTTCCATACCGGTCGTCGTGCACCCGCAAATCCAATATGTGAGGGTCGGTCTCGTTTACATGTTCGGCGGCGGCGGCTAAAGGTCCTTACGCTCCGCCCCACACCTCGCGCGCCGTCTCGACGACAAGTGTCAGCTTCGCGATCTCGTCCGCGACCGTCATGGCTTGGCCGCCGATGCCGCTGGAGAAGCCGCATTGCGGCGACAGCGCGAGCTGCCCGATGGGAACGGAGCGGCTCGCCTCCTCGATGCGGCGCTTGAGCTCGTCCTTGGTTTCGAGTTTCGGGCTCTTCGTGGTGACGAGGCCGAGCACCGCGATCTTGCCTTTCGGCAGGAAGCGCAGCGGCGCAAAACTGCCGGCGCGCGGCGAGTCATATTCCAGGAAATAGCCGTCGACGCCGATCTCGTTGAACAGCAGTTCGGCGATCGGCTCGTAGCCGCCCTCCGCGATCCAGGCGCCGGCGAAATTGCCGCGGCACAGATGCATGCATATGGTCATGTCCGCGGGCCGGCCGGCAATCGCGGCATTGAGGAGCTTGGCGTAGATTCTTGGCAGCGTCTGGGGATCCTCGCCAATATTGGCGACTTGCCGCCGCAACTCCGGGTCGCACAGATAAGCGAGATTGACCTCGTCGATCTGCAGATAGCGGCAGCCGGCCACCGCCAAGTCGCGGATTTCCGCCTGGTAGACTTGCGCCAGATCGTCGTAGAACGCCTCCATTCGCGGATAAGCGCGCGCATCAATCGCATCGCGGCCGCCGCGGAAATGCACGATGGACGGCGACGGAATGGTGATCTTGGGCGTCACGCCAACCGGGACAATTGATTTGAGGAACTTGAAATCGTCGACGAATATGCCGGACGGGCGCGACAGCTTGCCGGCAACCTGTAGCGAGGGCGGGGTGTGGTCGCGCGTGCCGGCGGCGGAATGAAATCGCACCGTGAGTTTTGACGCCATCGGCTTGACGTTGCCGATCTTGAGCAAAAAGTCGCGCTGCCACGAGTGGCGGTTGAACTCGCCGTCAGTGACGAGCTGAAGGCCAATCTCCTCCTGCAAACGCACCACGTCGCGGATCGCGGCGTGCTGGATGCGCGTCAGCTCGGCCGGCGCGATCGCGCCCTGTTCCGCCGCCTGCCGCGCCTGGATAAGCGCCTCGGGTCGGATCAGACTGCCGACATGGTCGGCACGGAACGGCGGCTTATTGCGCACGGTCATCGAGCATATGTCTCCAGTGTCGCGATCCCAACGCTCGCAAATGCCTGCGGCACTCTCCAGAACTTCAAATCCGCAAGCGGTTTGAACCGTCATGCCATCCGTGTAAAAGGATGGCAATGAGCGCATGAGGTCTGGCCATGGTTGAACGCATGGTTCCGCAATCTCTCGGTTACGTCGGCGTTCGCGCCAAGGATTTGGGCGACTGGGCGAGCTATGGCTCGGGCCTGCTCGGCCTGCAGCGCATCGACAAGTCGCGCGCGACGCTGGCTTTCCGCATGGACGATCGCAAGCAGCGCATCGTCGTCGAGGCCGACGGCGGCGAAGGCATCGGCTTCTTCGGCTGGGAGGTCAACGATGCCGCGGCACTGGACGGGCTCGCAGCGCAGCTCGACAGGGCGGGAATCAAGGCGGCGCGCGGCACCCGCGCGCTGGCGGACGAACGTCGCGTCGAGGATCTGATCGTGCTCGACGATCCGCTCGGCAACCGACTCGAGATTTTCCACGGCGCGGAGACCACCACCGAGCCGTTCAAGCCCGGACGTTCTATCTCGGGGTTCCGCACCGGACCGCTCGGCTTGGGCCACGTGGTTCTCAATGTCGACACGCAGGAGACGATCGGCCGGCTGATGGCGTTTTATCGCGATACGCTCGGCTTCCGGCTGACGGACTATTACGACCATCCGTTCGTCGCGCGCTTTCTCCACCTCAATCCGCGCCATCACAGTCTGGCCTTCATCCAAACCGGCAAGAACGCGGTCCATCACGTCATGATGGAATTGTTCAGCTTCGACGACGTCGGCCAGTGCTATGACCTCGCTTTGGGTCAAGAGGGACGCGTCGGCGTCACGCTGGGGCGTCACACCAGCGATTTCATCACTTCGTTCTATTCCTGGACGCCGTCGGCATTCATGGTCGAATATGGCTGGGGCGCGCGCTCGATCGACGTCGATACCTGGCACGCCTA
>JASHQI010000289.1 GCA_030037645.1 Xanthobacteraceae bacterium
ATGGTGAGATAGCCGGCGGCAGGAAACTCCTTGAAGTAGTGGGCGGTGCAGCCGTCGAGGCCGCCGCGATGAAACATCAGGAGCACGGCCGGATGCGGTCCCTGACCGTGCGGGACGGCAATGTGCACGTCCATCGATCGTCCGCCGACGTCCAGATGGATCGTTTCGTCTCGGGCTGCGAAACTTTGCATGGGTTCGGTCCTGTGTTTTCCCGTCAAGGCTGTATCAAGGCCTCGGCCTTCGCGACGATGGCCGGCGCGTAATCGAATGACTGATCGATGATGGCTTGAAGTGCGTCTCCCGGCAACGGGGTGAGATCGACTTTCATCTGCTTAGCATCGGCCAAGAAAAGGGGATCCTTTAATGTCGCCGTGAAGGCCGATCGCAGCTCCGCGACGCGCTGAGGCGGCAGCCCCGGCGGCGCCGTGAGTGAGCGGCCGACCTTTTCCGACTGCGAAAATAATGTGAGGATTTGGCGCTGTTCGTCGTTGTGCGCCAAGTCGACGAGGCGAGGCACATCGGATAGATCAGGCGCTTTGTCGAGTGCGGTCTGCAACAGCACGTTCACTTTCTTGTCCCGCAGCCAATCGGGACGGATCACACGGAACGCCATCCACGGCATGCTGAAAGCCTCGACTTCGCCGCGTTGCATTGCCAGCAGGCATTCGGAGCTGCCCTTGTATCCCGTGATCAGCTTCAACTTGAGGCCGAGGAGTCTATCCAACATCGTCCAGCGCAGTTGCGACGAACTGCCGGTCGAGCATACGATCAGTTGGTGGCTGTAGGCATCCGCGATCTTTTTCACGGCCGCGGTATGCCATGCGATCAGTACCGCGTCGTTGCTGATGACGCGACCAATCCAGTTCATTTTGGTGACGTCGGCATGGAGCGCCGGCACTTTGAAGAGTTGTGTCTCGTAGATCGACTGATCCAACATGCCGATGACGGTGCCGTCCCGCGGAGCGATGTTATACAGGTCGTTGGCAGCGAGGATGCCGCCGGCGCCCGGCATGTTCCGGATGATGACCGCCGGATTGCCCGGTAAATGGCTGCCGATATGACGTCCAACCAGACGGCTGAGCGTATCGTATGTGTCGGTGCCGGCGCCCGACGAAGCGATGATTTCGAGCGTTTTGCCTTGATAGAAGTCCGCGGCGACCGCGCGCGGACACGGGGCAACGAGCGCAACGCCGATCGCGAGCGCAGCGCCAAGCCCGGTGATGCGCCGAACCGGCATCGCGATGCGCCTTAGAGCGGCAGCTACTCTGCCGCCTGTCGGCCTTCTTCTTCGGCGATGCCGCGCGCCTCGATCGCGTCAATCTCGGCTTGATCCACCTTGACCAGGATGTTGGACATCTGCGTGACATTGCTCGGGTCGTCCGGGCCGAGCAGCGGTGTGGCGTCGCCGCCACGGTCGCGCAACGGCGGCGAATGCGACTCGAAGACCACGGCGACGTCGGTACCGCGATTCCATGCCCAGTGCGTCTTATTGCGCGGAATGCGCATGACGTCGCCGGCCTTGCAGCGGTAACCGCGTCCATCGACGAAGAAATAGATTTCGCCGGACACGATGTAATTCATCTGCTCGCAATCGTGCATGTGCGGACTAGTGTGATAGCCGGGCGCTCGTTCGGCAAACATGATGCTGGTTTCGACGCCATGGACCTTCTGCGAACGCAGCATGGATTTCCCGACCGCCGCCATCGCGATACGCTCGGTCGTCTTTACGTCGCGCCGGTTGACCCTGTAATTAGGCTTGTCAAACATTTTAGTTCCTCCATTCGCATTTTTGGTGTGTCGCGAACAGTAGCATCCACTGCCTGCACGGACAATGTTGGCGGTTTGGCGCACATGGCATTGGTTGCCCCGCATATTTTCAATGCAGGGAGGCGCGGTGCAGGCAGCGTGAATTTCAGCGCAATGCGGCGCGTGAAACTTGCGCGCGCCGTCAGCGAAGGCGGGGAGATCCAGCGTGCGGCGCCGTTTGAGCGCCGCCCGGATTGGCCGGTTGCAGCGATCTCCGCAGCAGCTCGCGATTCAGGTCGGCGACGGTCGGTGGCGGCGAGGGCGGCGGCGACGGCGGCGGCAGTTGCGTATCGAACTCCGCCCTGTCGCTGTAGTTGGCGCTGGCGCTCCGCCAACGTTCGATCACCGACATGATCATTTCGCGGTTCATGGTCGCACCGCCATCCGAGTGCGTGTTGCCCGCGGCTTCGCTATGCGGGCGAGCGGCCACCGGCAATTCTCGAAATCGCATGCGCGTCGGCACCCCAATCCCATTGCCAAACGTGAAAACCTCACGCGTGCCGAGCGAAGGAATGAACGAAAGCAAGTTTTCCGCCGCGTCGGAAACCGCCGAGCGAATGAAGGCTTGGTCTCGGTCATTCGACAGCCGCATGACAAACAGCGTGCTGCATTGGGATATGATCGTGGGGTCGATTTCGCATGGGCGCTGCGTGATCAGCCCGAGATAGACGCCGTATTTGCGTCCCTCCCTGGCGATGCGAGACAGGGCGCGGCGTGTCGGGCCGAAGCCTGCCCCGGAGTCCGCAGGGGCGTAGCGGTGCGCCTCCTCACAAACGAACAGCAGCGGCGCCGCTCCATCACTCCACAAACCGAAATCGAATGCCATGCGGCAAAGCACCGACACGACCGAGTCGATGACTTCGGCCGGGAAGCCGGCAAGCTGCATAATCGTCATGGGTTTGCCGTCTGCCGGCAGCCGAAACAATTGGCTGAGAATGTCCGGCATGATGTCGCCGCCGAGATTGGCGTTTTCGAACATGAAGGAGTAGCGGGGGTTATTTCGCAGCGCCTGAATCCGCAATATCAGCTTGTGGTAGATCAGACGCGACGAGATGTTCTCAAGCTTGCCCATCCGCTCATCGAGAACGGCGATGAGATCCTCGATGCGATAAGGCACGGGTGTGTCGGCGGTGAAACCGGCATTCTTGGGATCGCGCCTTTTGACGTATTGGCGGTCCATGCCGCGATATTGCAGATAGGCCGATTTCGCCAGCGGAATGACCTCGGACAGGATCTCCAACTCTTCATCGCTGCCGGCGCGACCGCCGAAGAAAGCGTCCACCGTTTCCTCGAAATTGAACAGCCAGAACGGCAGCCGCACGTTACGCGGCGACAGGACCTGGGCCTTGTCGCCGAAGCACTGGCCGAATTCGTTGTGCGGATCGACCAGAAAGATGCGCAAATTGGGTCGCGCAGCCAGTATTTTCTGCAGGATGATGACCACGCCGCTCGACTTGCCGACGCCGGTGGTGCCGAGCACGGCGAAATGCCGGCTTACCAGGTCGTCAATGTTGATGTGGACGGCGATATTGGTGTTCTGCTGCAAATCGCCGATGTGAGCACGGTCGAGATCAGCCGCTCCGTAAACTATGCGCAATTCGCGCTCGCTCATCAAAATCGCGTCATCGCCGATCTTTGGATAATTATCGAGACCGCGTTTGAAGCGCGCCGCGGCTCCATCGCTGGCGCCGATTTCGCCGATCAGTTCGAGCTTCGCCACGCTGCGACGGCCTCGTTCGCCTTCAAATCCCTGAGTCGGCATTTCATTGATTTCGGAAACAAGGCCGATGATGATGGCACGCCCGCTGAGAATCCCGACAAACCTGCCGACTGTTGCTTGCTCATTGTCGCTCGCCTTGGGATCGATCTGACTTAAGGTCACGCTCGCTTGCGCGCCCGATACCGAGGTCACGCGGCCGACCAGTTCCCGCGGAGTGGGGGCTGAAGGATTCGTGTCTTGCGAAACGTTGATTGTCATCGCGCGCCCGTGGATTGCCGACATTCGGCCAAAAACAGCCGAACCATACAGGTAGTAGGCTGCCGTTTCCTGAATCCCGGCGGGCGTCCATGCGGCTTGGTTACAGAGGGTTTAAGCAATGGTGGCTGAACGAAATTCGCACTCCTTACACTGATCGATCAAGGTCGGAACCGCATCGCGCTTTGCGTAGGTACCTCGGCGCTCCTAGGGGCTTGGGCGCCGCACGATCGCTGAAAGCAGAGGGGCAACGCGGAATCGCCGCGTTAAGGGACTCTTTACGCTGACATCAATTGGCGGGAGCTTTGATCTCGAGGCGGCTCCGCAGCACCAACAGCGCCACAGCGCTCAACAGTGCCGTCGCCATCATGTAATAGCTCGGCGCCAGCTTCGTGCCGGTCATGTAAATGAGCGATTGGGCGAAGAACGGCGCAAAGCCGCCGAAGATCGGCACCGATATGTTGTATGCGAGCGACATGCCAGTGACCCGCGTCGTGACCGGGAAAACCTTCGCCATCAGCGAGGGCAGGGCGCCGCTGAAGAATGATTTCAATAGGCTGATCCAGCACACCATCAGAATGAGCACGGCCAGCGAGGCGTGGGCATTGAGCAGCACAAATGCGAGATAGGATGTCAGGATGAAAACAACTGACGCTCCGATCATGATGCGGATTTGTCCAACCCGATCGACGAACAAGCCGACAAACGGCACGACCACTGTTTGCAGCGCTGCGGCGGATAGCGCGGCGGTAAAGCCGATCCATTGCGGCAAGCCCAGCTCCTTGATGGCGTAGGTCGGCATGTAAACCAGCAGATATTGCGAACTGGTCGAGGCCGCGACCGCACCGATGGCGAGGATGAGCCGGTCCCATTGTTCGACCAAAAGATCGCGCACCGGTGCAGCGGCCGCGCCGGATGCGCCGGCGTCGAGGAATTCCGGCGTTTCCGGCAGGTGGCTGCGGATGTAATAGCCGACCGGTCCGATCAGGAGCCCGACGGCAAACGGATGCGCCACGCCCAGGATTGCAGGTCGGCGGCCGCCAAGGTGCTCGTCAGCAGCACGCCGAGGCCGGTGGCAATGACCGCGGCAAATCCCTGACTCGACCATTGCCAGCTTGCAAAAAAGCCGGCGCGGTCGGGACGATGCTCGACCAGGAACGCGGTCGAGCTGGCGAATTCGCCACCGACCGAAAAGCCTTGCAAGAGCCGCGCGGCAATGACCAGGGCAGGGGCCAGGATGCCGATCGAGCTGTAGCTCGGCATGATGGTCATCAGGCCGGTGCCGATCGTCATCAGCAGGATGGAAAGCGTCAGTGCCCGCTTGCGCCCCTTGCGGTCGCCGTACTCGCCGAGGAATATCGCACCGACTGGACGCGCCAAAAACGATGCGCCGAAGGTGCCAAGCGTCACCAGGATCGAAACGGCCGGGTCGGCGGCGGGAAAGAACACCTTTGCGATGGTGACGGCAAAATAGCCGTAAACCAGGATTTCGTAGAATTCGAGCGCGTTGCCGACCGAGGCGGCAATGATAAGCCGCGCTGCCGGCCCGGTGCCATGCTTGATCGCGGCGGCATGCGTGGTTGTGCTCATTGTGCCCCCTCTGCTCAAAGATAGCCGCGGTTCTTCCAGAAGCGTTCGGCTGCCGGATGCAGCGGCACGGTCTGCGGCGTGTCGACCGCTTCGCGCGCCATGCGCTCGACCGGCAACTCGCCCGGCTCCTCCCATGGGATGCGCGCCTTACGCGCATCGAGCCCGGCGCAGATCGCCGTGACCAGCGCGTCGTCGGCCTCGGCATGAACGAACACCGTCCAGCCGGAAAAATCCAGCGACAGCACGTCGCGCGGCAGTTTCGGGTAAACCGCCTTCGGCAGCACTGCGCGGCGATAACCCATCGCCTCGAGCTTTTGCACGGTCGTTTCGGCGAGCGGCAGTATGGTGATTCCGGCATCGAGCGCGTCGGGGACCCACGAACGCGCGGCCTCGTCGAAGACGGCGTCAACGTCGCCGCGCAGGAGTGCCTTGAAAGTTTCGGTATGCGGCCAGGGCACGCTGCCCGCCTTGCGCACTTGCCCGCCCCAGCGCGCGATGTCGTCGCGCGAAAAGCCGGCCGCCGTGGCGACGTCGTCGAACATGTGATGCAACGTGTGGTCCGGCATGGCGCGCATCAGGATGCGCAGTTTTGGCGTTCGATTGACGATGTCCTCGAACCGCGAGAGCCCGGTCTCCGGCCGCACCGCGAACACGAACTGGTCCCAGGACGGAATAACCGCGATCGCCCGCACCGGCATCGGTTCCCTGAAAATACTCTGGCCGCGCATCGCCACGGCGAGCACGGCGGCGGGATTGATGATGGCGAGATCGGCCTTGCCGGATGCGACCGCAAAAATGCCTTCGGCGGTACTGACGCTGAGAAACGTCGCCGGCTTGCCGCCACGCGAATGCTTTAGGACCACCCGGGGCTGGATATAGTCCGGCACCGCATCGGCCACGGCGCCACCGGCCATTTCCGAGGCGATTTCGAGCACCAGGCGCGAGCGCGTCACGTTCGGATTGGTGACAGGCGCGCCGCCTGGTGCTGCATCGGGAGCGGCCATGGCCTAGGGCTTGACCGGCACGAATTGCGTCGTGAACAGCGTGGAGTCGGGCGGCTTGGCGGCGAGTGTCCCCATCTCGATATAGGACTGCTTGAGGGCCGCGACAGCCTGCGGATCGAAGCGGCCGTCGTCGATGAACATGCCGACCTCGAAGTCGTAAACCTTGCGCGCCAGTGCCGGGCTCTGGTTCAGCACGCGTTCGGCGACCGCCGATGTCTCGTCCCGGTGGCTCTTGATGAAGGCGATCGCGGCAAAGAATCCCTTGAGGAAGCGCGACACCAGCGCCGGTTTGTCCGCCACCAGGGACTTCCGGGCGAACACCACGTGGGTGATGAAGTGCGG
>JASHQI010000047.1 GCA_030037645.1 Xanthobacteraceae bacterium
CGCCGGCGCCGGCAATTCTCGCACTCGCCGCACCACGGATACGACATGACCACTGGGTCGCCCGGCGCGAAATCGCGCACCGCGGAGCCTACGGCATACACCACGCCGGCACCTTCGTGACCGAACACCGCCGGATACGAGGTCACCGGGAAGTAGCCGTCGCGGCCGTGCAGATCGGTCTGGCACATGCCGCTCGCTACGACGCGGACGATCAATTCGTCGGCGCGCGGCGCCGCAAGCTCTAAAGTGTCGATGACGAAAGGCGCCGACTTTTCCCGCACCACCGCGGCCTTGATCTGCATCATGCGCCTCGCTGCGCGCGCATTGTGAAAATGCCGCGCCGCTTCGTCAATGCGCCTGCATATGCGCGAGCACGGCGGCGCTCGGCCAGCAGTCGAGCTTGAGCCCGTTGCGCTTCTGATAGGCGCCGAGCGCGGCACGCGTCAGCATGCCGGCCTTGCCGTCGATCTTGTCGTGATAATAGCCCTGCGCGGTGAGGATGCTCTGCATGAGATCGAGATCGGCCGTCGGGAGCTGCGCGACCTTGGCCCATGGCGTCTCGAACGGTCGCGGATCGCGCATCAGGTCGCTCAAGTGACCGACGAACAGAACGTAGAGGTCGGAGAAATTATATTGCTTGATGGCAAAATAGTTCGCCGTCGCCAGGAACGACGGGCCGTAAAGGCCCGCCGGCTGCAGCAGCGAGGCGGGCACGGTGCGTTCCGCCGCCGAAAGCTTCCGCCCATAGGCCGGCACGAAGCCGCGCTCGAGCCATTCGCCGATCGGCAGAATGTGGTCGGGAACGCCGATGGTGCAGTCGACATTCGTCGGCGGATGCACCTCGTAGGCCCAATGCACGTCGCGTTGCCAACCTTCGCCGACGAGCTGCTTGGCCGCGGAGGCGAGCGCGTCGGGCACCGAATTCCAGATATCGGCATAGCCGCGACCGTCGATGTCGACGGCGTATTTGAGATAGTCCGACGGCAGGAACTGGGTGAGCCCCATGGCGCCGGCCCAGGAGCTTTTCATGTCGGCGAGCTTGATCCTGCCCTGGTCGAGAATTTTCAGAGCGTCGAGAAACTCCTCGCGAAACTTGTCCTTGCGCTTGCCGAGATAAGCCTGCGTCGCCAGCACGCGGATGGCGCTGAGCGTGTCGCGGGCGTGGCCGTAATCGCTTTCGC
The DNA here is from genome assembly GCA_030037645.1 of Xanthobacteraceae bacterium. Lineage (GTDB taxonomy): Bacteria > Pseudomonadota > Alphaproteobacteria > Rhizobiales > Xanthobacteraceae > BOG-931. Next base: position 1,182 of record JASHQI010000047.1, read on the forward strand.
GGCCGAAGATCGCGAGCACGACCGTCGCATCGACGCCGAATTGGCGCTCGACGACATCGAGCGCCGGGCGATATTGGGCGTAGAGCTTGCGGCCCTGCACCGCGAGGCGTTCCATCACCGGCTCCTGCAGATAGTCGGCCGGCGTCTCGACGAATTCGGCTTGTCCCGGCGGTGGCTTTTGCGGCCGCCCGGGCAGAGCGAGGTCGGGCAGCGCCAGATCGGGCTCCAGTCCGCGCGTGGCCGCATCGAAAGTCGCCCGCGATACGCCGAGCGCTTGCGCCCGCGGCCACAGCGATTGCAGGAAGGCCTCGAATGCGGCATCGGCGCGCAGCGGCAAATTCAGCAGCGCAAGCAACAGGAATGTCAGCGCACCAATGCGAAGTGTTTGTTTCATTGAGCAGACCAAAACTCCTCCCTCTCCCCGCTCGCGGGGAGAGGGCTGGGGTGAGGGGGCGTCTCCGCTTGGCTCGGAATCGCGGCAACGCCCCCTCACCCGCTCGCTTCGCTCGCGACCTCTCCCCGCACGCGGGGAGAGGTACAATGACATCATCGCACCGCCAGGATGAAGAGCCGTGGAAATTTCAACAGCACCTTGCCGTCGAAGCGCGGCTTATAGGCGCCGACGATCTTCTTGGTATAGGCCGCCAGGAATTTTTCCCGCGCCGCGGCATCGAGCGGCGACAGGAACGGTTGCAGCGATGAGCCCTTGAACCACTCGGTGATGGCTTGCGGATTTGCCATCACATGATTGTAGACGGTGTGCCAAATGTCGATGCGCGTGCATATCGGCTTGAGCAGGTCGTAATAGGCCTCGACCGGCGGCAGATGATCGCGCGGCGCAGCCTTGATCTCGGGATGGCTCGCCCATGGTCCGCTCTCGCCGACCTCGCGTTGAAACATCAGCGCCGGCTCGCGCGTGTTATCGGGCATCTGCACCGCGAACACGGCGCCGGACGCCAAGCTTTGCAAAAGGCGGCGCATGACCGCCATGTGGTCGGGCAGCCACTGCATCACCGCGTTCGAGAACAACAAATCGGTCTTGGGCTCCGGCTGCCACGTCACAATGTCGGCCTCGATGAACTTGCACTTCGACAGCCGCTCGCGTGCCTTTCGCAGCATGTCCGGCGACGAATCGAGTCCGACGACCTCCGATTGCGGAAAACGCCCGACCAATAGCTCGGTCGAATTACCGGGCCCGCAGCCGAGATCGACGACGTAGCGCGGGCGATCCAGCGGCACCTGCGCGAGCAGATCGCGCGGCGGCCGCGTGCGTTCATCTTCGAATTTGAGATATTGCCGGGCGCTCCAATCTTCCATGGCGTGTAGCTTGCCGATTCGCTTATCCTATGTCCTAGCAGGGTGCATTTGCGGTTGAAAAGACGCCACAGCGCCGGCGTACAACCTGGTGGGATCCGTCGCCGATGTTGTACCTGACTTTCGCGATCGTCGCGACCGTGTGGGCAGCCGTTGTCAACGGCGCGTATGCGGCCGACGGCACGGATGCCAGCCCGCCCTGCTCCGCCGCCGCCAGCATCGGGGTCGCGCATATGTCGCGCAAAGGAGTCATGACGCTCCGCATTCGCTCGCTACCACCCGGCCCAATCGGCGAAGGCGAATTGCGTTATGCTCCGGGTGATCCCCACTATCGTGAAATCAGACAACATCTCGGTCGCATTCTGCCTGGGCAATCAAAGCCAGTTCGTCCCTGGTGTTAAGGTGACCTCGCAGAAATGGCGCTCATATGCCGGCGGCGTGCGGCTCGACGGTTCCAGCCGCCATCGCAGCAGCAGGCTTGGAATGGTGATCGGCCGCGAACAAGAGATACACGGCCGGGACCACGAACAGCGTGAAAAGCGTCCCGATCGAAAGGCCCGAGGCGATCACGACGCCCATTTGAAATCGCGACACCGCGCCGGCGCCGCTCGCCGTGATCAGCGGCACGACGCCGAGCACCATCGCGGCCGTCGTCATCAGAATCGGGCGCAACCGAATTGCGGCCGCCTGCTCGATCGCTTCGCGTTTGGATCGGCCCTTGGCCTGCAAATCGTTGGCGAACTGCACGATCAGGATGCCATGCTTGCTGATCAGGCCCATCAGGGTGACCAGGCCGACCTCGGTATAGATATTCATCGACATGCCGCCGAAGCCAAGACTGATGAAGATGAGCGCGCCGGCGATCGACATCGGCACCGACACCAGGATGATGACGGGGTCGCGGAAGCTTTCGAACAACGCCGCCAAAGCCAGGAAAATCACGATCAGCGCGAAGGCGAAGGTTGTGACGAAGCCGCTGGTCTCCTGGATATATTGCCGGCTCAAGCCGCCGTAATCGACCGAATAGCCTTCAGGCAGGGTGCGCGCGGCCAGGTTCTGCAAAAACTGCAAAGCATCGCCCTGCGCCACGCCCGGCATGGCGACGCCCTGGATCGTCGCGCTGTTGAGCTGCTGGAAATGATTGAGCGACTCGGGAACCGTCTTGGTTGAGACGGTCGCGATCGTGGACAGCGGAACGAGCGACCCGTCGGAGGCGCGGATGTAATAGTTGAGCAATTGCTGCGAATTGAGCCGGAAGCGCTGCTGAACCTGCGGGATCACCTTATAGGACCGCCCGCTCATGCTGAAATAATTGACGTAGCCGCCGCCGAGCATCGCGGTGAGCGCGCTGCCGACATCGCTCATTTTCAAGCCGAGCTGCGCGGCCTTGTCGCGGTCGATCGTAATATCGGACTGTGGATTGTCGATCTTCAGATCGCAATCGAGGAAAATGAACATGCCGCTCTGCAACGCCTGTTGCAGGAATTGCTGGGCGACATCGTTCAATCGCTCGAACGGATCGGTCGTCACGAGGACGAATTGAATCGGCAAGCCGAAGCTGCCGGGCAAGGCCGGCGGCTGGAACGCGGCGATGCGCACGCCGGCGACCTTGTTCAACTCCTGTTGCACCACCGGCTGGAGCGCGTTGGTCGTCAGCTTGCGCTGGTCCCACGGCTTGAACACCATGCCGGCAATCGACTGGCCGGGCACATCGAGCTGGAAGACGTGCTCGGTTTCCGAGTGACGCGCGAAGATGCGATAGACCTGCTGCGAATAGAGCTGGCGCTGCTCCAGCGTGGCGTCCGGCGCAGCGATCGATTGTGTGATGATGACGCCCTCGTCCTCGGTCGGCGCCAGCTCGGTCTTGGCGGTGGTGAACAGGAAATAGATGCTGCTCAGCACGATCACCGCGAAGACCAGAGTCACCGGCAGGTAATTCAGGCTGTTGTGCAGGCGCCGCTCGTAGGCGCTGCGCAACTGAACGAAGCGACGGTCGATGAAATCGGTCAGCCGCGCCTCCCAGCCGCGGCCGGCGCCGGCATGGGCCTTGAGAAGACGCGAGCACAGCATCGGCGACAGCGTCAGGGCGACAATGCCCGAAACAGTGACGGCGCCGACCAGGGCAAAGGCGAATTCGGCAAACAAGGCGCCGGTCAGCCCGCTTTGAAACGCGATCGGCACATAGACCGCGGCCAGGACGACGGTCATGGCGATGATCGGGCTGCCGAGCTCACGCGCGGCCGTCAACGCCGCCTGCATCGGCGTCATGCCGTCCTCGAGATGGCGGTTCACATTCTCGACCACGATAATGGCGTCGTCGACCACCAGGCCGATGGCGAGAACCAGCGCCAGCAAGGTGAGCAGGTTAATTGAATAGCCGAGCGCCAGCAGGATGATAAACGTGCCGATCAGCGACAGCGGAATGGCGACGGTCGGGATGACAGAGGAACGCAGCGAGCCCAGGAACATGAACACGACGACGGTGACGATCGCCAAGGCCTCGGTCAGGCTGCGAATGACCTCGTTGATCGCGCTGTGCACGAATTCGGTGGAGTCATAGATGACTTCGGCCTGCAGCCCGCGCGGCAGCAGTGCCTGAATTTGCGGGAAGACCTTGTGTACGCCGGCGATCACGTCGAGCAGATTGGCCGACGGCGCGACCTGGATGCCGATATAGACCGCCTT
>JASHQI010000290.1 GCA_030037645.1 Xanthobacteraceae bacterium
AGCGGCGATCCCATGCGCAACCGCGTCGCCGTCGATTCGCAGGCTTTTGCGCAAATGAGCAAAGCGTTCGTGGTTTCGGCCTGCGGCACGGTCGACGGGGCCATGATCGAAAGGCTCGAACCGAGCGCAGCCGCCGAAAAATTCCTGCGCGATCCCGATTGCTGCGGCGGCAGCGTGATTGTCGCGCCCAATTCCCGTATCATCGCCGGCCCGATGGGCGCTGAGGAGGGCATCATCTACGCCGATTGCGATCTGGAACTCGGCATCCTGATGAAGCTCCGCCACGATTTCGCCGGCCACTACAATCGGCCCGACATTTTTCAGTTGCACGTCAATCGCGCCGCGCCGCAGCTCTACCGCATTCACGGCAGCGAAGCCGAGGCGCTGCCGATCACGGACACGGATGCGCTGGCGCCGCCGGCGCCTCGGCTCACCGGCCCGGACTCGCCCGACGAGGGCGTTTAGAGCATGATCCCGAAAAAGCCTGCCCTCGGACTTGATCCGGGGGTGGAAACCGGTTTTCGGAAAAGATCATGCTCGATCAAAATGTCAGAGTCCGGTTTTGATTCCATCAAAACCGAAACCGCTCTCGTTTTTTCACCAGCCATCAGGCCCGTCTCATCATGGATGTGTTCGACGCCGTCGATTCCCGCATCGCCTGCCGCGCCTTTCTCGACAGGCCGGTCGATCCGGCAATCATCCGCGACCTCATCGTCCGCGCGGCGCGCGCGGCGTCGGGAGGCAATCTTCAGCCGTGGCACGTCTACGCCCTGACCGGCGCGCCGCTCGCCGAGATCAAACGGCGTGTTGCCACCGCGTTCGCGGACCGCGACCCGCGCCAGGCCGAATCGGAATATCCGATCTACCCGCCGACGATGTGGGAACCGTACAAGTCGCGGCGCGAGGGGCATCACGTCCAAATGTACGGCGCGCTGCGGATCGCGCGCGAGGACCATGCGGCGCGACTCAAGCAGCACAAGCGCAATTACGAGTTCTTCGGTGCGCCGGTCGCTTTGTTCATCGCCATCGATCGCAAGCTCGGCCCGGGCCAATGGGCCGACCTTGGCGGCTACATCCACGCGCTGGCGTTCCTTGCCCGCGGTTGCGGCCTCGACACCTGCCCGCAGGAAGCCTGGGCGCGCATGCATCATATTGTCCGTCCGTTCGTGAGCATGCCGCCGGAGCAGATGCTGTTCTGCGCCGTCGCCATCGGTTATGGCGATCACAAGCATCCGGCCAACTCGTTCCGCTCGCCGCGCGCGGAAGTCGGCGGGTTTTGCCGTTTCTTCGGGTTTGAATAGCGATCCCCTCCCCACCGCTTCGCGGGGGAGGGGAAAAGAAGAGCCGGGCAGGGCGCTCATCGTCCCTACTCATACAAATCGCGGGGCATGCATTGCCGCGCCTGGCGCTCGGGCGCGCCGATATTGCGCGGCGTTGCGGCGAGGATGTTTTGCCGCGCGCTCCACTGCGTCTGGTGCGACACGCGATCGAGCCCGCGCTTGAGGCAGGCCTTGGCATCGCCGCCGCAGCTTTGCCGGCGGCGGCAGGATCTGCGCCGGCAACTCCGCCACAGCGCGAAGGCGTCGCAATAGCGCCTTCGCTGTTGCGCCCGCTCGCGCGCAAGCCGCACGGCGTAATCTGCCGCGCTCAATTTTGTCTTGCGCTTTGGCGCGGCCTGGCGCGCGGCCAGCGCGACGTCGAGCGCGCTCTCGTCCATGGGCAAATTCTCCTTCCTCTCACGGCGCTCATTCGCACCGGAGCCGTTCCGATGTACGTGTCAAACAGCGACACAACCTCTTTCCGCTCGTTCTCGCGGCGGCGGAAGTCCAGCCGGGGTCCCCGCTGGAGTTTACCCCAACCCGATCGGGGGCGGGGACGAGCGGATGCGCGTCATTGCGAGGAGCAATAGCGACGAAGCAATCCAGAGCGGAACCTCAAGACTGGATTGCTTCCCCCTCGCTCCGCTCGGGGTCGCAATGACGAATGAAGAGAAGGAAGCGGAACGCCGGCAAGCGCACTTTTAGTCAGTCACCGCACGCAAGCGGCGTGCGGCACGCGCCACGGCGCAAGGCGGCTTGCGCCGCCCCACCGCGATCGGGCGCGCTCGCCTGCCGGCGTTCCACCACGGCTCTCGCCCAAGGGAGTCTCTCATCCCGAGGGCTCAGCACCGGGCCAGGCTTCGTGGGCACGACACTTGACGCGACGGCATCGCCGTCAGCGCCGCACCCACTTCCAGCGAAGCACCTCGCGCGCCGGTCCTAGTGCCGGCAGGCTGATGCCCGGGCCGCCCGGGAGCGGATTGCAAAGCCGCCCGCGGGCACCGTCCCCGCTCCGCCGGCCCGGTCTGCCTCCGGGCCAGGTCCTTCGTGAGCGAGTTTTGATTTGCGCGCTCTTGTAACTAAAAATGAGACGTTTGTCAATGAAAATGTGACAACGTCTTCCAGCAGTGCTCCAGCCATTCAAGGCGTTGTCCGATACGGCGAGGTAACGGGAAGTGAGACGGCTATCGGCGTTCTTTTGGGGGGTCTATTTCGTTGTGGCGGTCACACATGGTGCTGCTGCTGTCAGGAACCCAATTGATGCAGAAGGTCGTGACACGAGGCTGGTCGAAAACGTCTCGATATTCGATGTGGCCATAGAGAATGATCATTCTT
>JASHQI010000291.1 GCA_030037645.1 Xanthobacteraceae bacterium
GCTACGATTACGGCGCGTGGTGGAATTACGCCTTCGCGCGGTTGTCGGGATTTTCACCGGCCGGCAGCGCCGCCGCTGCCGCGCACGAAACCCAGCACAAAAAGTCGACCGTAGCGGATGTCGCGCTGACATCGTTCGCCAATCGTCGCGACTGGCAGAAATTCGGCGAATTCTATCTCGATCCGGAGTCGAGCGGCAGCCTGATGGGCAGCGCGGCGCGGCGGCCGGTGGGACGGCCGGCCTGCACCGGACCGATCAAATATACCGGTCATGCTGCGCTCAAGGCCGACATCGACAATCTGAAAAGGGCGATGGCGGCGGCGTCCGGCACGGAAGAAGGGTTTATGTGCGCGATCGGGCCGGGCAGCTTCGCCCGCGGCATCGATCTCTACTACAAGACCGAAGAGGAATTTCTGTTCGCCTCGGCCGACGCCATGCACGAGGAGTACAAGGCGATCGTTGACGCCGGCATCGTCTTGCAGATCGACGATCCAAGCCTGCCGGACAACTGGGACATGATCAATCCGGAGCCGCCACTGCGCGAATTCAAAAAATTCGAGCAGGTGCGCATGGAAGCGCTTAATCACGCGCTGCGTGGTCTGCCGGCCGACCGCATTCGCTTCCACATCTGCTGGGGCAGTTGGCACGGCCCGCATACCACCGACGTTCCGTTGCGCGACATCGTCGATCTTGTCCTCAGCGTGAACGCCGGCGCCTATTCGGTGGAGGCCGGCAATGTCCGCCACGAGCACGAATGGCGCGTCTGGCAGGACGTCAAGCTGCCGGACGGCAAGCTGCTCATTCCGGGCGTCGTCAGCCACGCCACCAACATCGTTGAGCATCCGCAAGTTGTCGCCGACCGCATTGTGCGCTACGCCAGGATTGTCGGCCGCGAGAACGTCATCGCCGGCACCGATTGCGGCCTCGGCGGTCGCATCCATCCGCAAATCGCCTGGGCGAAGCTCGAGGCGCTTGTCGAAGGCGCTAAGCTCGCGAGTCAGGAGCTGTGGCCATAAATCGCAGAGGCGCGGCCGCGGGTGCTGCGCAGCAAGGGGGAGGCGCCATGACAACGCGGCGGGATTTTGTGAAAGGCGCGGGAGCCGCAGGCGTTGTCTTTTGCGGCTGCGGATTGCTCGATCACGCACGGGCGCAACAGGTCGGCCGCCAGCGCCTGCCGGTGACTGTCAACGGCAAGCGAGTGAAGACCATCGACGTGCATGCACATTGCCGCATTCCGGAAGCGGTCGCGCTGATGGGCGAGGGTACCGACCGCGTCGGCGTTCGCGCCAAGGGCAACGACGAGATGGTCATCGTCGTCGAGCAGCGCTTCAAGGAAATGGATGCGCAAGCGATCGATATGGAGGTGCTGTCGATCAATCCTTTCTGGTACGGCAAGGACCGCGATACCGCCACCAAGATCGTCGGACTGCAAAACGAAAAGCTTGCCGAGCTGTGCGCGGCGCATCCCGATCGTTTTGCCGCTTATGCGTCCCTGGCTCTCCAATATCCCGATCTTGCCGTGGCGCAGCTTGAGACCGCCATGAAGAAGCAAGGTCTGCGCGGGGCCGCGATCGGCGCCAGCGTGCTCGATGAGGAATTCTCCGATCCGAGATTCGACCCGGTATGGGCGAAGGCGGAAGAGCTCGGTGCCGTTCTGTTCATTCACCCATTGGGCATGGCGCCGCTCGCCAAGCGGCTCAAGGGCAACGGCTGGTTGATGAACACGATCGGCAATCCGCTGGCAACGACGATCGCTCTCGAGCATCTCATCTTCGAGGGTACGCTCGATCGCTTTCCCGACCTGAAGATTATTGCAGCGCATGGCGGCGGCTATCTGCCGTCCTACGCCGCGCGATCCGATCATGCTTGCTTCGTTTCGCCTGCGAATTGCAATCCGAATATCAAGCTCAAGAAAAAGCCCAGCGAATATCTCAATCAGCTCAATTTCGACTCGATCGTATTCACGCCGGAGGGCCTTCGGCATCTGGTCGCCCAGGTCGGCGCGAGCCAGGTCATGGTCGGCACAGACCACCCCATTCCATGGGTGGAGCATCCGGTCGATGACATCTTCGCCACCACTTCGCTGAGCGATGACGACAAGGTCGCGATCCTGGGCGGCAATGCGGCACGGTTATTTGGCATGAACGGCTAGGTCCACACGAGAACGGCTTGCGAGCAAGGAACACTTTAAGGGAATTCGCGAATATGCCCGGGCGCGTGGCGGGAAAGGTCGCGTTGATCACAGGGGCCGGCTGCGTCGGGCCCGGTTGGGGCAACGGTCGCGCCGCAGCAGTGCTGTTTGCCCGCGAAAGCGCGAAAGTCTTCGCCGTCGATAAGGATCCAGAGACGATGACGGAGACTGTCGCTCGCGTCGGCAACGACGGCGAAATCGTCACGCATGTCTGCGATGTCACCGACGACGCGCAAGTGCGCGCCATGGTGGATGCCTGCCGCAAGGCCTTCGGCCGCATCGACATTCTGGTCAACAATGTCGGTGGCTCGGCTGCGGGCGGCGCTGCGGAGATTTCCGAAGAAAGTTTCGACCGTCAGCTCGACTACAATCTCAAGAGCGTCTTTCTGGCCTGCCGGCACGTGATCCCGATCATGATCGAGCAAGGCGGCGGCGCGATCGTCAACACCGCCTCAACGTCCGGCACCCGCTATACCGGCTCGCCGCAGATCGGCTATGCCTCGGCCAAGGCCGCGATCATCCAGTTCTCTCGGGTGACCGCCGTGCAATATGCCGGCAAAAGCATTCGCGTGAACACGGTGGTGCCGGGCCAGATGCACACGCCGATGGTCGAGGCACGGCTAGCCAAACAGCGCACCGGCGGCGATATCGAGGCTTTGCTGAAAGCCCGCGTTGCGCGCATCCCGCTCGGCTTCATGGGCGACGGCCGCGACACCGCAGCCGCGGTTCTGTTCCTCGCCTCCGACGAAGCGCGCTTCATCACCGGTACGGAAATCGTGGTCGACGGCGGCATGACCGCGCGCTGCGATTGATTGCGAAAGTGGCGAGCATCGAACCGCTTCAGCACATCACCTTGCCGCAAGTGCTTGCGGCATCGACGATCGCTTGCAGCCGATAGCGGCCCGGATAACCGAGGATGGCGACGCCGTCGATGATGAAAGACGGCGTCGCCGCAAGCCCGAGCGCATTCCCGAGCCGCACGTGCGCCTTCATCTCGGCGGTGACCTCGTCGCTGTCGCCGAGCTTGGTCAGGGCGGTTGCATCGAGGCCGAGCCCGCGCGCGACCTCGAGCGCTCGCGTACCGTCGGCCACGCCGCGCTCCGAATAGATCGTGCGATAGAATTTATAAAATTGCAGCGGCGTGCCGAGTTTTGCGACTGCGAGCTCTACGCGACTTGCTTCGATTGACGCAATGCCCAGCACTGGAAAGGGCACAAGCACAAGCTTGAGCTGGGGATCGAGATCGACCATGTCGCCGATATCCGTCGAAGCCATTCGGCAATAGGGGCAATTGAGATCATAGAATTCGACGAGCACGGTCTTGCCGGCGGGATTGGCCGCCACCACGACGCCAGGCATTTGCCCGATCGGTCCAGGGAGCTTGACGCTGTGATTAGGCACCCGTTGGCCGTCATCGCCGACCAGAGGAAATTCCGACACGAATTGCATCGAGCGGTCGCGCTGCTGCGCAGGGGCATCGGCGCACCATGCCAGGAGCCCACCCATGGCAAGCGCTCCGCATATTACGCTTGAAATGCCGTTGACCATCACTGCTCGACAACCCCCTCGGCGGCGGTTTCCAGATTGAACGCGGCGGCGAACAAAGCGCGTGTGTAGTCTGTCTTCGGATTGCGAAACAACTCCGCCGCGTTGCCCGACTCTACGATCTTGCCGTGGCGCATTACCAACAGGTGGCTTGCCAAGGCAGCGACAACCCGCAGATCATGCGAGATGAAAAGATAAGTGAGATTGTGCCGCTTCTGCAGGTCGCGCAGCAGGTCGACCATTTGGGCCTGAATCACCATGTCGAGCGCACTGGTCGGTTCGTCGAGCACCACGAACGTAGGCTCTAGGACGACGGCGCGCGCCACGGCAATGCGCTGGCGCTGGCCGCCGGAGAACTCGTGCGGAAAGCGAAAGCGGGTGTTGGGATTAAGCCCAACATCGGTGAGCGCCTGGATGACCCGCTCGTCGCGCTCAGCTTTCGACAGATGCGGATGATGGACATCGAGCCCTTCCTTGATGATCTCGCCGACCGACATGCGCGGCGAGAGCGAACCATAGGGATCCTGAAACACGATCTGCATGTGGCGGCGGAACGGGCGCATCTCCTTGAACCGAAGGCCTTGCAGCTTGTTGCCCATGAACACGACCGGTCCCTCGGAGGAGATCAGGCGCAAGATCGCGCGACCGAGAGTCGATTTTCCGGAGCCGGACTCGCCGACGACTCCCAGAGTCTCGCCTTTGCGCAATGCGATGCTCACGCCATCGCAAGCCTTGATGTGGCCGACGACCTTTCGCAGCACTCCGCGCGAAATCGGAAACCAGACCTTGAGGTCATTGGTTTCCAACAGGATCGGAGCGTTGGGTTGCGGCGGCGCCGGATCCGGCTTCGGCTCGGCGGCCAACAGCTCGCGGGTGTAGGGGTGCTGTGGCGCGGCAAAGATACGCTCGACGTTGTTGTGCTCGACGATCTTGCCGTTCTTCATCACGCAGACCCGGTCGGCAATCTTACGCACGATGCCGAGATCGTGGGTGATGAACAAAAGCGACATGCTGAGCCGCTTCTGCAAATCCTTCAATAGTGCAATGATCTGCGCCTGCACGGTAACGTCGAGCGCGGTGGTCGGCTCGTCGGCGATGAGCAGATCGGGCTCGTTGGCGAGCGCCATGGCGATCATCACGCGCTGGCGCTGGCCGCCTGAAAGCTGGTGCGGATAGCTTTTGAGCCGACCCTGTGGGTCGCGAATGCCGACTTGGGTCAAAACCTCGATGGTCCGCTGGCGTGCCGCATTGCCGGTGAGGCCGTGATGCAGCAGCAAAATCTCGCCAATCTGTTTCTCGATTGTATGCAGCGGATTGAGCGAGGTCATCGGCTCCTGGAAAACGATGGTGATATCGTCGCCACGCACGCGTTGCATCTGGCGCTCGTTAAGCCGCAACAGATCCTGTCCCTTGAAGAGGATGGCGCCCGAGGGATGCCGTGCCGCCGGATAGGGCAGCAGCTTGAGGATCGACAGCGCCGTCACCGATTTGCCGGATCCGGATTCACCGACCAGCGCCAGCGTTTCGCCCTTATCGATATCGAAAGAAATGCGGTCGACGGCGAGCGTTTCATGCCCGCCGCGACGGAAGGCAATGGACAAATCGCGGACTGATAGCAGCGGCTCGGCGGTCATATGAATGTCTTCCGTGGGTCGAACGCGTCGCGCACGGCTTCGCCGACGAAGATCAACAGCGAAAGCATCAGCGCGACGGTGAAGAAGCCGGTGAGCCCGAGCCATGGCGCCTGCACGTTGGCCTTGCCCTGCGAGAGCAGTTCGCCGAGCGATGGCGAGCCGGGTGGTAGGCCGAAGCCGAGGAAGTCGAGTGCTGTGAGCGTCATCACCGAAGACGACATGATGAATGGTAGGAACGTCATCGTCGCCACCATGGCGTTTGGCAACAGATGCCGGAACATGATGACGGTATTCGACACGCCGAGGGCGCGCGCCGCTTGAATGTATTCAAAATTGCGCCCGCGCAGGAATTCGGCGCGCACCAGGCCGACCAGTCGCACCCAGGAAAACAACAGCAGAATGCCGAGCAGCACGAAGAAGCCCGGCGCCAGCACCGAGGAGATGATGAGGAGCAGATAAAGCTCCGGCACCGATGTCCAGATTTCGATGAAGCGTTGAAACAGAAGGTCGGTCCAGCCGCCGAAATAGCCCTGCACGGCGCCGGCCGCCACGCCGATAATCGATGAAACGATTGTCAGCACTAACCCGAATACGATCGACAGCCGGAAACCATAGATCAGCCGCGCCAGCACGTCGCGGCCCTGATCGTCGGTGCCGAGCCAGTTATATTCGAGCGTGCCGCATTTGCCGTAGCCGTTTTTCGCTGCAAACTCGCAATCGGCTTTCGTCAGCATCCACGTCGGCTTGGATGGAAACGCCGACGGCGGATTGTCATTGATAGTGTCGTAAGAGAACCGGATCGGCGGCCAGATCACGATCGCTTGGTGCTGGACGAGAAACTTCTGCAAGTGCGGGTCGCGGTAATCCGCCGCAGTGCCGAGATCGTCACCGAAGTCGGTGTCCGGATAGGTCACAAAGACCGGAAAGAAGCTTTTACCGTCGAAGTGGATGAAGAGTGGCTTGTCGTTGGCGATGAATTCGGCAAACAGCGTGATCACGAACAATACGAGAAAAATCCACAACGACCAGTAGCCGCGGCGGTTGGCCTTAAAATTCTGCCAGCGCCTGGCGTTGATCGGTGAAAACTCAATACCTCTCGGCAGCGTGGCAAGGCCGACCGGACCGGCCGGCTCGGCATCAGGCGAAAAATCCGTCGCCGTGTAATCCGTTGCGCCGACGCCGGCCTCAGCAGGTGGCTCGACGCTCTTCGCGGCGGTCCGTTCGTCCACCTCAAACCTCCCGCGTCTCGAAATCGATGCGCGGATCGATCCAGGTATAGGTCAAGTCCGAAATCAGATTTACGACCAAGCCGACCAGGGCAAAGATGTAGAGGTTGGCGAATACGACTGGATAATCGCGGTTGAGCACGCTTTCGAAGCTGAGGAGCCCGAGCCCGTTAAGCGAAAAAATGGTTTCGATCAACAGCGAGCCGGCGAAGAAGGAGCTGACAAAGGCCCCCGGAAACCCCGCGATCACCAACAGCATGGCGTTGCGGAAGACGTGGCCATAGAGGACGCGCCGCTCCGAGCAGCCTTTGGCGCGTGCCGTGAGCACGTATTGCTTGCGTAACTCCTCGAGAAACGAGTTCTTGGTGAGCAACGTCATGGTGGCAAACGCTGCAAGCCCCATCGAGACGATCGGTAGCGTCAGATGCCAGAAATAGTCGAGGATTTTCTCCCACCAGGGAAATTGCGACCAACCGTCCGAGGTGAGCCCGCGCAACGGAAAGATTTGGAAGAAGGAGCCACCGGCAAACAAGATGATGAGCAGGATCGCGAACAGGAAGCCCGGTATGGCATAACCGACAATGATGACTCCCGAAGTCCAAACGTCGAATTGCGAGCCGTCTCGCACCGCCTTGCGGATGCCGAGCGGGATCGAGATCAGGTAGGAGAGCAGAGTCATCCAGATGCCGAGCGAGATCGAGACCGGAAGTTTCTCCTTGATGAGCTGTATGACGGAAACATCTCGGAAGTAGCTTTTGCCGAAGTTGAAATGCAGGTAATTCCAGAGCATGAGGAAGAAGCGCTCGTAAGCCGGCTTATCGAAACCGAACTGCTTTTCCAGACTTTTGACGAATTCCGGGTCGAGTCCTTCCGCGCCGCGGTACTTGGAAGTGACCTCGATCTGGGCGTTGCTGCGCGGCGCGCCGCGCGCGCCAAAGTCGCCGCCGGCAGAGCCGGAGATGCGCGAAGTCGCGCCGGTGTCCATGCCGGAGAGCTGAGCGATGACGCGCTCCACCGGGCCGCCCGGCGCGAATTGCACCACGACGAACGACACCAGCATGATGCCGAAAATCGTGGGAATCATGAACAGAATGCGACGGATGATGTAGGCAGTCATCTGACCCCGGTCGGCATTTTCATTCCGCCAATCAGCCTTTGAGCTGCGCCGTGCTCGCACCCCAGGATGACGGAAAAACGACGTCGTTGGTTCGCAGCGACCATATCACGCGTCATCCTACCCCGCTCGCAGGATTTTCGCAGCCTTAGCGGGATCATACCACCACGTATCCGGTATGCCGCGGAAGTAGCGCGGTTGTGTCGCGGGCCGCCCGAATACGTCCCAATAGGCGATCCAGTGCGAGGCTTTATACCACTGCGGAATCCAGTAGCGGCCGGCGCGAATGACGCGGTCGAGCGCCCGGCAGGCGGTGACTAAAGCCGGCCGCGTCGGCGCGGCGATGATATCGGCGATAAGCGCATCCACCACGGGGTCGGCGATGCCGGCGAGGTTGTTGGAACCGTTCATTGCCGCGGCCTGGGAAGAAAAGTAGGAGCGCAGTGAATCGCCTGGCGTCGATGAAAAGCCGAACCGATCGATTGTGATGTCGAAATCGAAGCTGTCGCGCCGCGCTTGATATTGCACCGGGTCGACAATCCGCACCGAGGCCGCGATGCCGAGAATGGCAAGGTTCTTGATAAAGGCGGTGTGGTGCGCCTCGAACTCCGGCTCATCGATCAGAAACTCGATGGTGATGGGCTGGCCGTTGGGCAGGACGCGCTTGCCGTTGGCAATGACGCAGCCAGCCTGCTGGAGTAACTGTGCGGCCTTGCGCAGCTCGACGCGGTCGTTGCCGGAGCCGTCGGAGACAGGCGGCACATAAGGCTCGCCGAACACCTCGTCGGGCGCCTGGCCGCGGAACCGCTCGAGCAACGCGAGCTCCGCGGCACTCGGCATGCCGCGCGCCATCATATCCGAATTCTGAAACACCGAGACCGTTCGCTGGTACGCGCCGTACATGATCGTCTTGTTGGTCCACTCGAAATCGAATGCGTCGTTGAGCGCCTCCCGCACCCGCGGATCGGCGAATTTCTGCCGTCGCGTGTTGATGAACCAGCCCTGGGCGCCGGAGGGTGTGTCGTCGGGAATCTCGTCACGTTTGACGCGGCCGTCCTTCACGGCTGGAAAGTCGTAGCGTGTCGCCCAAAAGCGTGCCGTAAACTCCTCGCGAAACAGATAATTCTGTGCGGAAAAGCCTTCGAAGCCGACGTCGCGGTCGCGATAATATTCGAACCGCACGACATCGAAATTGTTCTGGCCCCGGCTTACCGGCAGATCGGCGCCCCACCAATCCTTGACGCGCTGATATTCGATGTAGCGACCGGGATCGAAGCGACCGACCTTGTAGGCGCCCGAGCCGAGCGGCACTTTGAGGGTGGATTCGTCGAACGGCTGTGTTGCGTAATAGGCGCGCGAAAAAATCGGCAGTCCGGCGACGAATAGCGGTACGTCGCGCGCGCGCTTCGGCGCGAAGCGCACGACCACTTGCGTGTCGTCGCCGGCCTCGGCGCCGACAAAGTCGCGTAACGACTGACTGATCAGCGGATGACCCTTTGCTTTAAGGATGTTGAGCGAGAAAGCAACGTCGTGGGCCGTGAGTTGCGAGCCGTCGTTGAATTTGGCCTCGGGTCGAATGAAAAATTCATAGGTGAGACCGTCGGCCGAGCGCCTCACCTTTGCGGCGGCCAGCCCATACATGGCGTCGGGTTCGTCGCCGGAACGCACCATCAGCGACGCGAACGTCAGCTCCATGCCCTGCGCTGCGTCGCCCTTGAGGATGTAACTGTTGAGCGAGTTGAAGGTGAGAAAATTCTGATTGTAGAGCTGGTCCGGCCCAATCTGGGAGAAAATGCCGCCCTTCGGCGCCTGCGGATCGACATAACGGAAATGCCGAAAGTCGGACGGATAGGCGAGATCGCCGAACGCCGAAATGCCGTGCGACTCGATACCATCGTCGGCACGAACAACCGAGATTTTGATGGGCAGCTTGCCGAAGCCGGCCACTGCTGCAAAGCTAAGCAGCCAGCGACGCGACAGTGTGATCATGCACAAGTGCCATTATGCGCTGCCCCCTCCGCATAAGTGGATGGGGGACGGAAAATCGCGGCGCGTAGGGGGGTCACTGTTGCGGGCCGATTTTCGCTGCCTTGGCCGCATCCCACCACCACAAGGTCGGAAACGCGTCCATACCGTATTTCGGCATCGGATCGGGCCGGCTAAAGCGGTCCCAGCGTGCGCTGCGTACTTTGAAGTAGGCCCATTGCGGCACCACGTAATGGTTCCACAATAGCACGCGGTCGAGCGCTTTAGTGGCGGCTTCGAGATCGGGGCGGTTCTTAGCGAAAATGACTTTCTCGATCATTGCGTCGACCGCCGGATTTTTGATGCCGATCAGATTATCGGAGCCGGGTTGATCGGCTGCCTGCGATCCCCAGTAACCGCGCTGCTCGTTGCCCGGCGAGAGCGACTCCGGCCATGACGCCGTGACGATATCGAAATCCCAACTGCGCAGCCGGTTCTCGTATTGTGCCTCGTCGACCGTGCGCACCGAAACGGCGATGCCGAGACGCTCCAGTGACGGCTTATAAAACAAGAAAACACGCTCGAAGTTCGGATCTTCCGCAAGGAATTCGACTGTGTACGGATCGCCCGACTTGGTATTGACGAGTTGCTGGTCGCGAATCTCGTAACCCGCTGCCTTGAAGAGTCGCAGCGCCTCGCGCAGATTGGAGCGCACCTGTCCGGGATTGGCGTTTACCGGATTGGAATAGGCCTCCTTGAAGAGTTCGGGAGGTACCTTGTCGCGCACTGTCTCCAGCAATTCGAGCTCCTTGCCGGTCGGCAGGCCTGTGGCGGCGAGCTCGGTGCCTTGGAAATAGCTGGCGATGCGCTGGTACTGCCCGAAGAAAATCTGCTTGTTCATCTCCTCGAAATTGAACGCATAATTGAACGCGAGTCGCACACGCGGATCCTGGAATTTGGCGTGGCGGATGTTGAAGGCGAAAGCCTGCATAACGCCGACATTCCTGATGGGAAATTCCTCAAGTAGGACGCGCTTGTCGCTGATCGCCGGGAAGTCATAGGCGGTGGCCCAATTCTTGGCGCTGTTTTCGATCCGCCAGTCGACATCGTCGGCCTTGAAAGCCTCGAGCGCGACCGTGGTATCGCGAAAATATTCAAACCGCAGTTCGTCGAAATTATCGCGGCCGATATTGACATTGACCGCGCCTCCCCAGTGGTCCTTGACGCGTTCGTAGACAATCTCGCGGCCGGCAGAGAATTGTTTAATGCGGTAGGGGCCGGAGCCAAGCGGCGGCTCGAGCGTGGTTTCGCCGACGTTGCGCTTCTTGCCATTCTTGTCGGTTCCCTCCCACCAAACCTTCGGTATGATGGTAAGCTCTCCGACGATCTGCGGAAGCTCGCGGTTGCCCGGGCCATCGAAAGTGAATGTAACCTCGCGGTCGGCGGTTTTCTCGGCCTTGACGACGTGGCGGTAATAGGCGGCAGAGCGCGGACTGTATTTCTTGAACGCGTTGAACGAAAAGATCACGTCTTCCGGCGTGACCGGCGTACCGTCGTGCCATTTTGCCTCAGAGCGCAGCCGATACGTCGCCGAGGAGTAATCGTCCGGATAGCTGATGCCGTCGGCAAGCAGCCCATATTCACTCGAGACCTCGTCGAGCGCCGGTACGGAAAGGGTGTCGTAGATCAGATCGATACCGGCGGCGAGGGAGCCTTTGACTCCGGAAACCACCGAATTGAAGTTGTCGAATGTACCGTAGGCGATTTGTCGTGCCGCGCCGCCTTTCGGGGCATTGGCGTTGACATAGTCGAATTGCTTGAAGCCCGCCGGATATTTCAGGTCGCCGAACAGCGACACGCCGGGCCTCCAGTTTTTCTCCTGCGCCTGTGCGGGCCTTATCCAGCTCGGCAGCGGAAGTCGGGCCGCTGCCAGCGCAAGCAGGGCGGATTTGAGCAGGGATCGGCGATTCACCTGGCGCTCCAATGAAATGAAGATGACAGGAAAGGCTGGACTTTGGACCGCGTCGCAAGCGTGCGCAACGGCGCACTGGATTTTGCCCGTGCGCTGTAAGCCTGACAAGCCGCGCCATGGCTGCCGGAGCCCACAAGACGATTATTGGCGCTTCGACTGCGGTGCCAGCTTACCAGCGTGCCGCGCGACGGAATGGACCTTGTGACCGGGCGGGCACTGCGGAGGGTTACTGGCCCTTCAGCCGCGCGAAAACTATTTGGGGGGCGCCGGCGATCCTTGGCCGGCAGGTGGTGCATTGGTCTGCGGCGGCGCCGGAGCATTGCTTGACGAACCGGCAGGCGCTGCGGGGGCGGCCGGCGCGGCTGGAGTGGGCGCAGCGGGGCTAACCGGTGCACTACTGCTTGATGGATTTGAAGCGGCAGTGGAGGTCGCCGGTTTGGCCGGGGCAGCCTGCGCCGGTTTTGGTAGCGGCAACGGCTTGTCGGAGTTCGAGTTGAGGTAGTCGATCACATCGGCGCGCTGCTTCTCGCTTGGCAGGCCCGCGAACGTCATCAATGTGCCGGGAACGTCGGCGCGAGGATCGGTCAGCCATACATTGAGCGCATCGAAGGTCCAGGTCCCGCCTTTGGCCTTCAAGGCCGACGAATAGTTGAAACCCGCTTCTGATGCTACCGGCCTCCCAACGACGCCGTAAAGGTCCGGGCCGATCTTGGCCCCTTGGCCCTTGCCGAGATTGTGGCATGTCTCACAGACCTTCACGTCCGCCTCGCCCTGTTTGACCGTAGCGGTGGGAAGCATGGCTTCGATCGGCTGTTCAGCGGGTGCCGCAGATGTGCTCGACGATTGCGTCGGCTGCTCCGCTTTTACCGCGATGACGTAGCCGGGCTTCGCCGGCGGTGCTGGGGTGAAGACCGCCCCTGCGGCGATATGGACCGCAAGTAGGACAAGACAGGTTCCCAGCAGCGCGCCGAGAATCTTATTGAGCTCGAACGAATTCATCAGGAAACGGCTCCGCAGACGGGAATAAGGTGGGCGGTGCACAATTAGCCGGTTTGCGGCGCGTCTTGCAACCCGTATAAGCGATCGCTGCGCGATGGCCGATATCCTGGTTTTGATACCTGCCCGTATGGCCTCGACCAGGCTGCCGGGTAAACCGCTTGCCGAGATAGCCGGCGAGCCGATGATCGTGCATGTCGTACGTCGGGCGCAGGCGGCCGGGCTCGGCCCGGTGGCGGTTGCGACAGATTCGCCCGCCATCGCCGCAGTAGTGGAAAAGTCCGGGACTCGCGCCGTTATGACCCGGGCCGATCATGGCTGCGGCTCCGATCGCATTTTCGAGGCGCTGGGCAAGATCGACCCCGGCGGCGCTGCAAAGGTCATCGTCAACGTGCAAGCGGATTTGCCGACGGTCGCGCCCGCCGATATCGTAGCGGCGCTGAAACCGCTTGCCGACGATGACGTCGATATCGCCACGTTGGCAGCCGAGATCACTCGATCAGCGGAGCGCAGCGATCCCAACGTGGTCAAAGTCGTGGGCACGCCGGCGGGTCCGTCGCGGCTGCGCGCGCTCTATTTTTCGCGTGCCGCGGTTCCGGCCGGTGACGGGCCGCTCTATCACCATATCGGACTCTATGCGTTCCGCCGCGCCGCGCTTGAGCGCTTCGTCACCCTGCCGCCGTCGCCGCTTGAACGACGCGAGAGCCTTGAGCAGCTTCGCGCGCTTGAGGCTGGCATGCGGGTCGACGTGGCGATCGTCGACGCAGTTCCGCTCGGCGTTGACACGGCGGAGGATTTGGAGGCGGCACGTGCGTTGCTGGGAGCATGATGCCAAAGTAGAATTCGGCTTTCAAAAAAGATTATGCCAAAATCGAATTGAGACGATGCGATGTTTGATTGCAAAGATTTGATTGAATCTCGTCTTGGGCTAGTAATCGGCCCATGACCGGACGCAAAACGATCGCATTTCAGGGCGAAGGGGGCGCCAACTCCCACATCGCCTGCAACGAGGCCTATCGGGGTTACAAGGCGCTGCCCTGCGCGACCTTCGAGGATGCCTTCGCCGCGGTGCGCCAAGGCCGCGCCGATCTGGCCATGATCCCGATCGATAATTCGGTGGCTGGGCGGGTGGCCGATATCCATCACCTGATGCCGCGCTCCGGGCTCCATATCGTGGCGGAGTGGTTCCTGCCAGTGCAACATCAATTGATGGCGCCGAGAGGTGCGACGTTGACGACGATCAAGACCGTCGAGAGTCACGTCCATGCGCTCGGCCAGTGCCGCAACATCATTCGCGTTCTCGGGGTCAGAGCGGTCGTTTCTGCTGATACTGCGGGAGCGGCGCGCGAGGTGGCCGAAGCGGGCGACATCTCCCGCGCGGCGCTGGCGACGACGCTGGCGGCGAAAATCTATGGCTTGAAAATCCTGAAAAGGAACGTCGCCGACTCAAGGCATAACACCACACGTTTTGTCGTATTGTCGCGCCGGCCGAAATGGGCAAGCCGCGCGGAGAAACGCGTGATCACGACGTTTGTGTTCCAAGTGCGCAACATTCCCGCCGCGCTGTACAAGGCGCTGGGCGGCTTTGCCACCAACGGCGTCAACATGACCAAGCTCGAAAGCTACATGGTCGACGGCAGCTTCGCCGCCACCCAGTTTTATGCCGATGTCCAGGGTCATCCCAAGCATCGTGCTCTGGAACTGGCGCTCGAAGAGCTCAAATTCGTCTCGCAGCCCAAGACATTGAAGATACTCGGGGTTTATCCTGGACATCCATTTCGCGAAACGTTTCGCTGACAGCAGGAGTTGACCGTTTGCAATGATCCTATTGCCTATCACACCGTCCGCGACGGCGGACCAGCCAAAAACCGCTTTGTTGGCGGTTCTATCTACCATGTCCTGACGTTTCGTGAATACTCGATGCTCCGTTGCAACCTGCCGTCGGGCCGGCGCCACGTCGAATCCGTTGCCGAAGCATGACAAGGAGGGCCGTTGCCGTGAACGATGACGCAAAGGTCCGGCGAATTCTGCATCTGCGGTTCACGCTTCCGACTGCAGATTCCGGTCAGCTTGCCGCCATGATCAAGGCGGCGGCGCCGTTCTATCAGATGTTCGGCAAGGCCCAGGTCAGGTTGCTGCAGAATGCCGACGATCCGACCAAATATGTGCAGGAGATCGAATACGACGCGCAGGAGGATTGGGAACTCAGCCGTCAGCGAATTGCCAGTAACCCAACGATGCAGGCCTATCTGCAAACTTGGCGCACGATGTTTCCCGGTGCGCTCAAAATCGACGTCTTTCAGGAGGTCTGAGGCCGACGGCATCACTCGCAGCTCCGCCGATCGGCTTTACGGCGGTTTCGGCGCAATCAGCTTCGGGCTGCAATCGACTCGGGCATTTTCCGAATTATTCGCTGGCCGGCTAGAAGCGGTAGGCTAATCCCACCTTGAGCACATTCACGTAAGAAGTCACGCTTCTGGTGGGGTATCCGACGGCACCTGTGGAGGCGTTGGTCTCGGTGAGGGTGACGGTAGAGGTATCGAATTTCACATAGTCGTATTCCAGTTTAGCCGACCAATGCTGCGCAAGGCCCCACTCCACGCCAGTGCCAAGCGTCCAGCCGTCCCCATCGGATGTCCCAGAACTGGTGCTCGAAAGCGTTCCGGTGGCACTGGTTGTCTGGTTGGAACTCTTGAAGCCGCCCGAGGCCCACCCGCCTTTGCCGTAGAACAACCAGTTATTATCAGCGAATCCAACACGGCCGGTCACCGTCGCAAGCCAATCCATCTTGTCATTGTGATAGGCGATGGCGCCATTACCGGGGACCGGACTGACGTCCTGTCCTGAGCCGGTCAGGTCCGTCCATGTGTAGTCGCCGTCAATGCCCAAGACGAATTGTTGGATCTGATAATTAGCGCCGCCATAGAAGCCGCCCAAGGGGCCGTCCAAGTTGATTGGATTAGCCACAAAGCCGGGCGGGAACCCTGAATGGGAATTGGGCTGGGTCAGAACCGTCGATTGTGAGGATGCCCAACCTCCGCCCCCATCGGCGCCTACGTAAAAGCCGGTCCAGTTGTAGCCGACATAAGGCACAGGGGGCGCCTTCAGCGCCATGTCGGCAGCCGATGCGGTAGCAACCGGCATAATCGCCAGCGCGGCAATCGCGGCCAAAGTCTTGCGCATTGAAAAGCCCATAAGATTCTTCTGCCACGGACTTGCCGCGGACCGTGCCCAAAATTAACCAAAACTAGCTTCCCGTGCAGGTTGCCACTAGTGCAAAAAAGCAACAATTCGCCGTTTTGTCGACCAATAAGCAATTCTTTCGCGTAAACAAACCGGCTTATCGCGTAAACAAAACGTTGTTTGACCAACCCGATCATTATTGGAAGCGGGGTCGACAGTGGCGGGCTGCCCTGTCACCTCGCGCAAAGCCTCCAGGGACAGGTTGCTCGCCGGTTTTGGTGCAGTCGCAACAAGGCAGGGCGCGGCGCCGTGGCCCCGTTAACTCTCTATTAACCATAGGTCCGCAATTTATTAACCAATCAGAATCGCCTGCCAGCGGAGAGGCATCGTGTCGAGCGTCCATGTTCAACGCCGTTCGATGATGTTTCGGGCGCGCTCCTTCATGGCGTTCGTCTTCACGCCACAACCGCCCATTGTGGAGTGGCTCACGGAGCTCGACGCCAGCCTGGAGAGATCGACCGGCTTCTTCGTCGGTCACCCGGTGGTGCTCGACCTGGCTGGCGTGCAGTTGAGCGCGCCTGCCATCGCGCATCTCATCGCCAATCTCGAGGAGCGCAAGATTCGCGTGCTGGGGATCGAAGGCGTCGAGCCGGAAGTCGGCGAAACGGGGCTTCCTCCTATCCTTCGCGGCGGACGCGGCACGCGTAGCTTCGAACTGCCGGAATCGCAGCCCGCCGCCGCCGAGCCGCCCGCGCCGCTACCGCCGCAAAAGCCGGCATCGCTCATGATCGAAGATCCAGTGCGCTCGGGGCAATCGGTGGTGTTTATCGACGGCGACGTCACCGTGCTCGGCTCGGTCGGATCGGGCGCTGAAATCGTCGCCGGCGGTTCGATCCATATCTACGGCACGTTGCGCGGTCGCGCCATGGCGGGTGCCGCGGGCAACGCCCGCGCGCGCATCTTCTGCCATCGCGTCGAGGCCGAGCTTCTGGCCATCAATTCCTATTACAAAACGGCGGAGGACATCGAGGATAGCCTGCGCCACGGACCGGCCCAGGCTTGGCTTGAGGGTGACGTCCTGAAAATGGCAGCACTGAACTAGAGCACGAAAGCCGGAAACCGGTTCTCGAAAAAGATCATGCTCCAACGAAAACGATGAAAGGCAGTGAAGATGGCCCAGGTCTTGGTCGTGACATCAGGCAAAGGCGGCGTTGGCAAGACGACGTCGACGGCTGCGCTGGGCGCCGCCTTGGCCCATGACGGCGAGAAAGTCGTGGTCATTGATTTCGACGTCGGTTTGCGCAACCTCGACTTGGTGATGGGCGCGGAGCGACGCGTCGTCTTCGATCTGATCAACGTCATCCACGGCGTGGCGAAACTGCATCAGGCGCTCATTCGCGACAAGCGGCTGGAAAATCTCTGCCTGCTTCCGGCGTCGCAGACGCGCGACAAGGATGCATTGACCGAGGAGGGCGTCGCCGCAGTCATCGCCGAGTTGCGAACGAAATTCGACTGGATCATCTGCGATAGTCCGGCCGGGATCGAGCGCGGCGCGACGTTGGCGATGCGCCATGCCGACGCCGCTATCATCGTCACCAACCCCGAAGTGTCGTCGGTGCGTGATTCCGACCGCATCATCGGGCTGCTCGACTCCAAGACGGCAAAGGCCGAGCGGGGCGAGCGCGTCGAAAAGCATCTGCTGATCACGCGCTATCACTCTTCGCGTGCCGCGCGTGGTGAAATGCTGTCGATCGACGACGTGCTGGAGATCCTGTCCACTCCGCTCCTCGGCATCATCCCGGAGAGCGAGGAGGTGCTGCGTGCGTCGAACATCGGTTCGCCGGTGACGCTGTGCAATGCGCTCTCGGCACCGGCCCGCGCCTACTTCGACGCCGCGCGCCGGCTCAAGGGCGACAAAGTCCCGATGATCGTTCCCAGCGACAACAGAGGCATATTCAACAAGCTGTTCGGACGGAAAGCAGCATGAGCCTGTTTAATCTGTTTCGCCGCGGCACCGCGCCCATAGCGCGCGAGCGGCTGCAAATCCTGCTCGCCCACGAGCGTGTGGCGCGCAGCCAGCCCGACCTGCTCGGCATCTTGCGCGAGGAGATCCTCGCTGTCATCAGCCGGCATGTCGCCTTCGAGCCCGACAAGGTGCAGATCAAGATGGATCGCGGCAAATCGGTGTCGACGCTGGAAGTCGACATCGAGATTCCGAACGGGGTTACTCTGACGCTGGCGAAAGCGTCATAATTTCAGACGACAGTCGATAGACGATAAATAGCCCCTTATTTTTTGAGCCGCCGTCGCCCGACCTGCGGTGCCCACCTGCCTCGCGTCGCTGGGCCACTTCCAGTATGCCGGTTTGACCCGCTACGATAGCGCCATCCTGATGCGTAGGGGTAGGCAGTGACACGGCGCTCCAAAGCGGCTGGCAAGCCAGGCAAAGCGCGACGCCGCAAGACCGCACGGTCAAAGCAGCGCAACGCGCGCAAGCCCGCGCGCCGCTCCGCCGCCACGGCGAGCGAACAGGTGGCGCGGCTCGCCCGCGAGCTGCACGAGGCGCGCGAGCAGCTTACGGCGACGGCTGAAGTGCTTCAGGCCATCAGCGGCTCTGCCGTCGATCTTCAGCAGGTGTTCGCCGCGATGCTGGAAAAAGCCGTCCGCATCTGCGACGCCAAGTTCGGCAACATCTACCGTTGGGACGGCGAGGCCTTTCATCTGGTCGCCAGCCATAATACGCCGCGGGCGATGGTCGAAGCGCGCAGGCGCTCGCCGCTCCGTCCGTCCCTCGAAACGCCGGTGGCCAGGATGGTGGCGACCAAGACTGCCGTACATATCCATGACGCTGCATCGCACTCGGGCTACACCGCTCGCACCGATCCGGGCGCCGTCGTCGCGGTCGAGCGCGGCGGCGTGCGGACCATACTCATGATCCCGATGCTCAAGGACGATGAACTGATCGGCTCGTTCTCACTATACCGCCAGATGGTTCGTCCGTTCACCGACAAGCAGATCGAGCTTGTGCAGAATTTCGCCGCTCAAGCGGTGATCGCGATCGAGAACACGCGGCTCGTGACCGCACTGCGGCAATCGCTGGAGCAGCAGACCGCCACAGCCGACGTGCTCCGGGTCATCAGTTCGTCGCCGGGCCAGCTCGAACCGGTCTTCAATACAATGCTGGAAAATGCAACACGCATCTGCGAAGCGAAATTCGGCACATTATTTCTTTTCGACGGCGAGACGTTCGATGTAGTCGCGACCGCCAAGGTTCCGCCGGAACTTGCAGAGTTCCAGAAGCGGCGCGGCCGGTTTCAGCCGATCAGTGGCGGATGGCTCGATCGAATTCTGCAAACCAAGCAGACGGTCCAAACCGCGGATGCAGCCGCGGAGGCTACCCCAGTCTCGGAAGCCAGGCTTGGCGGCGCGCGATCAGCGGTTTGCGTGCCCATGCTCAAGGACGATGTCTTGATCGGCGCGATCGCCGTGTACCGCCAGGAAGTGCGACCCTTCATCGACAAGCAGATTGAGCTGCTGACCAACTTCGCCGCGCAGGCGGTGATCGCGATCGACAACACGCGGCTGCTCAACGAACTGCGGCAATCGCTGGAGCAGCAAACGGCGACGGCCGACGTGCTACGCGTCATCAGTTCGTCACCGGGAGCACTGGAGCCGGTATTTGAACCTTTGTTCGAGAACGCGACGCGGCTCTGTGATGCACAATTCGGCGCGCTTTTCCTGCGGACGGAGCGGGGGTTCCGCAATGTCCGCCCCCATGATGCGTCATCGGAACATGGCGAGAGTTGGCAGCGGGAGCCCGAATTAATCCTCGCCGAGCATCCGCACATACCTCTGGCGCAAATTGCTCAGACCAAGAGAACCGTACACATCGCCGACCTTACGCAAGAGGAGGCGTACCTCGAAGGTGATCCACTGATGCTGCGCTTTGTCGATTCAGCTGGCGCCCGCACGATGCTGATCGTGCCGATGCTTAAAGGCAATGAATTGATCGGCGCATTTGGCCTCTACCGTACCGAGGTTAGGCCGTTCACCGATAAGCAGATTGCATTGCTGACAAATTTTGCGGCGCAGGCTCTGATCGCCATCGAGAACGCGCGGCTGCTCAGCGAACTGCGCCGGCGCACCGACGATCTCACCGAATCGCTGGAGCAGCAGACCGCCACATCCGAGGTGCTCCGCGTCATTTCCAGCTCGCAGGGCGAACTGGAGCCGGTGTTCCAGGCCATGCTCGAAAATGCGGTCCGCATCTG
>JASHQI010000292.1 GCA_030037645.1 Xanthobacteraceae bacterium
GACGGTATCATCCGCGCGGGAGACGCGGCGTCGAACAGTGGTTTTTGGGCGTGGCCGGTCGCCGAAGGCGTTTAGGCGGGTTGGAAATGCAAAACATCATATCACCCTGCGCGCACTTGGAAAGTTTGGGATTCTATCTCACCCTGACCGCTCCCTCAGCCTCATTCGCCGCATTTGTAGCCCTTTCCCTCTCTTTATCCCTGCCTAATCCGTAGGCCGTCAAACGGCTATTTGTGCACGCCATGGGATCACCCGCCAAGCGTCAGCCTGGCTCAGGCATATTTCTTGTTGGAATGATTGCCTGGGCAGCCGCTGCATGCGTCGCATTTCGCTCTTTCGTCTTATCATCTTTCGACTTGATATCCGGCGATCGCGGCGATGGGCGATTGATCGTCTATCTGCACGAGCATCTGTATAATGCTCTTCTTGGCCGCGAGCAGTTCCTCTCACCGCCATTCTTTTATCCACAGAGAGATATCCTTGGCCTTTCGGATGCGTTTCTACTCGACGCCTTGCCTTATTCAGCATTCCGTATCTTGGGTTTCGACCCCTTTCTAAGCTTTCAGCTATGGGCGACAGTTTTATCTCTGGGCTGTTTCCTCTGCAGCCTGACAATCGCCATACGCTATTTGAAATTGCGCCCGTGCTTTGCCATCTGCGCCAGCATATTGCTCACCTTTCCCAACAACCTTATTTTTAAAGTCAATGTCGGGCACATCCAATTTTTTTCTGTCTACTACATTCCTTGTATCCTGTTGATTGCGCTGTGGGGTCTCGAAGATTTCCCTCGCCTGTCGCGATGGTCGCTGATGCGGATCGCGATTGCCGCGGCACTGTTCGGATTGCTGTTTTCGACCGGCTATTACACTGCGTGGATGTTCTCCGTTACCGCAGCCATCGCGCTGTGTACGGCCGGCGTCATTTATCGTCGCGATCTCTTCGTGATGATTACGAATAATTACATCGCCACCAGGAGGCTCGTAGCGGTCGCGACAATCAGCTTTGTATTTGGGCTTATTCCATTCATGCTGATTTATGCTCCTACGCTAGCTCTTGTTCATGGCCGAAGTTTTCGCGACTTTATTTCGTTTGCACCCTTTCCCAAAGATGTCATCGACGTCGGCGAATGGAACATGGTTTGGGGATGGCTAGTTCAGCGTCTTATTGGCGATGGCGGCCCCGAGCGAACGCTCGCGGTCGCCCCAGGAATGACGGTTATTTTCATTATATTGGTGTATCGGCTTCGTGTTGTTGCACGCGACTCAAAGCGCGACAACTGGCAACTGACTTTTGCGACCGCGAGCCTGGCGGTGTGGTCGGTCTCCTGGTTGATGACAACGCGGATTGGCACATTCAGCCTATTCTGGTTGCCCTATCATTTAATTCCCGGCGCAACAGCGATACGCGCCGGCGGGCGACTTCAGCTCTTCGTCAACATGTGGGTGGTCGCAAGTCTGGTGCTTATGTTGCAATACTGGATCGATACGTCGGCTCCCCTAAACCGGCGGCGAAACACATTATTATCGGGCGCAATTTTAGCTTTCTGCCTCATCGAGCAAATCAATCTGATGCCGGCAAGGCTGTCGCGAAGCCACGAATTGGAGTGGCTATCTGCTGTGCCAAAGCCCCCTGTAGAATGCCAGGTCTTTGTTGTTAACGTCTCCGGTAGGACCGCAAACGACCTCGACGAGAACGACGCAATGTGGATTTCATGGCAGGTTGGCAAGCCAACCATCAATGGCAATTCTGGCTGGATTCCGCCGGGTTGGCGACTGGAGGACCCGAGCATTGATTATCGTGATGCCGTGCAGCAGTGGATCTCCGCCAGTCACCTGGATCAAGTTGTTTGCGTCTATGACAGAGCCAGCACGCGCTGGACTAGATTTTGACTGTTCCCCGCAACGAAGGCGATTGATACGCGGTAGGACGCGCGACGCTTTGCCCTAGCGCGGGGAGATGAGTGAAACGTCGGCCCAGTTCCAGGATCGGCGCGTTCCCTGCCGAGCGCAATGTCGGCGTCGGAACCGGACAACTCCGCGTGAATACCGGCGGTGCTCATTGACGTCACCGTGCGCGGCACAGGGTTTGCCACTTTTGCGCAATATCGATGGAAAACAGCGGCTCGATATGGCGACAATTTGCCATTTTCGAACAGCTAGGGCGTTTGAGATATCTCGCTTCGATAGGAAAGAGCCGTTCGCAGACCGGTTGCACGCGGAAAAGGGTCGCTTTATGAACGTGTCCCGTCAGTTGCGGCGCAGCACAGCGCTCATTATGATGCGCCGCCTTCAGCCAGCAACCTGACGGCGTCATTCCCACGCGTTGGATCCATGCTTCGAGGTATTCGCAAAGCCTCCGCCAATTGGCTCGGCCGCACCGTCATGGGTGTCGTCATGACGTTGCTTGCCGGAAGCTTCGCCATCTGGGGCATCAACGACATTTTCCACGGCTATGGCAACTCCACGGTCGCCACGATCGGCGGCGCGGACATTTCGATCCAGGATTTCCAACAGAACTATAACGACCGCTTGCAACAGCTCGGCCAGCAGCTTGGCAAGCCGATCACGCCCGACCAGGCCAACGCACTCGGCCTCGATCGGCAGGTGCTCAGCGAAATGATCGGCCAGCTTGGTCTCGACCAGCGCGCCCGCCAGATAGGGCTTGGCATTTCCGACGATACCATCGCGCAGCGCATCACCAGCGATCCGGCATTTGCGGATCCGAACGGCCAGTTCGACCGCGCCAAATTCGAAGATATTCTGCAAAATGCCGGCTACACCGAGCAGCGCTTCGTCGCCGAACAAAGAGGCGTGACGCTGCGCAAGGAGATCATCGATTCGATCTCCGGCGACATCCCGGTACCGAAAGCGTGGCTCGACGCCATCAATCAGCTCCAGAGCGAACAGCGAAACATCGAATATCTGGCGCTGGGTCCGGCTCAGGTCGGCGACATCCCGCCGCCGACCGACGATCAGCTTCAGAAATATTTCGATGAGCGCAAGATCATGTTCCGGGCGCCGGAGTACCGCAAGATCGTGACCGTGACGGTGACCCCGGCGAGTGTGGCCAAGACGATCGAAGTGTCGGACGCCGACGTGAAAAAAACCTTCGATCAGGACCGCAGCAGTTACATCACGCCGGAGCAGCGCCAAGTCGAGCAGATCATATTTCCGACCTTGGCCGACGCCCAGGCCGCGAGCGACAAGATCAAAGGCGGCATGAGTTTCGACGCCCTTGCCGCCGCGCGCGGACTTAAGCCGCAGGACATCAATCTCGGCATCGTGCCGAAGTCCGGGATCGTCGATCCCGTCGTGGCCAACGCTGCCTTCTCGCTCAAGCAGGGCGAAGTCAGCGCGCCGGTGCAGGGGCAATTCGGCGCGGTCCTCGTCACCGTCACCAAGATTGAGCCCGAGCAAGACAAATCGCTCGCCGACGTTGCGCCGCAAATCCGCAGCGCCTTGGCGCAGGAACGCGCCAAGGCCGAAGTTCAGCACATTTATAATCAGATGGAGGACGCGCGCGGCGGCGGCGCCACCGTCGAAGAGGCGGCGCAGAAATTGAAGCTGCCGGTCGTCACCTATGATGCGGTCGACCGCTCCGGTCGCGATCCGAGCGGCAAGCTCATCACCAATCTTCCCCATGCCGGCGACGTGGTCAGTGCGGCATTCGCCAGCGATGTCGGCGTCGACAACGACGCCATCGAGGCCGATGGCGGCTATGTTTGGTACGACGTCGCCGCGGTCACGCCCGCCCACGACCGCAGCCTCGACGAGGTCAAGAGCCAAGTCGAGCAACACTGGCATGATGACCAAATCGCGTTGCGGCTGAAGGGCAAGGCGGCGAGCCTCCTCGACCAGCTCAAGAACGGCAATCCGCTCGACAGCATCGCCAAGGCTAACGGCCTCCAGGTCGAAACCGCGACCGGGCTCACGCGCGACAAGCTGTCCGCGGCGCTGTCGGCGCGGATGATCGCCACGATCTTTCAAACCGCCCCGAATACGTTCGCGAGCGCACAAGGCGACAGCCCTTCGCAGTGGATCGTGTTTCGTGTGACCGATGATAAGACGCCTGCGCTCAATCCAAACTCGGCCGACGCCAAAAGCATCGAGAAGACGGTGCAGCAGCAGATGAGCAGCGATCTCATGGGGCAGTACATGGCGTGGCTTGAAGTCAGGCTTGGCACCAACGTCAATCAGGCGGCAGTGGCGCAGGTCGTGGGCAACGGTACGTCGGACACCGACTAGAGCATGATCCGGAAAAGTGGACACCGGTTTTCCGAAAGGATCACGCATCATCAAAACGCCAAAGCGCCAAATCGTTTCAATTTGAACGATTGGCGCTACGGTGCTACGGGCCGGCCGGCGCGGGCGGATTTCGGAACCGAGACAATCAATGCAAATTGAGCCTTCGGCGGAGACCTTCGCCGCGCGATATGACGCCGGCGAGGCGCAGGTGGTGTGGACGACGCTCGTCGCCGACCTGGAAACGCCGGTCTCGGCGTTTCTCAAGGTCGCGGGATCGCGGCCCAATAGCTCATCGGCCATGTGCTTTTTGCTCGAGTCGGTCGAGGGCGGTGCGGTGCGCGGGCGCTATTCGATCATCGGCCTCGATCCCGATCTCGTCTTTCGCACCGATGGCCGACGCGCGGCGATCAACCGCGCCGCGCAGAGCGACCCGGCCGCATTTACGCCGCTGAGCGAGCCGCCGCTTCAAGCCCTGCGTGCATTCATCGGCGAAAGCCGCCTCGCGCTGCCGGATGATCTGCCGCCGATGGCGGCTGGAGTGTTCGGCTATCTCGGCTACGACATGGTGCGTCTGATCGAGGATTTGCCGGCGCCGGCGTCCGACCCGATCGGCATTCCGGACGCGATGCTGGTGCGCCCGACCGTCGTGATCGCCTTCGACGCCGTGAAAGACACGATCGCCATCGTTACGCCGGTGCGACCGCAGCGCGGCGTGAGCGCCAGAGCCGCGCTGGCGCGCGCGCTCGAGCGATTATCCGTGGTGATCGATACTCTCGATAAGCCCGCACCTCTGCCCTCCCCGGTTGCGACCGACGGCCGGGACGGGGCGCGCGACATCGACGTCGGTCCGCGCGATGGGGCGCCCCGCTCGAATACAACTCCGTCCGAGTTCAAGCGCATGGTGTTGCGCGCCAAGGAGTACATCGTTGCCGGCGATATTTTTCAGGTGGTGCTGTCGCAACGCTTCGAGGCGCCGTTTACGCTGCCGCCATTTGCACTTTATCGTGCGCTGCGTCGCGTCAATCCCTCGCCTTATCTTTTCTTTCTCGATTTCGGCTCTTTCGCGGTCGCCGGATCGAGTCCCGAAATTCTGGTCAAGACCAGCGATGGCATCGTGACCATCCGCCCGATTGCCGGCACGCGCGGCCGCGGCGCGACACCGCACGAGGATGCAGCGCTCGAAAAGGAGCTCCTCGCCGACCCCAAGGAACGCGCCGAACATCTCATGCTGCTCGACCTCGGCCGCAACGACGTCGGCCGCGTCGCTGAGGTCGGCACCGTCAAGGTCACCGACCAGTTTTTCATCGAACGCTACAGCCAGGTGATGCACATCGTCTCCAATGTCGAAGGCAGGCTGCGCAAGGATCGCGATCCGCTCGACGCGCTGGCTGCGGGCTTTCCGGCCGGCACGGTGTCCGGCGCGCCTAAGGTTCGTGCCATGCAGATCATCGACGAATTGGAAAAAGAGAAGCGCTCGCTCTATGCCGGCTGCGTCGGTTATTTCTCCGCGGGCGAGGAAATGGACACCTGCATCGTGCTGCGGACCGCGCTGATCAAGGACGGCATCATGTACGTCCAGGCCGGCGCCGGCATCGTCGCCGATTCCGATCCGGACTTCGAGCAGCAAGAATGCATCAACAAGGCGAAGGCCTTGTTTCGCGCCGCGGAGGAGGCCAAGCGCTTCGCCAGCGTGGCCCGACGCGGACAGTAGAGGCGGCTTTAACCTCAGACCAGACCGACCGCTCATATGAGAACGGACGTCGAGGCATGTGCTTAAC
Source organism: Xanthobacteraceae bacterium (assembly GCA_030037645.1). Classification (GTDB taxonomy): domain Bacteria; phylum Pseudomonadota; class Alphaproteobacteria; order Rhizobiales; family Xanthobacteraceae; genus BOG-931. Next base: position 6,023 of record JASHQI010000292.1, read on the forward strand.
CGTATTGGGCTGTCGTCCTCGAAAACCTCACAGATACCCGATATCTTCCGGATCATTTCAAGGACCGCCGCGGCGCCGCGTGGAGACGGCAAATTGGATTCCCATGGCTCGGTGCATTTGCGCCCGCTTCGGATCGGCCTTCTGGTCGATAGCACGCAAGTCTCAAAGTATGTCTACGACCTTGTAAAGTGGGCTCAAGCCGGCGACAGCCCCGTCGTCGTCACGCATTTGATCGTGCATGCGCCGAGTGGCGAAAAATCCGGCGGCTTGCGAAATTTCTCAAAGCGATTTTTCAGATCGGTGCAGTCGATCGGCATTCGTCGCAGTATTGCTAAATTGGCGTCGACGCGCCACAAAGGCGCTAAGGAAGCTTCGCGGAGTGCAATACAACTGGAACGTCGCTTATACGTTTGCCGACTGGCGCAACGCCGTGCTGTTGCGCGCATCGTGCTTGCGCGTGCCTGCATCGTGCTTTCACGCCGATCCCTTTGTGGTCAGCAAGAACGACAGCGATATCTGCTTCCCCGAAGAATTTGATCACAAAACCCCATCATTGTCGACTCCACTCGCGCCAGGAACGCCGGCTTGCTCTCGGACGACAACAACCAATTCAGAGTATCGCAGCGTCAAGGCTTCGATCGCTATGGAAAATCCACATCGATCAATCAGATCGTTGCGCTGACCGAAACGCAGTATGAAGAGAAGCCGATATGCGTCGTCACTCCGGATTTTGCACCGGGAGTGCTCGGCACGCATCATTTGCATAGCAACGGCAAGATCACCGTATTCGATTTCGGCGCGTTTGCCGTCCCGTGACGCCGCCGTTCGGGCCGTGTGACGACCCCTGCCCGGATTCTTGCGCCGCGACAGTTCGGCCCATTCAACGGGGATCGCGATGGATCGGATCGACCCACAATACCGTCTCCGGCTTCTCCACCGGCTCGATGTCGAGATTGATTGCGATCGCCTCGCCGTCGCTGCGTACCAGCACACATTCCAGAATCTGGTCCGTGCTCGCATTGATCTCCTGATGCGGCACATAGGGCGGGATGAAGATGAAATCGCCGGGATTGGCTTCTGCGGTGAACTGCAGTCGATCGCCCCAGCGCATGCGCGCCTTGCCGCGCACTACATAGATAATGCTTTCGAGATGGCCGTGGTGGTGAGCGCCGGTTTTGGCGTCCGGCTTGATCGTCACCGTGCCGGCCCACAGTTTCTGCGCGCCGACGCGGGCGAAGTTGATCGCGGCCTTGCGGTCCATGCCCGGGGTTGATGGAACATTGGGATCCAACTGGTTGCCCGGAATGACGCGCACGCCATCATTTTTCCAACACTCAACGGCGTCGGGACCGCGAGCATCGACATGATCGTGACGTTCAGTCATGAATCGCGCAAAGAGCCGTTCGCAATTCGCGTCTCATTCGCCGTTCTCTTCACCGTTCTCCTCGGTAAGCCGCTCCACCGACGCCACCTTCTCGCCTTCGGCGGTGGTGAACACGATGACGCCCTGGGTGGCGCGGCCGGCAATGCGGATGCCATGGACCGGGCAGCGGATCAATTGCCCGCCGTCGGTCACCAGCATGATCTGATCGCTCTCCTCGACCGGGAACGACGCCACGAGGCGTCCGTTCTTTTCGGTGATCGCCATGGCGACGATGCCTTTGCCGCCGCGATTGGTGGTGCGGTACTCGTAGGATGACGAACGCTTGCCGTAGCCGTTTTCGGAAATGGTGAGCACGAACTGCTCATTGGCGGACATCTCGACGTAACGCATCTCGCCAAGCTCGATGGCGCCCTCCGCTTCCTCGGCGTCGGCGCCGTTGATGCCGTTCTCCTCGCCCTCGCCGTTGCCGTTGCCGCCTCGCCGCACCGCGTGGGCGCGCTTGAGATACGCGGCGCGCTCTTCCGCCGTGGCTTCGATATGGCGCAAAATCGACTGCGAGATCAGCTTGTCGCCATCGGCGAGATTGATGCCGCGCACGCCCATCGAGGTGCGGCCTTGGAACACGCGCACGTCGGTGACGGCAAAGCGGATGCATTGGCCGGCGGCGCTGGTCAGCAGCAGATCGTCGTTCTCCGTGCAAATCTGCACGTCGACAATGGCGTCGCCCTCGTCGAGCTTCATGGCGATGATGCCGGAGTGCCGCACGTCCACGAAATCCGACAGCTTGTTGCGCCGAACCGTGCCGCGTGTGGTCGCGAACATCACATCGAGCTTGTCCCAGCTCGCCTCGTCCTCCGGCAGCGGCATGATCGTCGTGATGTTCTCGCCCTGCTCGAGCGGCAGGATGTTGATCAGCGCCTTGCCGCGCGCCTGCGGCGCCGCCTGCGGCAACCGCCATACCTTCGCCTTGTAGACCTTGCCGCGCGACGAGAAGAACAATACCGGCGCATGAGTGGAGGCGACGAATAGGCGCGTGACGAAGTCTTCCTCGCGCGTTTGCATGCCGGCGCGGCCCTTGCCGCCGCGGCGCTGTGCGCGATAGGTCGATAGCGGCACGCGCTTGACGTAGCCGGCGTGCGAAACGGTGACGACCATGTCCTCGCGCTGGATCAGGTCCTCGTCCTCCATCTCGCCTTCCTGATCGAGGATTTGGGTCTTGCGGGG
>JASHQI010000293.1 GCA_030037645.1 Xanthobacteraceae bacterium
CAGCTTTGGACGCAACGGATCGAACGCGGCCGCCGCATCGTGACCGGAAGTGTCTGCCATCACGCCGCCTCGCGATTCTCGACCGGATGGACCGCATAGAAACCGACCTGGATTCGGTTCCATCCGTTGATCGTGATGATAAGCAAGGTCCGCGCCACTTGTTCCTCCGCGCTGAACTGCGCTTGGGCCGCGTCATAAATATCGTTGGGCGCCCGGCTTTCCGCCAGCAGCGTCATGATCGTCCCCGTTTGTCAGGGCCATTCCTGAACATGTGACGAGATCGATTGACGCGGTGTGACACGCTGCCGCGATTTTTTTCCGGTCGCCGCTGCGCCGCAAGGCCCTCCCCCGCGCAGACCAAGCACGGCTGCCGTCGCGACAGCCGTTTCGTCCGCGTCACACTCGACCGTTCCGCCTCGTCTTAAGCACGAGGAGAGACGGAATCATGAGCGACCCTTTGCGCATTGCGTTTGAATGTACGGCCTTGCTCGGTGGCCTGACGGTGCCGCGACGGCCAGAACGGCCGGCCGACCGCATTGTGCCGCGAGAGGTAGTCCCGCTAGCCTTGTAGTCTGATGAACATCAGCGCAGGATGGTGCCGGATCATGAGATTACTGAAACGCTTGTTGCGCCGCGTAATGGTCCTGGGGTTGGGCATCCTCACTGTCTGGCTGATCGTTTTCGTCTTCAGGTTTACGGATCGCAGGCTGCCGACAGTGCTTGCGTTGGCGGTCACTTACGGAATCGCCGCCTATGTTGTCCTGCCGCACATCGTTCGTATGGGCCTTAAAATTCTCCTGCGGAAGCGTGTGCCTCGCTTCACAATTGCCGGAGACGGATTGCCCGGCGACCCCGTCAATCTCGTGCTCACAGGCACGCTGCAACAGCTTCACGCCGCCTTTAAGCTCGCCGGCTGGTCAGAAGCCGATCGGTTAGGTCTCGCAAGCTCCTGGCGCATGGTCCGCGCATTCGTATTCAACTCTGCCTATCCGACAGCCCCGTTCAGCACCCTTTATCTTTTTGGGCGCAGTCAGGACATCGGGTTTCAGAGGGCGATCGATGACAGCCCGCGCAAGCGCCATCACATCCGATTCTGGGCTTTGAGCCTCGATCATGCTGAGGCCAATCTAGGAAAAGCGAGTTTCTGGCTAAACACTGATCGTCCGCCCGACGCCGCATGCGTCCACTGGGTCGGAGCGGGTACTAAAGACACCGGCATTTCTTTGACCCGCCTCACGTTCCAGATCACACATGCCACGGATTCAGATACGAATGCGGAGCGCGATTACATCATTGATGAGCTAAGAAAGAGCGGCGTCATTGGGGAGATCAATTCATATAAGGCCGGTCAGCATCTAGCTAGCAAACAGGTCAATCACTACGTCACTGACGGCGAAGTTACGGCCGCGAGCATAATAGTAGAAGCCTGACATAAAAGAGTTTTTCAGCGGTATTTCTCGGCCGCGCGGCACGCGCGTTATATCTGGCCCGCGGTCGTCAGAAGCAGCTTGCGTCGGTCCCTGGGAGCGCTCCGTCCATCGTGTTCGTGATGTGATTCAACTGTCGATGTGTGTTTGACCGTCTGCCGGTGGCGCACCCTGAGCCGACTGCCGGCCTCATGGATCGCCTCCTGCCACGTAGTGGACGCATTGGCGCCGACAATGACGTTAGGCTCGAAACCCTCGGCATCGATCTTGAGGACGATCCGCCGCTCGGCCTGGTTCGGCAAGCTTGCCAAAGTCTTGTCCAGCGGAACGACCGCGACCGATTTCGGAGGGCCGCGGTCGACCTCGGGCAGGCCTACGCCGCGAATGCTGTGACCCATTGTGGAGCTCGTCACCGGCGGCGCCAGTTCGCGCCCGCGATCGGCGCCGGCGCGAATGCGTCACTGGCCGCCCTGCGGCGCAGGCGGGGTCGTGGCAGCCGGCGCAGCGTTCGGCGTCGGCGCCGACGCGCCGAGCTTCTTCAGTTCGTTCAGGCTCGTCTGATCCGACGAATTGATCGTCACGGCGATTTGGAATTGGATGATCGCCTGTGTGTTTTCTCCAAGCGCCTCATAGACCAGGCCGAGGTGCTGGTAAGGCAGATACCAGCTTGTATCGTTGAGCGAAGCCTGGGTGAAGCTGCCCATGGCGTCGTTATATTGCTTGAGTTGGTATTGCGCCGTGCCGAGGCCATCGTAATTGTCGGCATCACTTCCGTCGAGCTTGATCGCTTCGTTGCAGTCGGTCACCGCTTTGCTGTACTCCGCGAGGCTGTCGTCAACCGTGCACAGATTGTCGTAAGCGTCACTATTGTTCGGATCGAGCGCGATTGCTTGCGCGCAGTCGCTGGCGGCGGTGGCAGAGTTACCCATTTCTTGGTCCACGCCGCACCGATCCGCATAAGCCTCGCCGTCCTTGGGCGCGAGCGTGATCGCCCGGCTGAAGTCCGGAATTGCCGCGGCGTAGTTTTTCGACTGGAAATATGCGGTGCCGCGGTTGAGGTACACGGCTTCCAACGCAGCCTGATTAGACTGAAGGAGGCTGATCGCCTGCGTGCAGTCGGTTACGGCGTTGGCATTCTGATTAACACCCTCATCCGCCAAGCAACGATTGGCGTAAGCGTCGCCATCCTGCGGATTGAGCGCAATCGCCTGGGTGCAGTCGGACACGGCATTGGCATATTGATTGAGACCCATATTCGCCGAGCAACGATCGTCGTAGGCCTCGCCATCTTCCGGATCGAGCGCAATCGCCTGAGTGCAATCGGACACGGCGTTGGAGTTGTTATTGAGCGAGAGATAGGCGTCGCACCGCGTCGAGTAGGCGGTTTCGTATTGAGGATCGAGCGCGATCGCTTGGCTGCAATCCTTCACCGCGTCATCATAGTTGCCCAGCCCGTCATCGGCCTGACAGCGATCGCCGTAGGCGGTTGCATTGTTGCCGTTGAGCGAGATCGCTTGGTTGCAGTCGTTCAGCGCATTGGCGTAATTGCCTTGGAGATCGTAGGCGTCGCACCGATTGATATAGGCCGCGAGGTTGTTGGCGGCGAGCGCGATCGATTGCGTACAGTCGTTCACCGCGGTGGTATATTGTTGCAACGTGATCTCGAGTTGGCAGCGGTTGGCGTAGGCCGTCGCATTTTTCGGGTTGATTGCGATGGCCTGGTTGCAGTCGGCCTGAGCGGCGTTGAAATTTCCCGTGTCGGTATAGGCAGCGCAGCGGTCAAGATAGGCATTCGCGTCCTTGGGACTGAGCGCGATGGCCTGCGTGCAATCGGCTATGGCGCCGTTGACGTTTCCGGTTTCGAAATTGGCCGCACAGCGGCTGGTGTAAGCGTCTGCGGCCTTGGGGTTGGCCGCGATCGCATTGTTGCAATCGGATATCGCAGCCGTGTAGTTGCCGGCGTTGACGTCGGCATTGCAGGTTTGCGCGGCCGAGGAGGCGGCAAGGCCGGGTAGCGGCCAGCAGGCCAACCCCAGCAGCGCCGCAACAAGCAAAACTCGGGTGCGCGTCATCGTCTCCCCGCTTTGTTGGCCGCCACGGATCCGACTGCACTCATCAATACGTTCAGGCCCTGCGCTCCTCCGCATTGGCGTCGGTGCCGGCGCTAAAATCCTTGTTGCTCATTTTTGTCCGCGCCCGGATTTTCCGCCATGGTAATCCCGATAGGCTGGCGGGGTCGAGACGCATGATCGAACGCGCGCTTGTTGGGCTTGCGAAAGCCCGGAGGCGGGACATTGACTAACGCCGCCAGTCGACCTTGATTAAGCCGTGCGGCGGTCGCCAGCTTCGTGGCCGTTCAGCACGAAACTGTGGGTCGGACACAATGGGCAAATCACCGGCGGCCGACGTCAGCGATGCCGAGCGGCTAGCGGCGTTCGGCGACTTGCGCGACTTCATCCGGCTCGCTGACAAGCGCGGCGAGCTCGAGGTCGTCAAGGGCGCCGATCCTTATCTCGAAATGGGCGCGCTCTACGAGCTCAGTCTGCGCGAGCGCCATCCGCCGATTTTGCTGTTCGAGGACATCAAGGGTTTTCCCGCCGGCCACCGCATCGTCACCAATGTTCGCTTCTCGCCGATCTTTACCGGCAAATACGACCTCGAGGCGCTCAAGGAATTCAGGAAGCGGGGCAAGACGGACGGCAAGCTGATCGATCCTGAAGAGGTGAACTACGGCCCGGTCTGCGAAAACGTCATTCGCGGCGATGCCGTCAATGTCCGCGCTTTTCCGGCGGCCCATTGGCACGAACACGACGGCGGACCGTATATCGGCACCGAATGCCTGGTCATCAACAAGGATCCGGACAGCAACTGGGTCAATGCCGGCACCTATCGCGTGCAGGTGCAAGACGAGAAGACATTCACGGTCTTCATCGAGCCCGGCAAGCATGGCAGTGTGATCCGCGAGAAATGGTGGGCGAAAGGCAAGCCCTGCCCGATGGTCATCTCGGTCGGTCAAGCACCGATCCTGGGCGTGGTGGCGCTGACCCGGTATCGCGAAGGCGTATCCGAGTTCGCAGCCGCCGGTGGACGGCTCGGCAAGCCGATCAAGGTCGTGCGCGGTGAACTGACCGGGCTCCCCTTCCCCGCCGATGCCGAGCTGGTGTTCGAAGGTTTCATGCCGCCGCCCGAAGAAGAAACTCGCCCGGAGGGCCCGTTCGCCGAATGGCCCGGCTATTACGCGTCCGATGGCGGACCGGAACCCGTGGTGCGCGTCGGCGCAATCTATCATCGCAACGATCCGATCCAGATCGGCCAGCCACCGGCCAAGCCGACCTTCGCCGGCCGCCAGCCAAATCTCTCCTTGATGGCCGCGGTGTGGGACGCACTCGAAGCAGCCGGCGTGCCGGGTGTCGCCGGGGTGTGGAAGCCGATCGGCGGCGGCAACAGCTTCATCAACGTGATCGCGCTCAAGCAGATGCACGCCGGCCACGCCAAGATGGCCGGTCTCGTCGCCACCGGCTCTGGTCCCGGCACCTATATGGGCCGCATCACCATCATCGTCGACGACGACATCGACATCACCGATCCGGCCGACGTGCTGTGGGCGCTCTCCACGCGCTGGGACCCGAAGACCCAGACCGACATCGTCGACGGTTGCTACTCGGGCTATATCGACCCGCAGATCACGCCCGAGAAACTTTTATCGGGCGATATCACGACGTCGCGCATCATCATCTATGCGGTGCGGCCGTGGCACTGGAAGGACAAGTTCGCAAAGGTCAACACGGTCGCCAAGGACTATTCCGAGGAGGTCGAAGCCAA
>JASHQI010000294.1 GCA_030037645.1 Xanthobacteraceae bacterium
CGTACCGCTGCTCCAATTGCTGCCGGTAGACCAATCGCCGCCCAAGGTGTTGGTCCAGGTATCGACACCCGCCAACGGCCCGACGACGGTGAGCGCGCCGGTGGCGTACGAAGTACCGTCGAAGATGAAAGTCTGAACGTTGGTGACCGTGTCTGTGCCATTATCGGGAAGACTGTCAATGATGGTATAGGTCGAGCCGTTGAGGTAGATCGTATAGTCCCCGATCGGATCGCTGAAGACGGCGGTGTTGCTGCCGCCGCCGCCGTCGATCGTTTCATTGCCGCTGCCGACGATGAACGTGTCGTCATAAGCGCCGCCGATGAGAATGTCGTTGCCGTCGTTGGCGGTGATGGTCAGGCCGTTGGGCGCCGCCGAGGCGTTGACGTTCTCCGCAACCGTGTCGGTCGATGCGAAAGTATTGGGATCGACAATCTGGACCTGTTGAATATTGGTGACATTGGCACCGATGTTCAGCGTATCGCCGGGAACCGTGCTGACGAAGTCGATGGTATTTCCGGTGCCGCCGCCGCCATTGATCGTGTCGATCGTGGCATTGGTGCTCAGATCGCTGCCGGCAAGCACGACGAAGGTGTTGCCGCCTCCGCCGCCGCCGGTGAGGAAATTGCTGTAGGGGCTCAGGTAAAATACGTCGCCAACGTCGTTTGAACCGCCGCTGACGGTGAACGATCCCGACGAGGTCGGATCGGGATCCCAATAGATCGAACCGCCGCCATCCGCCACCGACAGCACGTTGCTCGTGGTGTTATTCGATACTGTCCAGTTGCCGGTGACATCGGCGCCAAAGGCGTCGGACACCAGCACAACGCCATTGGCCACATCGGTCGCGCTGTTGTTCTCGATCGCGCCATTGGTCGAATCCAGCACATAGACGCCAACCGGCGACTCCAGCACAGCATCACCAGGGACGCTAAGCGCGCCGGTGAACGTGTTGCCGGCGATGTCGAGCCCATAATTGAAGAACGCCAGCACGCCGGTCGCAGCGACATCGCCCGAATAGCCGATCGCCGAGATGGTATTGTCGGAGATCGTGCCGGTGCCGCCATCCACCTGAATAGCATTCTGTGCCGTATTGACCTCGCCAAGGCCGATCAGGGTGTTGCCGCTGATATCGACGTTGGCGTATTCGGCGACGATGCCGCCCTTCTGGAAGTTCTCGATGATGGAATTGCTGATCGTGATCGTGTTGAGGGCGGCGGCTTCGGTGGCGGTCGGCACATCACCTGACAGCGTGTCGTTGTTCGCGACATAGATGCCAAAATTGCGCTGATCGCCGATGCCGGAATCGCTCTCGCGCGTACCTTCGATCGTGTCATTCTCGATCGCGCCGCCAGAGCTGTTGATGTAGCTGATGCCGATCAGCGACGCCTCGCCGGGCTGGCCCGCCGCAAAATGGCTGTCGTCGCCGTAGTCCAGCCCATTGATGGTCAGCCCCTCGATGGTGACATTATTCGCGCCGTCGACCGTAAAGATGCCGTCGATGGCATTGCCGCTGATCGGCGATACTGCGGTCTGGGCCAAGTTCGTCGGCGCATCCACCGTCACGTTGCCGCCGACGCCGTCGATGGTCAGGCCGTTCAAGCCGGTCCCGCTCACGGTCACCTGCCCCGTATAAGTGCCGGACCCGATCAGGATGGTGTCGCCGCTGGTCGCCGCGTTCACCGCAGCCTGGATGCTGGTGTACGAGCCGCTCGGGTCGACCAAGAGGAAGGTGTGCCCGCTGCCGTCGGTGACCTTGTCGATGCCGCTGAGCGTTTCGGTGCTGGCGCCATTCGTCACGGTCCAGGTGCCGTTGCCGCTGTTAAAGGTGAAGTCGGACGCAGTCAGATTGGACGCAGTCAGATTTGACGCTAACGGCACCTCCACCGTGTCGGTGCCGCCGCCGCCGGTGATGATGTTGTTGCCCGCGCCGACGATGAAAGTATCGTTGCCGGTGCCGCCGTTCAGCGTGTCATTGCCGTCGTTGCCGGTAATGGTGTCGCCGAGATTATTGGCCGTCACCGTAACATTGGCGCCCTGACCGGGTGCGTAATCCGCGAGCGTCACGGTGGTCACGCCGCTGCCGGCGACCACGGTGTCGCTCGTGCCGGTCACGGTGACCGTCAGGCTGTTGCTGTTCACCGTGAGCGTATCGTTCTTGCCGCTCAGCGTGATGTCCTGGAAGCCGGTGAAGGTCCCGGTCGTCAAATTGTCGGTGGCATTGTTGCCGGTCAGCAGCAAGGTGTTGCTGGCGCCTGGTCCGCCCGTCAGGCTGTCGGCGGCAAGCCATGAATTGACGACGACGTCGACGCTCGTGGCGCTGTTGAGCGCCGAGGCATCGACCGTGAGCGGCGTGGTGGCCGCGGAATCGTCGATCGTGAAGATATTGCCGGTGCCGCTGACATCGGCGCTGATGTTGGTGCCGAGCGTGACGCTGTTGCTGCCTGAGGTGCCCTCGAGCGTCAGCATGTCGACGCCGGTCACATTCGTGAATTGCGCATCGGACACGGTAACGCCGGTTGTATCGGTGAGCGCAATCGCGTCGGTGCCGCCTTGGCCGGTGATGACATCCGATCCGATCAAGGCCGCGTTGGGAAGCTCCAGCGTGCCCTGGTGGCCTTCGAACGCCACCGTGTTGGCGAACGAGACGCCGAGCTCGAGCGTCGCGGCGTTCTCGATCTTGATGGTGCCGTTGCCGGCAATATCGCCCGCCGCAACCAGGTTGAGCGTGAAGCCGCTCTGGACATCGATCGTGCCGGTGTTGGTGATGTCCAGAGTGCCGGTCGACGTGAAGCTTGCATTGCCTTCGATATTGATCGTTCCCGAATTATTGATCGTGTTGGTGAGGCCATCGAAGCTGTTCGTTCCGGCAACGTCCCAGACGCCGCCGCTCTTGTTGTCGAACGTGGCATCGGCATTCACGGTGCCGATGATCGTCCCGGTATTGCTGAGCGTGAACGTGCCGCCCGAGGCGGAGATGGCGACGGCGGACGGCGACAGTGTGGTGTTCTCGATAGTGCCGCTGTTGGTCAGCGATGCCGTCGCGCCGGACGGCTGCACGATGTCGACGACCGGGCTCGCCGCCGTGCCGCTCGCCTCGATCGTACCCGCATTACTGAGGGTGATGACGTCGCTTGCTTCCGCCGTAAACGCGTAGAGGCCGATGGGTCCGGTGACTGTCGCGCCTGTGTTGTTGGTGACCGTGACGTTGCCGACGCCGTAATTGTACGCCTCGATGCCATAGCCGCTGGATGCGGTGATGTTCGCGTAATTGTCGACGTTGACCGCGCCATCGACGCTGGGGTTTATCGTTCCACCGGTGGCTGTACCCCCTTGGTAGCCGGCCAGGATGCCGGCCGGCAGCCCGCTGGCGATGGTGATGCTGCCCGAGGTGATGGCGCCATAGGCGGTGACCTGAATATTGCTGCTCGTCACCGCGCCGGTCGAGGTGGCCTCGTTCCTGGCAAGAATCCCGACGCTGCCCGCGTCGATGACGTCGTGGGGCGACGTTGTGACTGTGACATTGCCGCTGCTGTCATTCTCGGCAACGATGCCGATCGGGGCTGATTTTGATGCCGCACTGGAGGAGTGAAGCGCCGTTATGGTGGTATTACTCTCGTCAGTCACCGACACATTGCCGTCTGTGGTGCTTGAATTCCCGGTACCATCAAATAATGCATCGATGCCGTTGCCGGCTGCTGCGGTAATGTTCGCGTAATTGTAGACATAGACGTCGCCGACTGAATTGCTGCTGCTATAGCCGGCATCAATTCCGGCCGGCGAAGTGCCGCTGTTGTTCAGCTCTGAGCCGGAGTTGATGGTGCCATAGGCGGTAACGGTGACGGTGCTGTTCGTTGCCGCCGTAAAGGATACCGATGCCGGAGCCTGATTGACCGCAAGAATGCCGGTGCCCGCGGAGGTGATCGAGTCTCCCCCGGCCTCGGTGACCGTTATATTGCCTGTGCCGCCGGTGCCGGCAAGGATACCGAAGCCGCCAACTCCGCTGTCGCCGTTCGCGGTAACGCTGGCATTCGCCTCCAGGACGACGGTGACAGTGCCGTTCCCGGTCGCCAAGAAAGTGTCGCCGGAAATCGAGCCATCCGTCGCTGCTATGCCTTCCTGCCCGCCGGTGATCGTTCCGCCATCTGTCACCGATATGTTGCCGACGCCGGCGCCATTGTAAAAAGCATCGATGGCTACGCCGCCCGCCGCCGTCGCGGTGATCGTGCCGGTATTGGTGACGTTGATGTCGCCCGCCGAGCTGGTGCCGCTGAGAAACGCATGGATGCCGTCACCGGCCGCTGCGGTGATGTTCGCTGCATTGTCGACCGCCACGGTACCGACGGCGCTGGTGCCACTATAGCCAGCATCGATTCCGGACGGTGTGTCGCCGCTGTTATTGAGCTCGGTGCCGGAGTTGATGGTGCCGAAGGACGTGACGCTGACGGTGCTATTAGACCCCGCCGTAAAGGATACGGACGTCGGAGCTTGATTGACCGCAAGAATGCCGGTGCCCGCGGACGTGATCGAGTCTCCCGCGGCTTCGGTAACCGTTATATCTCCTGTGCCGCCAGTGCCGGCATTGATACCGTAGCCGCCTTTGTTGCTGGCACTGTCGCCGTTCGCGGTAATGCTGGCATTTGCTTCCAGGACGACGTCGACGGTGCCATTTCCGGTAGCCATGAAGGTGTTGCTGACAATGTTGCCATCCGTCGCCGCAATGCCTTCCAGCCCGCCGGTCACCGTTCCGCTATCCGTTACCGATATGTTGGCGATGCCGGATCCATGATAAAACGCATCGATCCCGTCACCGCCCGCTGCATTCGCGACGATGGTGCCGGAATTGGTGACATTGATGTCGCCCGCCGAGCTGCTGCCGCTGAGAAACGCACTGATGCCATTGCCGGCGCTGGCGGTAATGTTCGCTGCATTGTCGACTGTCACGGTACCGACGGCGCTGGTGCCGGTGAAGCCTGCATCGATCCCCGAGGGCGACGTGCCATTGGGATTATTGGCGCTGCCCGACAAGATGGTGCCAAAGGCGTTCACCGTGACCGTGCTGGTCACAGTGCCGAAGCTGCCACTGTCCTGATTGGCCGCCAGAATGCCGGTGCCGCCCTTGCTGGCATCGACGGTCTCTCCCGGCGCCGTCGTGACCGAGACGTTTCCTGTCCCGCCCGTGCTTGCGAAGATTCCGGTATAGAGATCGCCGGAGACGGTGCCGCCGGTGATGCCCGAGGAGACGGTGACGTCGCCACCGGTGGTCACCATGACGTTGCCGGTTCCGGCGAGCTGCAGGACACCACCGCTTACACTGCCGTCTTCGGCAACGATGCCATTCTCGCCGCCGCTGATATTCCCCGTTTGGTCGACGGTAATGCT
>JASHQI010000295.1 GCA_030037645.1 Xanthobacteraceae bacterium
CATCCCGGATTTCGTTGCACTCAATCCGGGCTCGACCGTGCCCGATCGTGATGCGTTCGGCCGATCCACCGCCGGACACATTTGACGAAGATCGAACACGGCGGCGTTTTTGACATTGGCTTGCGCAAACCTCGGATGCGGCCGCATCGCGAGAATGAGATTCTGTACCTTGCCCTCCCCTCCAGCGGGAGGTGAGAGAGAATGCAACGCGCACGTCAGACTTGACCGCACCGCTTGGACCCCCATAACCGCAACCGCCATGCCGCACTCCGCCGTCCTCAACGTCATGATCAAGGCCGCGCGCCGCGCCGGTCGCGGCCTCAAGCGCGATCTCGGCGAGATCGAGAATCTGCAGGTCTCGCTCAAGGGGCCGCGCAATTTCGTCACCGCGGCCGACCGCCGCGCCGAAGAAATCGTGTACCAGGAACTCGCCAAGGCGCGGCCGGATTACGGCTTTCTCGGCGAGGAAGGCGGCGCCCGCGAGGGCGCCGACAAGACGCATCGCTGGCTGGTCGATCCGCTCGACGGCACCACCAATTTCCTGCACGGCATCCCGCATTTCGCGGTCTCGATCGCGCTCGAGCGCAACGGCGTGATTGTCGCCGGCCTGGTCTACAACCCGGCCAACGACGAGATGTTCGTGGCCGAGCGCGGCAAAGGCGCATTCCTCAACGACCAGCGGATCCGCGTCGCGACGCGGCAGAAGCTCAACGAGGCGGTGGTCGGCTGCGGTCTGCCGCATTACGGGCGCGGCGGCGACCTCGGTTTGGCGCGCAACGAAATCGCCGCCGCCCAGCAGCATTTTGCCGGGCTGCGGCGCTACGGCGCCGCCGCGCTCGATCTCGCCTGGATCGCCGCCGGCCGGCTCGACGCCTATTGGGAGCGCAACCTGTCGCCGTGGGACATGGCCGCCGGCATGGTGCTGGTGCGCGAAGCCGGCGGCTTCGTCAGCGACCTCGACGGCGGCGAGGCGATCTTCGCCAAGGCCCAGATTGCCGCCGGCAATGAAACCATGCACCGCGAACTGATCCGGCTGCTCAAGGCGGCCGCCAAGGAACCGTGACCTCGCGACTTGCCGGCGTTTGGAACTGTGGTCTCGTACACTTAACGGCGCTTCGATGGGCTATTCGCCATCAACCCGCCGCAAAGGTTGTGACAGTCGGGCTTTGGCGAGATTGCGTCGCGCCGCGGTGTGGATTGCTTCGTCGCGGTCGCCGCTCCAATGACGACGCGTCGGCCGGTTTAGCCGTCGTTGCGCCGGCGCAGCAGTCCAGCCAGGCGGCCTTTGCCCGCGCCGACATGTATTTTGCATCCGCGCACGCTATGATGGCGACGCGAATCTGAGGCACCAAGCGAAACCGATGGCGAGCGACATCGATCACGCCAAACTAGCCTCGCCCCGCATCTTCCTGGTCCGGATGCTGGTGTTCCTGATTCTGTGCGGGCTGATCGCCTTCGTGCTGCAGCATCAGATCGAGAACGCGTTTCTCGCCAATCCGTGGCTCAACGGTCTCATCGTCGGCGTGCTCCTCGTCGGCATCATCCTGTCGTTCCATCAGGTGATCCGGCTGTTTCCGGAAGTGTCCTGGGTCAATCGCTACCGCCGCGCCGATCCGAAACTTGCCGCCGCGCGAACGCCGAAACTGCTGGCGCCGATGGCTGCGATCCTCGGCGGCGAGCACGTCGCCCGCGTCGCCATCTCGGCGCAGACCATGCGCGCATTCCTCGACTCGCTGGCGACGCGGCTCGACGAGGCGCGCGACATTTCGCGCTATCTGACCGGCTTGCTGGTCTTCCTCGGCCTGCTCGGCACGTTCTGGGGACTGATCGAGACGGTCGGCTCGGTCGGCAGCATCATCAACGGGCTGCAAGTCGGCGGCGATGCCGGCTCGGTGTTCGATGCGCTCAAGCAGGGCCTGGCGGCGCCGCTTGGCGGCATGGGCATTTCATTCTCATCGTCGCTGTTCGGCCTGGCCGGCTCGCTGATCCTCGGCTTCCTTGATCTGCAGACCAGCCAAGCGCAGAACCGCTTCTACACCAATGTCGAGGATTGGCTGGCGACCACGGTGCAGGATCTCGGCGTCGGCGGCACGACCGCCGTCGCGACGCTGCCGGCCGGAATCGTCAACGCCGTGGACCAGCTTCGTCAATCGATCGGCGAGGCCGGATCGAGCAAGGCGGCGACCGCCGCCATGGCAAACCTCGCCGAAGCCATCCAGGCGCTGGTTCATCACATGCGGGCCGAACAGCAGATGATCCGCGATTGGGCCGATGGCCAGGCCAAGCTCAATACCGATCTGCGGCGGCTCATGGAGCGCACCACGCGCGAGACGGTCGACCGATAAGCAGGAAAGAGACACCGAGCAGAGAATTTTATGGCGCTCAGCCGTAGCCGTCGCGAAACCATGAACTATTGGCCGGGATTCGTCGACGCCTTGTCGACGCTGGTGCTGTCCGTCATCTTCCTGCTCACCGTCTTCATGGTCGCGCAGTTCTACCTGTCGCAGGAGGTGGCCGGCAAAGACACCGCGCTGTCGCGGCTCAACGCGCAGATATCGCGCCTGAGCGAGCTGTTGTCGTTGGAGCGCACCGGCAAGGCCAGCTTGCAGGACGAGGTCGCCGAGTTGCGCGCATCGCTTGCGACCACGCAGGGCGAACGCGACAAGCTGCGCGAAGCGAACGCCAACAGCGCCAATGCCGGAGCGGGCGCCGGCGCTTCCGGCACCGATAAACTGAATTCGCAGCTCGATCTGCAAAAGTCGGCGACCGCGCGCGCCGTGGCGCAGATCGAGATCCTCAACGAGCAAATCGGCGCGTTGCGCAAGCAGATCAGCGCCCTCGAAGACGCGCTCGGCGCATCCGAGCAGAAGGAGAAAAATTCCCAACTCCAGATCGCCGACCTCGGACAGCGCTTGAACGTCGCGCTGGCGCAGCGCGTGCAGGAACTGTCGCGCTACCGCTCCGACTTTTTCGGCAAGCTGCGCGACATTCTCGGCAATCGGCCGGATATTCGCATCGTCGGCGACCGCTTCGTGTTCCAGTCCGAGGTCTTCTTCGACAGCGGTCAGGCCGATCTGCGACCGGAGGGCCGCCTCGAGCTCGACCAGCTCGCAAGCGCCATCCTCGACCTGGAGAAGAAGATTCCGACGGAGATCAATTGGGTGCTGCAGGTCGCCGGCCACACCGACGTCAGGCCGGTTGGGCCGACCTCGCCCTACAAGTCGAACTGGGACCTGTCCGCCGCCCGCGCCATCTCGGTCGTGCAGTACCTCATCAGTAAGGGCGTCGCGCCGCAGCGGCTTGAGGCGGCCGGCTTCGGCGAGTTCCAGCCGATCGATACCGGCAACACCGAGGCGGCCTACGCCAAAAACCGCCGCATCGAGCTCAAATTGACCGAGCGATGAGCCACACGGCGCCGTTCGGATTTGCTATGATTGTCTTGACTGTCGTGATCCGGCACAGAGGTCGGGGGTGCCGATGTTCGGTTGGGTCGAAGACGTTCGGACTTTCGGGCGGGCGGAGGCCGCTCGATTATTCGGCTGGGGTCGCAATGCCGAGGCGGACGAGCGCGCCAAGATGCTCGGGCGCATGATCGCTTTGATCGTGCACAGCCTGCGGACAAAATCCTACGAAGAGTTCGTCGTCCGCTTTTCTAATCCCGGCCAGGAGCCGGATGCTTTGCAACGCTTCAGCCGCAAGGCGCAATTTCAGATGCGGGTGTCGCCGACATGCTGGTACGACGCAACCGTCTCCTATGCGGACGAACGCTCGCCTTCATTGCATCTCGCCGGAGGCGGCGACGACTTTGGCGTCTTGGTCACGGCCGCCGCGGCGGCCGACGGCGCCAGGGTCAGTTACGATCCTGCCGACTGGCGGAAGCCCGGCCGCGACGCGCGCGCCGTTGTACGGGCGCTGCTGAGGCTGCCCGGCTACCGCAGTTTTCGGGCGAGCGACGATTCGCTCGGAATTTTGCCCGATTTTCCATCCTGAGCATTGCCGAACGTGAGCTCGGCACAACATCCTTATTTGCTCAACGAACTTTCGCTACGACCGTATGAGAGCCGCGATGAAGACGCAGCGGTGGCATTGTGGTTGCGGACCTGGCAGGCGGCCTATCCGCAGCTCGATTTTGTCGCGCGGCTCGACTGGTGGCGGCGGCGCTGGCAAAGCGAGATTGCGCCTGCGGCCGAGATCGTGATCGCGCAGGCCGGCGGCACCATGATCGGCTTTGTCACCGTCGATCCGCATACTCTCTATCTCGACCAGATCGTGGTGGCGCCGGACTATTGGGGCTCGCGCGTCGGCGTGGCGCTGCTCGCCGAAGCCAAGCGCATCTCGCCACGCGGCCTCGATCTCGACGTCAACACCGACAACGCACGCGCGATCCGATTCTACACGCGAGAGGGCTTTGTCATCAGCGGCGCCGGCGTCAATCCGGTCTCCGGCCGACCGGTGCATCGCATGAGCTGGCGACCGTGAGTTGCCCTATCGTGTTTTTCGAAAGCCACAAACTTCAAGACGCGCCGGTCAACGACTCCGCCATGGCCGCGTCGAAGGATTGGGAATCGACTTTCAGATAGGCGAGCTTCTCCTCGGCGATCACGACGGCCTCGGCGACGCCCGGCACCTGGCGAAGCCGCGCGGCAAGGCTCTCGGCATCGCCGGCCCGACCGTCGGCGATGGGAACCAGCCGCGTCGTCAGATAGCTCGGTTGCGCCATCGTTATCGCTGCGAAGAGCCAGATGAGCGCAATCGCCGCCGACAGCGAAAAAACTCCAGCATTGCTCCAGTGCTGGTGAGCCCAGCCGCCGACAATGCCGCCGATGAAGATGCCCAGGAACTGGGCGCTCGAATAAACGCCCATGGCCGTGCCCTTCGCGTCGGGTGGCGCCGCCTTGGTGATGAGAGACGGCAGACTTGCCTCCATCACGTTGAAGGCCGAGAAGAAGATAATGAGCGCTGCCACCAAGACAAACAGATCGCCGGCGCCGATCGAGAGCATCAATTGGCTGATGACGAGCGCGGCGACGGCGCCGACGAATACCCCCTTCATGCGACGATATTTCTCGGCCACGACGATCGCCGGCACCATCACCGCAACCGAAACCAAAAGCACCGGCAGATAGACGATCCACTGATCCTCGACCGGCAAGTGGAGCGTGGCGTGCAACAGCCCGGGCACGACCAGAAAGCTCGCCGTCAACATGGCGTGCAGTGCAAATATGCCGAAGTCGAGTCGCAAGAGTTGGCCGTTCCGCAATACCGCGCCCATCAACGCCGGCACAGCCTCGGTATCACGATGCACGCGCAGGCGGCGCGGGCTCGGCACGACGAACTGGGTTATCGCGATGCCGATCAGCGCCAGCGCCACCATGAGCCAGAAGATGCCGCCGACACCGATGAAATTCGCAGCGATCGGGCCAGCCACCAGCGCGATCATGAATGACGCACCGATGGTGATCCCGATCATAGCCATCGCCTTGGTGCGATTTTCCTCGCTCGTCAGATCGGCCACCAGCGCCAGTATCACCGAGCCGACGGCGCCCGCTCCTTGAAGCGCGCGGCCAATAATGACGCCGCCGATCGAAGTGGAGACCGCCGCCATCGCGCTGCCGACCCCGAACAGGATCAGCCCGAGCACGATCATGGCCTTGCGCCCCACCCTGTCGGACAGAAGGCCGAACGGAATCTGCAGGAGCCCCTGACTCAATCCATAGATGCCCAGCGCCTCGCCGATCAGGTAGGGATTTGCTCCCGAAAGGTTGCGCGCATAGGCCGCGAACACCGGATAGATCATGAACAGGCCGAGGAGCCTGACGGAGAAGACTGCGGCGAGCGAGCCGGCGGCTCGGAATTCTTGTTTTTCCATCATATCTAATCCCGGCCGATGACTCCTGCCGACGTAGAAAGGCCGCGAGCTGTAAGCGATGCTAATGCCCCGCGGCCAGGATGCGGGTCAATCGCGGTAACTTGCCGGCGGCACTCAGCCGCGTTATAGAGCCGCCAAATTCGTCGAAAGATCAAAATCATGAAACCCGACACGCACCCCGATTACCACCTCGTCAAGGTGGTCATGACCGACGGCACGGAGTTCACGACGCGCACGACGTGG
>JASHQI010000048.1 GCA_030037645.1 Xanthobacteraceae bacterium
GCCATCGAGAACGGCATCGCCGATCTTGCCGACCCGATGCTCAGGGACCGAATTGCCGAACTAAAGGCCATCCGCGATCAGGCCCGTGCCGACGCAGAGCGGGCCGAGGATGCGCTTGATCGAGTTGGACCGAGCATCATATCACACCCCAGGCACTGAAAACGTTTGCCAGCCAGGCTCGCAGGCGCATGCGCAGCGAGAGCGGCGGCTACCGCCGCGACCACCTGCGCGCGCTGGCTCAGCGCGTCGAAGTCGATGCGAAAGAGATTCGCATCATGGGTTCGAAAAGCGTATTGCTGCGCGCGCTCGTCGCCGCGTCGAGCGCAAAATCTGCAATGTTTGGAGTGCCCAGTTTTGTACCGAAGTGGCGCGCCCTACGGGACTCGAACCCGTGTTACCGCCGTGAAAGGGCGATGTCCTAGACCGCTAGACGAAGGGCGCGATTGAAAGCGCGGCGGACGCGCGACAATAAATGCGCGCGACATATAAAGAGGTTTACCATCAGCGGCAAGAACGCCGCTCCCGTCACCATTTGCCGGTATTCGGCATCGAAGCCCATGGTTCTCTGGGCGGCAATGGTGCGCCCTTTTGCAACAATTCGATCGAATGCTTGTCGGGGGAGCGCACGAAGGCCATGGCGCCGTCCCGTGGCGGCCTGTTGATGGTGACCCCGGCATTCATCAATTTTTCGCATAGGGCATAAATGTCATCGACCTCATAGGCGAGATGACCAAAATAGCGCGCTTCGCCGTAATCCTCAGCATCCCAGTTATATGTCAACTCGACGAGAGGGGCTTGGCGCGTCGCCGGTCCTTTGGCGACAAGGTCGCCGTCAGCAGTCGCGGCCAAAAAAACGAGCGTGAACTTGGCCTTCTCGTCGACCCGGCGCCGCACTTCCTGCAGCCCTAGCTTGTTGCAATAGAAATCGAGCGCCGCATCGAGATTGCGTACGCGCAACATAGTGTGCAGATACCGCATCAGGAGAACCTCCACTATTGTATCGCTCTCACGGGCACCACGTCTGGGTATTTAATTAAGTCTCAGGACGACCCGTCGGCGATGAGGGTAGAAGGATGATCGCACCCGACCTGGATACCGCCAAGGGCCACCTTGTGGACATGATCCAAGAGGCGGCGGTCGTCGTGCCGTTTACGGGCGCTGGCATTTCGACCGAATGCGGCATACCGGACTTTCGTTCGCCGGGCGGGCTGTGGACCAAGAATCGGCCCATTCCGTTCGATGAATTCATGACGAGCCAGGAGGCGCGCAACGAATCCTGGCGTCGCCGGTTCGCCATGGCCGACCAGTTCGGCGATGCCAAGCCCGGTCGCGGGCATCGCGCGCTGGCGAGCCTCTATCGCGCCGGCAAGGTGCCGGTCGTGGTCACCCAGAACATCGACAATCTGCATCAAGCCTCGGGATTTGCGGCGGAACACGTCATCGAGCTGCACGGCAATACGACCTATAGCCTGTGCCTCGATTGCGGCGCGCGGTACGAGTTGTCGTGGGTCCGCCGGCGTATGGACGCCGCGAACGGTTGCGCGCCGGACTGTCCGGCTTGCGGTGGCTTCATCAAGACTGCGACTATTTCTTTCGGCCAGGCGATGCCCGACACGGCCATGAGGCGCGCCCAGGATGCCACGCTCAACTGCGATTTATTCCTCGCGATCGGCTCTTCGCTTCAGGTTTGGCCAGCGGCGGGCTTTCCCTTGATGGCCAAGCGCAATGGAGCGCGGCTTACGATCATCAACCGCGAGTCGACCGAATTCGACGATATGGCCGACCTCGTCGTGCGCCAAGACATCGGCACGGTCCTTGAGCCTTTTATAGTCCATTGATCGCCAGCCACTTTGTGCACAGGCTGTGCAGCTTTTGGTCGACTGTTGCATTTTTGTCCTTTCGCGCCCGATGGCGAGTGTTATCTTCGATTTGAAAGATTCGTGGAGCGCCCGCGGGGCGCCAGCACAGAAGCGGCGGCGGCCACGGCGTCATGGCGTCGGACGGGATCGAACAAAAATCAACCAAGCCGGGGCTGGGTCCCGATCTCGATATCAATGACGACGCAACCGCGAACGTCATTGAGATGTCGGGCGTGATCAAGTGGTTCGATGTCGCCAAGGGTTACGGCTTCATCATTCCCGACAATGGCATGGCCGACGTGCTGCTGCACGTGACCTGTTTGCGCCGCGATGGTTATCAGACCGCCTATGAAGGAGCCCGCGTCGTTTGCGAGGTGCTGGCGCGGCCGAAGGGACTTCAGGCATTTCGCATTCTCTCCATGGACGAATCTACGGCGATCCATCCGGCGCAGATGCCGCCGCCGCGAACCCATGTTACGGTGGCGCCCACAAGTGGTCTCGAGCGAGCACAGGTCAAATGGTTCAATCGGCTTCGTGGATTCGGCTTCCTGACGCGGGGGGAGGGGACGCCGGACATTTTCGTGCATATGGAGACGCTGCGTCGGTTCGGCCTGACGGAATTACGTCCGGGCCAATTCGTCCTGGTGCGCTACGGACCGGGCCCGAAGGGTCTGATGGCGGCGGAAGTCCGCCCCGAAGGCGGCTTGCTCGGCCCCACCTCACATTAACGGCTCTCGCCGCGCGCTTTGCATTGCGCTGCAATCGCGTGGTGCGGCTTAGCGCCGCCGCGATGTTTGTTGCCGCTTGCGCCGGCTTTGTCGCTCCAGCTCAGGTTCGCGCCGCCGGGCAGGCGACGATCGAGATCACCACGAGCTCCGGGGTCCATGCGTTTTCGGTCGAGCTTGCGACCACCGAGGCGGAGCGCGAACGCGGCCTCATGTTCCGCAAGCAATTGCCGGAAGGTCACGGCATGCTGTTCGATTTCAAGCAGGACCAACCGGTCTCGTTCTGGATGCACAACACCTATATCTCGCTTGATATGATTTTTATTCGCGGCGACGGCCGGGTCCTGCGCATTGCCGAGAACGCCACGCCGATGTCGGATAATCTCATCCCGTCCGGTGGGCCGGTGCGGGCTGTGCTCGAAGTCATCGCCGGCACCGCGCGGGAGCTCAATATCGCGCCAGGTGATCGCGTCACCGGATCGATCTTCGGCGGCGAATAGTCTGGCGGATCGATGCCGGCCGCGGGCGCCGCGCAACCGAGGAACGATCTGGGCCGCTTCGACTTTGTCGAACCGGTTCGCTGCCTTGCTGGCAGGAAACGAACCATGTATCTAGTGCGCCGGTTCAGAAGTCCGCACCGTTCTTTCGGCCAGGCTGGTCTTGGGACTTCCGAACCAAAGCCGCACTAGAGCCTTTTCGGTTTTGATGGAATCAAAACCGGGCTCTAGCGTTTTGATTGAGCATGATCTTGTCCGAAAACCGGTTTCCACTTTTCGGGATCATGCTCTAGCTTAACTGGTTGCCAGTGTGCTTTTGATTCCGAAGTTCGCAACTGAGCCTGCCGTATAATCTTGCGAACTTCGGAATCGGAACACTAAGGCCGCAATCAGCGGGGTATAGCGCAGCCTGGTAGCGCGGCAGTTTTGGGTACTGCAGGTCGCAGGTTCAAATCCTGCTGCCCCGACCATCCGATCATAGGAATGGTTCATTCATGACCGCCCGCATCTATAAACCGGCACGTACGGCGATGCAGTCCGGAACTGCAAAAACCAAGGAATGGGTGGTGGATTATGAGCCTGAAGAGCCGCGCACGGTTGAGCCGCTCATGGGCTGGACGAGTTCGGGTGATATGAAGCAGCAGGTGCACCTTGAGTTCGATAGCAAGGACGAGGCTATTGCTTATTGCGAACGTCAGGGCATTACCTATCAGGTGTTCGAGAGCAAGCCGCCGAAGCGACAGCGTATTTCATATTCCGATAATTTTGCCTATGCGCGGCGCGGCCCGTGGACACACTGAACGCGGCGGGATTGTAGCCGTAGCGAGGTCAGGGACTCTTCACACCAAGCGCGGCCGCGGCGCCGTCGGGGTGCCGTGCCGGCGCACGCCGGCGTAGCAGCGAAATGAATCGCTCCTCCGGCATCGGTTGACCGAGTAGAAAACCCTGACCGTAGTTGCAGCCCATCCGGACTAAGGCCTGCGCATCGGATGCCTTTTCGATCCCGATGGCGACAGCGACCCTGCGGAAATTGTGCGCAAGGTCGATCACGTTCTTGCATACCGGCGCATTGACCTTGTTGGTTCCGCAGTCGATGACGAAGGCACGGTCGAGCTTTAATTCCGCAAACGGCAACTCTTTGGCTTGCGCCAGCGTGGAGTAGCCGCGGCCGCAATCGTCGAGCGCGAGGTTGACGTCGAGGTGCTGTAATTTCTTTGTGATTTCGCTCGCCAGCGCCAGCTCGGTGATGATCTGTTCTTCGGTCACGTCGATGATAAAGCCCGGCCACTTCTCGAACTGGCGGCTGTAGCTTTGCACGATATCGGCGACCGCGACCTTAACGAGCGCATTGACAGGTATGTTGACGGCAAGCCGCAGGCTGATGCCGAGCGCGGCGAAGCTCAACCCGGCTTTTAGGGTCTGCATCAGCGCCTGTTCGGAAAGCGTGACGAGGCTCGACTCCTTTGCACCGGGAATGAACGCGCTGGGCATCAGAACGCCGTTCTGCGGATGGCGGGCGCGGGGGAAAGCTTCGACGCCGACAAGCTGCTTTCGGCGGAGGTCGATCTTGGGCTGATACCAGAACTCGATCCAGCGATTACGCAACGCCTCGTCGAGATCGAGGCGTCCCGCACTCGCCGGCGGATCACCGAGCTTGAGGTCGTGGAGGATGTTCACGATGGCGCTGGTTTCAAACGGCTTCTTGAGAACCGGGAGCATCTGCAGGCTTTGCTGTTCACCGATGCTCTTGACGTGCGCAAGCACCGCCGAGCCGCGATTGCTCATGAGCTGGACGTGTCCACGATAGCCGCCGCGGCCGAGCGCGACGACGCACTCGATTGCGTCAGCCGAATCAAGCGAAATGTTGAGGAAGATGACGTTGGGCTCGCGCCGGGCGAGAGCGGTACGCACCGTGTGGCTATCGGCGAATTCCTCCGTATCGATTCCGGAGCCGTGCAAAATGAGCGACAAAAAATGCCGGATGCTCTCGTCTGGATCGATCACGAAACAGACGGGGGTGCGCGAGTCGAGGATGGATACTTCTGACTCGCGCGCCGGAGGGGCTGCTACAAATTTTGATTGCGCCGGTTTTGCGCTCATTGATCGGGTCCGAAGGCCGCCATGACGGAATGTCGCATCATTGGTAAAAATCCTTAATCTGTGGTTTCGGTCCGCCGCCTTCACAAAGCAAAGCAGAAGGGCGGCCGCTATGATCGGATCGGTTCGCATGCTAAGTTGCCGCGTAATTGCTTCGGCGACCGTCGGGACTGCGGTTTTTGCGCCGGGGATGACATGAACGGGAGGCAAAGATGCCAAAAAAGGACTCCAGCCTGAAACTCAATCGCCGCAAATTCCTCGCCGCGGCCGCGGTCGCCGGAGCGAGCGGCGCCGTCAATCCCGCCAAAGCGGCAACCCCAGCCACCCCAGAAACGCAACAGCGGTTGCCCTCAGCGCTGCCTCCGAATGCCCGCGTTGCGGCGGCCGAGACCGGCGCCCCGGATATCCCGCCTTATTCCACCGAGGGGCGCCCCACGTCCGACTTCATGGTCGATGTCATCAAGACTCTCGACATCAAATACATGCCGGCCAATCCCGCCGCGAGTTACCGCTCTCTCCATGAATCGCTGATCGATTACGGCAAGAACACGATGCCGGAATTCCTCACCTGCATGCACGAGGAATCCGCCGTCGGCATGGCGCACGGCTACTACAAGATCACCAACAAGCCGCTGATGACGGTGTGCCACGGCACTGTCGGTCTGATGCATGCGACCATGAACATCTACAACGCGTTTTGCGACCATGCGCCGGTGATCGTGATCGCCGGGAACGATCTCGATGCCGCTTATCGGCCTCCTGAAGTGCCGACCATCCATTCGGCACAGGACATCAACGCCATCGTTCGCGACTTCACGAAATGGGACGACACGCCGGTTTCGGCGCAGCATTTCGCTCAGTCGTTCGTGCGCGCCTATCAGATCGCCACTACGCCGCCATGCGCACCTGTGGCGCTCTCGCTCGACGATGAGCTGGCGCAAGGCCCGATCAGAGATTACGGGCAGAAGCTGTACATTCCGAAGTTCGTGCCGAACGCGCCACCACAGGGTGAATTGGGGGCGGTCCGCGACGCCGCGCAGCTCCTGGTCAACGCCGAGCATCCGGTGATCGTGGCCGATCGCGCGGTCAACACCCAAAAGGGCATCAATCTCCTGGTACAGCTCGCCGAGCTGTTGCAAGCCCCGGTGGTCCGCCAGCGCGCCCGGCTCAATTTCCCGACCACCCACTATCTCGGCCGGCCGGCAAGCGTGATCCCGCAGGCCGACGTGATCATGGGTCTGGAGCTGACCGACTACTGGGACACGGTGAACAAGTTCATCGACAATAACGCCGAAGGCGTCGGCACCGTCACGTCGCGCATCAAGCCCGGCACCAAGCTGATCAGCATCAGCACCGCCCAATTGATCACGAAGTCCAACTATCAGGAATTCGAGCGATTCCAGAGCGTCGACGTTCCAATAGTCGGCGACGTGGAAGCGACGCTGCCCTCTCTGATAGAAGCCGTGAAGCTGGCGCTCACGGACGACCGCAAAAACGTCATTGCCCAGCGCGGTCAATCGATCCGCAAGGATCACGAAAGGGGACGCAACGCCAACTTGCAGGCAGCGGCCATTGCGTGGGAGGCCAGTCCGATCAGCACCGCACGGCTGTGCGCGGAGATTTATGCGCAGATCAAGGACTTCGATTGGTCGCTGGTTCCATCATCCGGCAATGTCAGCGGATGGCCGCTCCGGCTGTGGCCGATGGAGAAGCACTACCAGTGGACCGGCACGTCCGGCGGCTACGGAGTAGGCTGGGGCGCGCCGGCCTCGGTCGGGGCCGCGCTTGCCAACCGTGACGAGGGCCGGTTCTCGGTGTCGATCCAGTCCGATGGCGACTTGATGTATGCGCCGGGCGTGCTGTGGACCGCGGTTCGACATAAGATTCCGCTGCTCGCTGTCATGCACAATAATCGCGGCTATCATCAGGAGGTGATGACCGTCCAGCGGCTCGCCAACTTCCGTAATCGTGTCGCCTATACCGGCGATGATCTGGGGCCGATGGGGACCAGCATCATGAATCCCGATATCGAGTACCACAAGCTGGCCGAATCCATGGGCTGGTGGGCCAAGGGGCCGATCAAGGATCCCGCCGATCTTGGGCCCACGCTCAAGGAAGCGGTCGCCGTGGTCAGGGGCGGCCAGCCGGCGCTCGTCAACGTTTGGACGCAGCCGCGTTAAGGAGATCGTTCAATGGCTTTCGTTCGCGTTCATGTTGCGCTGGCGGCCTTCGCCGCCGGCGTCGTGCTCTGTCACGGTGTTACGTTTGCGCAGTCGGCAGAGAAGGGAAAGGCGGAGTTTGTCCAGCACGGCTGCTGGCAATGTCACGGCTTCCAAGGCCAAGGTTCGACCGCGACGAGTGGCGGCAGGGTCATCGCCGACACTCAGCTTCCGTTCGATGCCTTCAAGGCATACGTTCGCGACCCAACCGGCTCGATGCCGCCGTTCCACCAGCAAATCCTGCCCGACACGGATCTGGCAGATATTTACGCCTATCTGGAATCGCGGCCAAAGCCGAAGTCACCCAGCGACATTCCATTGCTCCATAATCTGCCTTCGCAATAGCGCGCCACGCGCTTTTGGCGTGGCTGTTCAGCCCTCGTGATCGCATCGCGGGGGCTGAATTTCATCCATGGCAGGGGCTATACTCACGCTTGATGCCAGCATTTCCGGCTCGTTTGCGCAGCGGCACGCGGTGACGGGAGACAGATGAGCAGCACAAGCCAAATGCGCCTCGGTGCCTTTTTCAATCCGACCGGGCATCACGTCGCCTCATGGCGGCATCCGCGGGCGCAAGCCGACGCCGGCATCAATTTCAAGCACTATCTCGAGATTACGCGCACGGCGGAGCGCGGCAAATTCGACATGGTGTTTCTCGCCGACAATCTCGGCGTGCGGCAGGCGCATATCGAGGCGCTCAGCCGCTCGGCGCAATACATCGCCAATTTCGAGCCGATCACGTTGCTGTCGGCGCTGGCCACGCACACGACCCATGTCGGCCTCGTGGCGACGGCATCGACCAGCTACAACGAGCCATTCCACGTCGCGCGAAAGTTTGCCTCGCTCGATCATTTGAGCGGCGGCCGCGCCGGATGGAATCTGGTGACGTCGGGTCAGGAGAATGAGGCCCGCAATTTCAGCCGCGAGAAGCATTACGAGCATGGCGAGCGCTACGATCGCGCCCGCGAATTCGCGCGCGTCGTCATCGGTCTATGGGACACCTGGGAGGACGATGCTTTCGTCCGTGACAAGGATACCGGACAATTCTTTCATCCGGAGAAACTGCACAACCTCAACCATCGCGGCGAACATTTTTCCGTGCTCGGCGCGCTCAACATTCCGCGCTGCCCGCAAGGGCGCCCGGTCATCGTCCAGGCCGGCGGCTCCGAGGACATGATCGGCGTGGCGGCGGAATTCGCCGAAGTGATTTTTTGTGCGCCGCTCACGCTCGAGGCGGCGCAGCGCTTCTACGCCGACATCAAGGGCCGCCTTGCCCAGTACGGCCGCGCGCCCGACGAGATGAAGATCATGCCGGGGCTGAGCGCGGTCATCGGCCGCACCGATGCCGAAGCGCAGGAGAATTACCAGCATCTCAACTCGCTCATCCACCCCGTTGTCGCGCGCGAGATCCTTTCTATGGTGCTCGGCAATGTCGATCTCACGCCATATCCGTTCGATGGTCCGCTGCCGGACACCCTGCCGCGATCGAACGCGAGCCAAAGCATTTTCCAGCAGGTCACCGAGATGGCCCGCCGCGAAAATCTGACGATCAGGCAGGTCGCGACGCGGGTGGCCGGCGCGCGCGCCAAGGCGGTGATCTATGGCTCGCCGCAAACGATCGCCGACGTCATGGAGGAATGGTTTCGCAAGGACGGCTGCGACGGCTTCAACATCATGCCGCCGTTCCTGCCCGGCGGCCTCGACGATTTCGTCGACCTCGTGATTCCGGAATTGCAGCGGCGCGGCCTGTTCCGCACCGAATACGAAGGAAAGACGTTGCGCGAAAATCTTGGCCTCAAGCGGCCGGCGAGCCGCTATGCCAGGACCGCGCCGACAGCTTCGCAGTCGCCGCTGCCGCGCGCCGCTTCAGCAGGAGGATGACAGTGATCAGTGTCAAAAGACTAGGCCATGCAACTTTGACCACGCCCGATATCGACCGGCAGATCGCCTATTACACCGAGGTGGTCGGTCTCACGCTCATCGCGCGCAGCAGGGATCGAGCCTACCTTGCCTGCAAGATGGGTTTGGAGGCTATCGCGCTCGAGCCGGGCAAGGCAAACGCGCTTTCACGCATCTCCTTCCAGATTGCGCCGGGCAGCGATCTCGGCGAGGCCGCGCGGGCGCTCGGCAAGGACGGCGTGAAGGCCGAGCGGCGTAGCGACATATCGCCGGGTATCGCCGAGGCGCTGGTGTTCACCGACCCCAAGGGCACTTTGGTCGAGATTTTTTCCGATTACGAATTCGCCAAGGACGACGGCACCACTGCCGGTATCATGCCGATCAAGCTCGGCCACGTTGCGTATCGGGTCGACGACGTACAAAAAACCGTGAAATTCTATTGCGACGTTCTGAGCTTCCGGGTTTCCGATTGGCGAACCGATACGTTTGCCTTCCTGCGCTGCAATACCGATCATCACACGGTCAATTTCGTCTATGACGCGGAGCCGCAGCTTCATCACATCGCTTTCGAGGTCAAGGACTGGGCGGAGATCCAGCGCGCGGCCGAGACGCTCGCCAGGCACGATATCCATCTGGTCTGGGGTCCGGGCCGGCACATCATCGGGCACAACATTGCGATCTATCATCGCAACTGGGACAAGGTGCGCGTCGAGTTCTTCTGCGAGATGGACCAGATGAAGGACGAGGCGCTCGGCTATTTCGATCCGCGGCCGTGGCACCAGGATCGGCCACAGCGACCGAAAGTCTGGGGACCGGACACGCTGCGCAATTACTGGGGCTATGGCTCCGAGCGCGTCATCCGCGGCTATCAAACCGTCGAGTAAGGCTGCGATGCGCGTTCGTGGTCCGGGCTCGTGAATGCGCGTGGCCGCGGAATCGGTCGAGCCACGCACGGCGCCGGCTGATCTGGTCCAACCAATGATCAAGCTTAGTCCCGTGCCGATGCATCGCGGAGCCTTGGTGCTGTTTCTGCTCTGCATCATTCCGACATTATGGTTTGCGCGCCGCTCGTACGGCTCACTCGAATTATTGCGTTCAGCCTATGAAGCCGGTGCGCCGGACACGAGCAGCATTCGACCGTGGATGACACTGACCTATGTGGCGGACGCCTATCATGTCTCGGTGTCGGCTTTGCAGGCCGGATTGAGCCTCCCAGCGGCTGCGAACCCAAGCATGAATCTGCGCGCGGCCGCCCGGCAGGCAGGCGTTTCGCCGTTTCAGTATGTCGAGCGCGTGCAGCGGGCAGTGGCCGCACTTGGATCGAAAGCAAGCACGGCCAGCGCGAGTGAATCCTCGGGGTGGCTCGATGCGCTCAGCGACGAGCTTCTTTCCGCGTTGCTCGTTTATGGCTATCCGATCCTTGCTTTGATCCTCGTGTCGGGCGCCGTCGGGCTGCCGCTGCCCGATGGAATCGCGACCGCGGTCGCGGGATCATTGGCCGCGCAGGGGCGGATCAACTGGATGGCGGCCGGCATCGTCGTGGTCGCGGCGTCGATCCTTGGCGATGTCGTGGGATATGCGGTCGGACGCTTGATCAGTCAGGAATTTCTCCACCGGCACGGCTGTTGGCTTGGCTACAATCCGAAGCGGGGAGCCCGCGTTCAATGGCTGTTCGAGCAGTGGGGTTTGTTGACGGTGTTCATCACGCGTACGTTCGTATCTTATCTCAGTTCGGTAGCCAGCGTATTGGCGGGCGTGAGCCATTATCGACTGTCGAAATTCGTCGCCGCGTCATTTGCCGGACGCGTGGTGTGGACTTCGGCCTATCTAGGGCTTGGCTATGCGATCGGCGCGGACCTCGACGCAGCGACCGGATTTCTGGGCAATCTTACCGGGTTCTTATTATCGGCAATCGTGCTGCTCGTTGCCGCGCTGATCGCAACGATTACATAAGCGTACACAATGTCGTGACGCGCGGTGCCGCGCTCGTGCGACAATTGTGATTGGCGCGGTGCTGGCAAATTGACTTAGTAGCCGGTTGAGAACGCCGTGTGCTCGGCTTGAACCGGGCATGGAGGAAACAGATGGCTGACACATTGTCGGGCGCTGCCGCGTATCGCGGCTTTTGCCGTCGATCGATCATTCACGCATTGCTCTTGGTCCCGGTTCTCGGTTTTGCGGCGAGCCGGGCGCAGGCCGCAGAACCTGCGGTCGTGATTCCCGCACCGACGCTCGACGAAACTCAGCCGGCGGGCGGCGGGTTGCAAACCATCGTGCTCGCCGGCGGCTGTTTCTGGGGCATGCAGGCGGTATTCCAACACACCAAGGGCGTCACCAACGCGCTGTCGGGCTATGCCGGCGGCGAGAAGGCGACCGCTCACTATGAGATGGTGAGTACCGGTCGCACCGGTCATGCCGAATCCGTCCAGGTGACGTTCGATCCGCGACAGATCACATATGGCAAGATTTTGCAGATCTACTTTTCGGTCGCGCACAACCCCACCGAGCTCAATTACCAGGGCCCCGACGAGGGCACGCAATATCGCTCGGCCATCTTCTATGCCAACGATGAACAGAAACGGGTCGCCGAGGCCTATATCGCCCAACTCGATAAGGCACGCGTCTTCAGTGATCCGATTGTGACCAAGCT
>JASHQI010000296.1 GCA_030037645.1 Xanthobacteraceae bacterium
TCACTCGACATGCACAAGGTTCTGCAGACCATTGTCGTTCACGCCACGGAACTGTCGCGGTCCGATGCTGGGCTAATCTACGAGTTCGATGACGCCTCGCAAACCTTTCAATTCCGTGCCGGTCATCGGCTTGCGTCCGAATTCATCGAAAGACTCAAGTCGGCGCCGCCGACCTTCCGTGACAGCATCATCGGCCGGGCCGTTATGAAGGGGTCACCGGTGCAAATGCAAGAAGTGGCGATGGACGTTTCCTATGCGCTCAAGGAATTGATCCTTGCCGAGGGCTATCATGCGCTCGCAGGCGTTCCGATCGTTCGCGGCGGCCGCGTGATCGGCGGTATTGCGCTGGGCCGCAGGAGGGCGGGAAAGTTCACGGACGACGAAATGGAGCTTCTGGAGACGTTCGCCAACGGCTCCGCCATCGCAATCGATCACGCCCGCTTATTCCACGAGGTCGAGCAGAAGAACTTGGCGTTGCAACAGGCAAGCCAACAGAAATCGGCATTCCTGGCCAACATGAGTCACGAGCTGCGCACTCCGATGAATGCGATCCTCGGCTTCACCGACCTGCTGCTCGACGGCATCTACGGCGATCTGAGCGATCAGGTTCGCACGCCCATCGACCAGATTCATTCGAATGGCCGGCATCTCTTGCAATTGATCAATGACATATTGGATTTGTCCAAGATCGAGGCCGGACGCATCGAATTGACGCTCGGCGAATATAGCACCGACGATGTCGTGGCGGCGGTGCTGACCACGGCAACGCCACTGGCGCAGGAAAAAGGGCTGGCTCTGACTGCAGCCGTCGAAGGCAAGATCGGACCTTGTTTCGGCGACGGCAAACGCATGTTTCAGGTCCTGCTCAACCTTGTGGGCAACGCGGTGAAGTTCACCCGGCAAGGCAAGGTCGAAGTCGCGGCCGCAGCCGCGAATGGGCACGTTCAATACACGGTCAAAGACACCGGTATCGGCATCCCGTCCGAGCAACTTGAGTCCATATTCGACGAGTTCGGCCAAGGCGACCCGTCGGTGGCCAAGGAATTCGGCGGCACCGGCTTGGGTCTTGCGATCGCCAAACGCTTCGTCACGATGCACGGCGGCCGCATTTGGGCCGAAAGCACGCCGAGCGTCGGATCGATTTTCCACGTGGTGGTTCCGCAGCGCGTGACCAATCCGGAAGAGCCGCGGTCATGACTGCGACTGTGATGCATGTCGAAGACAATCCGGCCAATCGCATGATTGTGCGGGACTTGCTGCACTTCCGCGGCTATCGCGTGGTCGAGGTGATGGACGGTGGCGAAGCGCTCGCCGCCGCCGAGCGCGAGCGCCCCGACATTATTCTCATGGATGTTCAACTGCCGCGGATATCTGGCTTCGATGCGGCGCGACAGATCAAGGCGCGCGAGGACCTGCGGCACATCCCTATCGTGGCGGTAACGTCGTTTGCGCTCAGCGGCGACGATCAAAAAGCTATCGCGGCGGGTTGCGACGCTTATGTCGCAAAACCCTATAGGCCAAGAGAGCTTTTGCGCGTGATAGAAGATCTGCTGCCGCCGCCTCGGGTCGATCGCTGAGATTCGATTTGCTCAAGCGGGGGGCAGGTCCGGCGCCGCCGAGCTATATCGTCTCGCTCTCAAAATGCTCAACAAAGACGAGGCCGATGGCGCGGGTCAATGCACCGGCGGTGACCGCGGAGACTGCAAGCCCGATCACCGCGCTTGCCGGCACGACGAAGGCGAGCGTAGACGCGGTTGCCGCGCCAAACCCGGTCGGCACGGCGCCCCCGATAAGGCTGATGACAACCGAGCGCGTGCGGTCGTGCTGGAACGGCACGCCATAGAGGCCGCTCAACTGCTTCACCATACGCATAATAATGGCAGTCACGCCGGCGATGTTGGCGACCGGCAGTGGAAGCAATCCGCCCACGGCGGCGTAGATTCTGTGTCGCTCAACGATTTTTCGCGCCAACGCGCGCCGCTTTTCCGCGTACCTGCCGGCATGGACCGAGCTTGCGGATCGTAATTGGTCATTCGCGACCGGTCGCGAGAAATCCGTCGGCTCTGCCTCGAACTTATCGTGCCGGGCAACGGATCGCGGCTCGTCTGCCGCTTGATCAATAACCGCACCGGCAGCGAATGCCCGCACCTCGGCAAGCGGTCGCCTGATGGCCTTTGGGAGCGGTTTGCGGGTCATGCGGCCGCCTGTTGGGCTCCAAGCACCACGTCGACTTCGTCGGCAATCGCGGCGATCTCGCGCGCAGCCGGACCCTTCCAGCTAATCAGGCTCGGCGTCGCTCCCCACAGCGAGGCTTCCGGATAGGCGACACGGTTTGTCATCTCACTTCGCAGAACCGGCAAGCCCACCTCGGCGAGCTCGGCACGGATGTGCCGCGCGATGACGGAGTCGCGAGTTGTCTGTGTCAACAAACAGCGGTACAGCGGCTCGCGACCGTCGCTGCGGTCAGTCAGAATGCTGAGTGTGTCGAGCATGCGGTCCACGTCGAACGGCGACGGTTTGACCGGGACGAGCAAAAAGTCCGCAACGGCGAGGCAATCGAGCGTCGTGCGCGAGCGAAAGCCGGGTGTATCGATAATCACCAAACCGTTGCCGCCGGCGAAGCGGCGCGCCGTCTTTGACGCATCTTCCGACGCATCCTCTACCACTGCGACGCCGCCAAGCGCTCGCTCGCGTGAGGCGAGCCGCATGATGGAGCGTTGCGGGTCGGCGTCGATGAGTGTTGGGCGCCGGCCGCGCAGATGCCAATAAACCGCAAGGCAACTGGCAAGCGTGCTTTTGCCGCTGCCACCCTTCATGGTGGCCACCGTGATGATCATGCCCGTCACCTCCACGGTCTACCAGATAGGCCCACGCGGAGCGGTTCAAGCCAAGTATGTATTTGATTCGCGGCTGACTGCCTATCGTTATGGCGGCCGGTTTTACGTGCCCAGGCGTCTCGCCACGCCAGAGCGAGCCATCTTGGAGTGGTGGCGGTCGCGGTGTCGCAGCAATAAGCGATATTCGCGGTGCTGACGCCGATTCAAAGAACTCCACCGGATCGCCACCGGATTCCGCTTCGGCCGGTTGAGACCTGCAGCACACCTGCAACTTTCAGGCAAAGCACCTGTTGTTGCCGCTTCGGTGCAATAGTTTGAGTTTACGAGACCTTAACAGACTTGACCTTAAACTTTCTCGTCCGTGCCGTCGCCAAAATTGCGGGATGGCCAGGGATTTTGCGATGGTCGTTGTCGGCAATTTCCGCAACCGTGCTGAGCTGCGCCGAAAGCCGCGTCGGCAATTCCACTATGCCGCGACCGTGCTCATCGATGAGAAAGGCACGCGGTGCGAATGTTCCATAGCCGATATCTCCGAGAGTGGCGCCCGCATCGTGCTGGAGAAAGAGTGCAATCTGCCCGACCGCTTTGTTCTGCTGCTCACCTCGAGCGGAAAGGCGCGGCGGAGCTGCCGCGTGGTTTGGCGGAATGGCATGACGATCGGGGTCTCGTTTCCGGATGCCAATCCGTAATCTGAACGACTGGCGACTCTATCTTAAAATGATCTGGTTTGCCTTATTTGCGGCGCACCAAACTGCAAACGCTGTGCGTTGGAATTGCTCGGGGGAAGGGGGTCTCGGAGCAGCCTCAGTAGCCGGGTTTTTGGACGCTTCCGATCATGTTGTTCGACTATGACCGTCGGTCGCCGTGTTGGCTGAATATCGCGCGGACATCGCCACCGGTCCCTCGGCGGCTGCGCGCGGGATTGCTGTTCGCTTGCCTGATTTGCTTCGCCGCCGTGGCGTTTGCCGGTTGTAGTTCGAGCGACGGACCGGGCTCTTTCTTGGTCGATCCAGCCCGATATGACCTGATGACGTGCAAAGACCTTATCGTGCAATGGAACGGTTTGTTGGCGCGCGAACAAGAACTGCGCAAGCTTCAGGCGAGGGCAAGTGAAGGGACCGGCGGCGCCATTATAGGCGCAATCTCCTATCGCCCCGACTTCGAAGCAGTCCTGGCCGACAAGAAAAATGTTCAGCGCGAGGCGGCGGAAAAGAAGTGTACGCTTGCGCCCGCATATCAGAGTGACCATACGATCCAGTGACGGCCAAATTTGTGGGTGACGATGAGGGATCGCTGGGTCAACTCATATCGGCAGGCCGATCAAGTGCAGGCCGAGGAAGAGTGCGACATAAGTAAGCAATCCGCCGATCACGGGCACGCTGAGAAACTCGAGCGCAATGAAAAACAAGACAGTCAGCCCGGCGCCGAGCAGGGTCGCGTTTCCGTGAGCGGCTGCCGACTTCATCATGTCGAAGAGAACGGCAGCGAGCATCGCCATCGCACCGAATTTCATCGCTTCCAAGATTTTTTGAACGATCAGCCTGTCCATGTATTTCATTGTCAGCGTAAAGCCGACCGCTACCAATATGATGCCCGGCAAATTGAGCGCCAGAACCGCCGTCAAGAGCCCCGCGATGCCGGCCACGCGATAACCGATGACCCCGGCAATTTTGGCCGCCGTTAGTCCGGGAAATAGGAATGTCATCGCCATCAGGGAGCTATAGTCGCCGGCAGAAAGCCAATGGCGCTGCATAACGCTTTCGTCGCCGATCAGCTTGAGCATCGCATCACCACCGCCCAACGCGAAGATGCCGATCTTCCCGAAGCTTGTAAGCAAATTCAGGAGGGAATGAAAAAGCAGCATGCCACCGTCCTTAGGATTAGGGCTCGCACTTTTAATCGCCGGCCGCGGCGGGTATGCCCTTGCCGACGGTTGATGGGCGCGTATCCTTCGTCGCTGGCGTCCAAAAAGGCGCGATCACGTAAAGACCGAGATAGACGAGCAGGCACGCCACGACAGGGAGATGAAGGAACTCCATCGCAAGAAAAAATGCGATCGTCAGGAAAACGCCGATCCAATATTTCCGGCGCTTTACTGCCGGCTTGATCATGTCGTAAAGGACCGCACCGATCAGCGCCATCGCGGCGAATTGCATCGCGCGCAGAAGCTCCCTCACGATTGGGACGTTGGTGTAATCGAGCAAGAAGAGAAAGCCGAGAGATGTGAGGATGATCCCCGGAATATTGATTGCCAGTGCTGCAAGGATGAGGCCGCTCACTCCTGCCACCCGGTAACCGATCATTCCTGAAAGCTTGCAGGCCGTTAGTCCCGGAAAAAGAAAAGTCATCCCCAACAA
>JASHQI010000297.1 GCA_030037645.1 Xanthobacteraceae bacterium
CCTCTACACCTACCTGGCGCAGGCGCCACCGACCGTAACGGCGATCAGTCCCAACGGCGGCACCATCGCTAACGGCGGCAATACCGCGGGCGGCGCCTCTGTGACGATCACCGGCACCAATTTCACCGGGGCGACTTTGGTAACGATCGGCGGCACCCCGGTAACCTTCATGTCGGTGGTCAATTCGACCACGATTACAGCAATCACACCGGCGCACGCCGCGGGCGCCGTGAATGTCGTGGTGACGACACCGGCCGGCACCGGGACGGGGGCGAGCTTTACTTACGTGGAAGGTTCCCCGACCGTGACGGGAATCACGCCGAACAGCGGTCCTGTGGCGGGCGGTACCGCCATCACGATCACGGGCACCAATTTCACCGGAGCAACCTCGGTAACGATCGGTGGCAACACGCCGACGTCTGTCACGTTTGTCAGCCCGACCGAGATCACCGCGGTGACTCCTGCCGGCACGGCGGGCCCGGCGAGCGTGATCGTCATAACGCCGGCCGGAGCCAGCACTGGGGGGACGAATATCTTCACCTATGTTGCGCCGCCAGGATCAGCGCCGACGGTGACGTCGATCTCGCCCACCAGCGGCATGCTTGGCACGGTTGTGACGATCACCGGGACCAACTTCACGAGCACGCCTTCGGTGAGTTTCGGCAGCGTGCCCGCGACCAACGTGACCGTCGTGAGTCCGACCGAGATCACTGCTGTTGCGCCGTCGAACACCGGCACGGTCCCCGTCACGGTGACGACCACCGCCGGCACCAGCACGCCCGGTGCGGCGGATCAATTCACGTATGTGAAGGCGACAACGTCGTTGACGCTGACCCAGTCGGTCACAACGACCAGTTATGGGCAGGCGGTGACATTTACAGCGACCGTGACCGGGAATGCGCCAACAGGCACAGTCTCGTTCACGGACAATGGCAGCCTCCTCGGCACCGAGCCGCTCGTCCCGATTAACGCCACGACCTCGCGTGCAACCCTGACGACCACGACACTGCCTCAGGGCACCGATCAGGTCACCGCATCGTATAGCGGCGACGCCAATAACACCGCCGACCCCGCGACGGTAACTCATTACGTCAATGCACCGGCCGACAGCGTCAAGCTGCGCCAATTGCAAATCGCCACCATGACGGTCGAGTCGAGCGCGTCCGGGGCGGCCATTAGTGGGGCGATCAGCAACGCGATCGATGAAGGGTTCAGCGGCTTGTGTCCGGCGATTCCGACGCCGAACGGCAGCGGCTTCACCTATTGCTTCGACGGCAGACCGCCGCCGCAGGCCGGCGCCGGGTCCGGCCAGCAGGCGCGCGCAAGTATCGACAGCGATTTTGCGGCGCTTCGTTATGCCGGCGCCCCGCCCGGCACTCCTTCCTCCGCGCCGCAGAATATTCTGGCGGCAGACTTCCCGCCTAGTTATCCGACGAAACCCGCTGCCGTGCCCTACGCGCCGCCGCGTGAATGGCTGGCCTGGGTCGATGTGCGCGGCACCGATTTTGAGCAGAACAGCGTTGGCAACGACCTCAAGGGTCTGCAGGGCAACGCCATGTTCGGCCTCACTCACAGATTCTCGCCGAACTTTTTGTTCGGCGTCACCACCGGCTATGAGGACTTCAATTACACGTCAGTGGCGTATAACGGCGCACTCGGAGGCGACGGCCCAACAGCAGGTGCTTACCTCGGTTGGCGGCTTGGCCATTTACGCTTCGAAGCC
Source organism: Xanthobacteraceae bacterium (assembly GCA_030037645.1). Classification (GTDB taxonomy): domain Bacteria; phylum Pseudomonadota; class Alphaproteobacteria; order Rhizobiales; family Xanthobacteraceae; genus BOG-931. The sequence goes on from JASHQI010000297.1 coordinate 1,724, forward strand.
GCCGGGACTTGGTCCGACATTTTTGTGTCCGGTTCTTCCGGGAGCGCGTCGGGCAACTTCAGCGCCAAGCGCTGGCTCGGCTTCGGCGGTGTGAGCGGAAGTTTTGCCTGGATGGGCATGGAGTTCGAGCCCGCAGCGCAATTCCACACGCTGTGGGAGCACGACAACGCCTACACCGACAGCCTTGGCACGGCGCAGGCCAGCAACGCCTTCGATACCGGCACCGCCAGCGGCGGCCTCAAAATAAGCCATGCCCTGGCGGAAGGTGATGTCAATCTCGTGCCTTATCTCGGCTTCTACGCCGATTACTATTTCACGATGGACAGTGCGAACACGACCACGCCGGGCGTGACTCCCGTGCCGCTGCTGCAGGGCTGGGCGGGGCGCGCGACCGGCGGTCTAACGGCGGTGTTCGCTGGCGGCACGCAAGTCAGCGCCGCAGCCGAATACGGCGGCATCGGCAATGACTTCCAGATCTGGACGGTGACGCTGCGCGGCAGCGTGCCGTTCTGAGAACAACGAGCGCAATGCGGCCGGCGAGGATGCAGAAGAGAAACCAAATGGCGCACGGCAAGGCCAGAGCAAGCGCGGCGTCCGGCGTAATGGCCGGACGGTTTGCCGTTTGCTGCGCCGGCAGGTTGGCCGCGCTGCTCGGGTGGTTCGGAATTTTTGGCGCGGTCATCAGCTTCAGTCTGCCCGCCTCCGCGCAAGTCACCGACAGCGACTTATCGAGCTTTGGCGGGACCGCCATAACCGCCAACACGACTCTCTCGGGCACGTTGAACGGCAATAACGGCGCCGGCTACTTCGTGGCCAACGGCGCGACGCTGACAATCGATAACGGCCTCTTGGAGAACTTCACCACGTCCGGCGGCGCCGGCAGCGGCGGCGGCCTCGGAGCGGGAGGCGCGATCTTCATCGACACCGGCGGTGCGGTAATCCTCAATGGTACAAGCTTCTCGCATGACACCGCTGTTGGCGGCACCGGCGGCACGAGTTCGCCGTATGGCGGCGATCTGGATAATATTGCGCCGCTGGGGCCGGCTCCCGGCACTAACGGTGCAAACGGGCTCGCCAACCCAGTCAACACCAACATGTATAATTTCGGCGATGGCCAAGGGAATGGTGTTCCCGGGTACGGCGTCACCAACGGAGGCAACGCCAGCAATGGGGTCGGCGGCATCGGCGGGGTCGGCGGCCCTGGCGGCGATGGTTGGACCTATAACCCGGTTGCCGAGGCAAACAATGACATCGCGATTGCGAATGTTTCTGCCGCCGCCGAAATAGAAACGGCGTTGGCCGCGCAGATCATAGAAGATGTCGGCAGTGCTGCTGCACAATACGGTGCCGCCGCCAATCCTTTTGAAGATCCTTTATCTCCGATTTCAGCCACCGCGTGGGTGCTCAAGGGAATTAACGACACCCTCAGTTTGGTGGGCGACACCACCATCCTCGCCACCGACATTGCTACTCAGCAGGCGACCCAGGGCATCCTCGATGAGTGGAACACATTGTATGGTGACGGTCTCGCTGGCAACGGCGGCAATGGCGAGAACGGCGGCAACGGCGGCAATGGTTCGTACGGCTTCGGCGGCGGCGCCGGCGGCCAAGGCGGCGCCTACGGCTTGACGGAAAACCCGAATGGCAGCGACGGGACCGGCGGTGCTGGTGGCGCCGGCGGCGCCGGCGGCTTCGGCGGTGGCGGCGGCGCCGGCGGCTACGGCTTTGGCGCTGACCAAAACGGCTGCGGCGGCAGTACGTTAGGTCCTTCCGTTAATAACCCTTCCATGAACGTTGGTTGCACCAGCACCTCCGGCGCCGGCGGCGCCGGCGGCGCGGCCGGCTTTGGCGGCGGCGTCGGCAGCACGGGCGGAGCGACCGGCATCAGTAATGCCAGCGGCGGCGGCGGCGGCGACGGCTATGGCGGCGCCATCTTCGTCAACAGCGGCGCTTCGCTGACCATTACCGGAAATTCCACATTTAGCGGCGACAGCGCGATCGGCGGCGCCAGCCTGAACGGCGGCCCTGCCGGCGGCGCCGCCGGCACGGACCTGTTCATGATGCAGGGCTCGACGGTCCTCATCGCGCCGGGCGCCGCAGCCGGCAATATCCCGAATGTCATCACTTTCAACGGCACCATCGCCGACAACAGCGCCGCCTCGATCGGCGCTCCGACCGTTCCGCAGACTGCGGGCTACCCGACCAGTGGCGGCGCTTCTTTGGTGATCTATTCGGGCTTGACCGTCTTCAACGGCCCCAACACGTACTCGGGCCAAACCGTTATCAATGGTGGCCTGGTCCCGACGACCAGCAGCACTCCCCAGACGCTCAACACCGGCACCAACACCCCGGGCGCGCCAAATTACGCTTTGACCGACGGCGCGTTGCAGGCGGCCGATGGTGTCGGCCTGCCGACCGCCAGCAACCTGAACTTCAGCGGGCCGAACCAGTTCACGGGCGGCGTGCTGCAAATCCCCGGCACGGTGCTGAGCAACGGCGTCGTGCAGCCGACGGTGTTCGATCGCTACGTCAGCCCGAACCCGAACCCAGACGGCGGCAGCAATCCGGGCGGCGTGCAGTGGACCGGGTCAGGCGGCTTCGCCGCGATCAATGCTCCGCTCACGGTCACGCTCAGCGATGGCGCTGCGTTGAGTTGGTCGAACCCCGCCTCACCTAACGGTTTCGTGCCTTTCGGCTCTTCGCTGATATTCGGTTCGGCCGATTCCAACAATACGGTGACCTTCACCAATGCCATCGACATCAGCGGCGGCAGCTACTCCGCCGGCACTGCCGCCAGCATCCTGGTGGCCAATAACGGCAATGCGTTGGGCTCGACGGCCATCATGGCCGGCGTCATATCCAGCAGCACCAGCAGCGGTGACCTCAGCATCGGCGGCGGCGGCTTTAACGGCACTTTGGTCCTGAGCGCGGCCAACACCTATACTGGGGGCACCTACATCAATAGCGGCACCTTGGCGTTCTCGGGCAATGGGTCGATCGCGGACT
>JASHQI010000298.1 GCA_030037645.1 Xanthobacteraceae bacterium
TCGCCGTGGTGTCGTCCTGGATCACTTCGCCGTTCTTGCGTGTGATGAGGTGCAGCGGCGTTGCGAGATCGATGTCGGTTTCGATCCACGGCCCGATGCCGCCGGTCGCGTCGAAATTCTTGCCTTGGGTGACGTTGAATTGACCGTGGCGCGTCCAATCACGGATCGTGCCTTCGTTGCAGAGCGTCAGGCCGGCCACCATCGTGAGCGCCCGTTCTTTTGGCACGTGCTTGCATTCACGATCGATCACCATGGCAATCTCGCCTTCGTAATCGAGCTGTTCAGAGATTTTCGGCCGCACCAGCTTTTGGCCCGAGCCGACCAGCGAATTCGGAGCGCGGTAGAACATGCTCGGATATTTCGGATTGTTGGTGACGTTATAGTCCTGGCCGCGATTGGCGTAATTGATGCCGATGCAGAGGATCTTTTCCGGCGCCAAGAGCGGCGGTAACAGCTCGATTTCGGCAACAGAGACGTCCGGACGCACTCCGGCAACGGCGGCTTTCGCCTCGCCGATCGCCTGCGCACGGAATACTTCCATGAGCGTCGAAAACCGGCTGAGCCGGGCGCGCAAGTCGACGATGCCCTCACCGACCACCGCGCCGAAGCTCGGCCGGCCGCGCATATTGTAGCTTGCAAGGCGCATATCGCTTGTCTCCCGGTTATTGCTGGCGATGTGTTAGAAGTCATCGCTGCAACCGTCAACGGCCGTGGCTCCACCCCGCCGCTTGCGGCGTCCTCCTCCCGCAACCGGCGAAAGGGACCAGCCAAGCCGGGCTTCAGAATGAAAACCCTGTTCATCGATTGCAACGATCAGCTCGCACCGGTGTGGCGTCGCGTCATCCGTCACAACGATCCGCCGATCGAGATTCATCGAAAGCCGTTCGCGCAGGCCGACCTGCCGCGGCTCCTCAGCGGCTACGACATCTGCATCGATGATCACTCGTATTTGCCGACCGACCTGGTCGCGCAATGCGATAGGCTCAAGCACGTCGTCTTCCTCGGCACCGGCGCCTCGAGCTACATGAATGTCGCGGAGCTCGCGCAGCGCGGCGTTCGCGTCCATACTTTCAAGGGCTATGGCGATACCGCGGTCGCCGAGCACAGCATCGCGCTGATGCTGGCGGCAAGCCGCGACATCGCCGGCATGGATCGCGAGGTGCGTTCCGGAAGCTGGGTGCCGCATGATGGCGTGCAGCTTCTCGGCAAGACGCTCGGCGTGATCGGGCTCGGCGGTATCGGCCGCGAAGTCTTGCGCATCGGCCGCGGCCTCGGCATGGACGCGATTGCCTGGAACCGCTCGCCGCGACCGGGTGATCCACTCGTTTCGCTCGATGAGCTTTTGGCGCGGTCCGATGTGATCACCCTTCATCTTGCGCTCACCGACGAAACGCGCGGCTTTCTCGGCGCCGCGCAGGTTGCCCGCATGAAGCCGGGCGTGATTCTCATCAATACGGCGCGCGGCGCCCTGGTCGACGAACAGGCGCTCACCGATGGGCTGCGCGGCGGCCGGATTCGTCATGCCGGCCTCGACGTATTCCACGACGAACCGCTCAAGCCCGACCATCCGCTGGCGCATATGGACAATGTCACGCTCACGGCGCATGCCGCCTTTCGCACACCCGAAGCGTCGATGGCATTGCTGCGGCGCGCGATCGACATTGTGCGCGGCATCGTCGGCATGAATGCCTGAATTACATGCCGGTGCGGTAGAATCGTCGCGTCGGCGATGCTATCAATGCTGCAACAACAACGCCGCTTCCGGAGCCCGTATGGAGCGTACTTTGGACATCAGCATGCGCGTGAACAGCGAAGACGTGCGCGAGCGCATCGAGGCCCGCAAGACCCTGGTCGATTTCCTGCGCGACGATCTTGCCCTGACGGGCACTCACGTCGGCTGCGAGCACGGCGTGTGCGGCGCCTGCACGGTGCGGGTCGACGGCGCCGTTGTGCGCGGTTGCCTGATGCTCGCCGTGCAATGCGACGGTGCGCAGGTGGATACGATCGAGGGCATATCCGATTCCGGCGCGATCGCCGATCTGCAGGGAGCCTTCCAGCGGCGCAATGCGCTGCAATGCGGCTTCTGCACGCCCGGCATGCTGATCGGCGCGCACGACCTGATCGGCCGCGGCGGTGCCTTGAGCCGCGCCGCAATTCGCGATCACATCTCCGGCAACTACTGCCGTTGCACCGGTTATCAGGCTATCGTTGACGCAATCGAATCCGTCGCCCTCACGCGGGCGGGAAAGGCAGGCTCGCCATGAACGAACATGCAAGACCGATGACGTTGTCGGAGCGCGCCGACGAAATCGAAGAAAAGATGATGCACGAGCTTGCCGAGCGCGTCGCCACCAAATCGGTGCTGTTCGGCATGGCCGACGGCAAGATCGAGATGCTCAACGGCGCGGAGTTCAAGAAGGCCAATCCGGACAAATATTTTTTGATGAGCGCCGACCCGCGCCTGCCGAAAATGCCGGAAAAGCCGACGCTGGTGGATTTCTTCAAGAACCGCTTCGCCTCGCTCAATCATCTGTTGCAGAGCGCGGCCCTGGCGCTCAAGAACGGCCATAATGAAAAGATCGTGCTCGCCTGCCTGCTGCACGACATCGGCGTGGCAAGCTTCATCCGCTGCGACCACGGCTATTGGGGCGCCCAGATGATCGAGCCCTATGTCGACGAAGAGGTGAGCTGGGCCGTGCGCATGCACCAGGCGCTGCGCTTCTTCCCGGACTCTTCCGTTGGCTATGAATATCCGCAGATGTACATCAACAATTTCGGCGCCGACTATAAACCCGAGCCGTACATCGTGCGCGAATACGAACGGGCGAAAAACCACAAATGGTACATGAGCGCGCGATTGATTTGCGTGAACGACATTTATTCGTTCGACCCTAACGCCAAGGTCAACCTTGACGATTTTGTCGACATCATCGGCCGCAACTTCAAGCAGCCCGAAGAAGGTCTCGGCTTCGACGATTCGCCGTCCGCCCATATGTGGCGCACGCTGATGTGGCCGACGCGGTATTTGTGAGCGGATTGTAGCATCGCCGGTATGAAAATCGCCGACGTCCCCTCCCCTCTCTCCGCCCTCGACCGGCCGAATTCCTATATCGGCCGTTCCGTGCCGCGGCCCAATCTCGCGCGGCTCACGCAAGGGCGCGGCCAATATGTCAGCGACGTGGTGCTGCCGCGCATGGTGCACGTCGCCTTCGTGCGCTCGCCGCACGCGCACGCGCGCATCAAGACAATCGCGACGGAGGACGCCAAGAAGGCGACCGGCGTGGTCGCGGTCGTGACCGGCGCCGAGCTTGCGAAAGTGATCACGCCGTGGGTCGGCGTGCTGACGCATCTCAAAGGCATAAAGTCGGCGCCGCAACACGCCATAGCGGTCGAGCGCGCCTGCTGGCAGGGCGAAGCGGTCTGCGCGGTCGTCGCCCGCTCCCGTGCGCAAGCCGAGGACGCCTGTGCGCTT
>JASHQI010000299.1 GCA_030037645.1 Xanthobacteraceae bacterium
AGCCGGAGTGGCCGGACGTGAAGCGTTTCAGGCCGCCGGCGCCGCCGCGGCCATCGCAGGAATCGGTCGACGAGGCGGCCGCTTTGCTGAAAAATGCCGCGCGGCCGGTGATCATGTTCGGCCGCGCCTCGCGCAAGGCCGAATACTGGGCGCCGCGCATCAAGCTCGCGGAAAGACTGGGCGCCTGCGTGGTCACCGACCTCAAGCAGGGCGCGACCTTCCCGACCGACCACCCGGCGCATTACTGCCCGCCGTTCAACGTGCTGGGCAAGGATGCACGCGAGCTATTGTGCGAAGCCGACGTCATCGTCGCGCTCGATTGGGTCGATCTCGGCGGCGCGCTGCGTCAGGCAAAGAACGTTGGCAAGGTGACGGCGAAGGTCATCGCCTGCTCGCTCGACCACAACCTGCACACCGGCGCCAACATGGAATATCAGGCGCTGCCACCGGTCGACGTGGCGATGGCGGCGACCGCCGACGTCGTGGTGGCGGAACTCGTCGATGCGCTTGGCAGCGGCCGCAAGAATCCGTGGAAGATCAAGGTGCCGGCTAAAACCAAGGCCAATGGCGCCGCGATCAGCATGGAGCAGGTCACCCTTGCGCTACGCGATCAGTTCAACGATCCGGAAAACGTGACGTTCTGCACGCTCGGCCGCGGCTGGCCGTTCGATCTCTGGCCGTTACAGAACGGTATGGCCTATCTCGGCAAGGATGGCGGCGGCGGACTGGGATCTGGCCCCGGCATATCGGTCGGCTCCGCGCTCGCGCTGGCCGACCAGGGCCGTTACGCGATCTCGATGCTCGGCGACGGCGACTTCTGCATGGGCGCAACGGCCATCTGGAGCGCCGCGCACCATCGCATCCCGCTGCTCATCCTGGTCAACAACAACCGCTCCTATTTCAACGACGAGCTGCACCAGGACAATGTGGCTCGCACCCGTGGGCGCGAGACCAAGAACCGCTGGATCGGTCTGCGGTTGGAAGACCCGACGCCCGATATTGCCAAGCTCGCCGAGGCACAGGGAGCGGTCGGCATTGGGCCGGTCACCCGCGCGTCGGACGTCAAGCCGGCGATCGAGCGGGGCGTCGACGTGCTCAAGAAGGGCGGCGTCTGCGTGATCGACCTGCACGTCGACCCGCCGGCGGAGCGCCAGGCGAGCCACGCGCTCGGCCACCGCGCAACCGGAGAATAAGGGATTGAGGCGAGGGGGCTCGGACGTTTGAGCGTAATCTGCAACATTCGAACCCCTCACCTTCGCTCCGCCCGATCAAACCGGGGGTCGCTCGACCTCTGCCCGCTGGGCGAGAGGTCAATGGGTGAAATGTTACGCTGCGTCGGGGAAAGGCGGCTTCAGCCTTTATTCCCTTGAGTTCTCGCGGAGACGAGCGGCGATAGGCACCACGAATGTCCTGGCTCTTCTTTGCGTTCGCCGGCCCGGTGCTGTGGGCCGTTTCGGTGCACCTCGACAAGTACCTCGTCGAGCGATTCTTCAAGCACAGCGATGTCGCCGTTTTGCTGATATTCACCGCCTTCCTCGGACTGCTGCTGCTGCCCTTCATCTGGTTCTACGAGCCAAACGTGACCGATCTCGGCGTTGCCGGAATCGGCATCATCGTGACGTCCGGCATTCTCTACATGGGCGCGATGCTGCTTTACCTGCAGGCGTTGCAATCCGAGGAAGCGTCCGTGGTGGCGCCGTTTTTCCAGACCTCGCCGTTATTCGGCTACGTGTTGGCCTATCTGGTGCTGGGCGAAACATTGTCGCCGCGGCAAATGGCGGGCGGCGTGATGATCATTGTCGGGGCGGCGATCGTCTCGATCCGCTTCGGCCGCTTTCAGTCTTCCGCCACCGGCGGGACTGGACAAGGCCCGAGGTTCAAGGCGCGCTTGGCGCTGTTGATGCTGGCGTGCGGCTTTGCGCTCGCGGTGAGCGCGCTGATCTTCAAGATTTTTGCGGTCAAAGCCGAATTCTGGACCACCACCTTCTGGATGTTTGTCGGCGAAGCGATTTTCGGCGCCGTGCTGCTGATGATCCCTTCCTATCGCGCGCAGTTTGTGACGGTGCTGCGCGCAAATACCGTCGCGCTTTTGTCCATCAATGCGTCAAACGAGCTCATCAATCTCGGCGGAGGGTTGGGAAGTCGTTATGCGTTGATGTTTGCGCCGCTGAGCCTTGTCCAGGCCATCGGCAGCACCACGACGCTGTTCGTCTTTGCCTTCGGCGTCGTGCTGAGCACCTTCCTGCCGCACCTTGGCCGCGAAAATCTGATTGGCCGCGAATTGGCGCAAAAAGGCATCGCCGCGATTTTCGTCGCCATTGGCGTTTTTCTTGTGACCCGCTGAATCCTACCCAAACCGTCGCAGCCGGAATTCTGAAATATCGCGTTCTGTGCCCCCGCGCGTAATCAGATCGGCAACGATTTCGCCGATGACTGGAGAAAACTTGAAGCCGTGGCCGCAGCACGGCGATGCAATCACGATTTGCGGGTATCCGGGCATGCGGTCGACGATGAAGGTTTGGTCGGGGGTCATCGTATACAAGCACGTTTGCGCGCTCAGCAGTCTGCCGTTGGCGCCCGGCAGATATTCCTGGAGCGGCGCGCGGATCGCTGCTTCGTCCGTCTTTGAAACGGTCGTCTCGTAATTATCAGGCGCGACCGCCTCATCGCGGTGGCCGTGCTTTGCAATCTTGACGCCCATGGTCCCATAGAGCGGCAAGCCATAGTGGTTGCCATATGGGCTTTCGAGAATGAAAACCGGGAAGCGATCTTCGGCGAATTGCGCCCTGGGAGTCGGCTCGAACCAGCAGACGACTTGGCGCGTGACTCTCAGCGGCAGGCGCAGGTTCGGCAGCAGCGTGCCCATCCAGGGACCAGCGGCAATAACCGCGGCGTCCGCTGTAATCTCCTCACGATCGGTCGTGACGCGAACGGCGCCGGCGCGCGGCTCGATCCCGAGCACTTTTTCGTTGGTGCGAATGACGGCGCCTGCCGCTTCGGCGATGTGAATGTTGACGGCGATGGCGCGCTCCGCTTCGAGGACGCCGCCGTCGCGTTGGAACACTGCCTTGTAATCGGGCGGAACCCTGAACTGCGGATAGCGCCGCATGAGCTCGTTCGCATCGAGCGCTATGAGCTCCAAATTGTTCTGTTTGGCCGCCGCCAATGTTCCAGAGACGATTTCTCCACGCTCAGGTCCGATCTCGAGGATACCGGTGATGTGCAGAAGCTTCTGCTCCGTGGCGCTTTCAAGTTCGCGCCACAGCGCGTAAGCTCGTCGCATCAGCGGCACATAGGATGGCCGCTCGAAATGCGCCAAGCGAATGATACGCGTCGGGCCATGCGAAGAGCCGCGGTGGTGCCCGATCGCAAATTGTTCGATGCCGATTGCGCGTGCGCCGCGGCGCGCAAGCTGACACAGCGCGGCGCTTCCTGTGGCGCCGAGACCGACGACGACGATTTGCTGCGCGGACATTTATGACATCACCTGCGCAACCGCGCCGGTTGCCGGGCTGGATCAGCTAAATTATTGATGATAAACCTATTTTTGTCCCGCAAAATGGCGATAGCTCCGAGGCGTCTGATGGCGGCAAAATGCAGGGCGGATGCGCCAATCGTGTCGCAACGCGGCCATAGCGGATCGTCGACGAATCCGCCGCGAATTGCGCAAGTATGCGACACAATTATATGTATGTGCAGTCGGTAATGTGCGTGTAGCAGGTGCAGCAGGTGAATTGAAATATGAACTGGATCTCCAACGTCGTCAGGCCGAAGATCCGCAGCATCTTGCGTCGCGAGGTGCCGGAAAATCTTTGGATCAAATGTCCGGAGACCGGCCAGCTCGTGTTCTACAAGGACGTTGAAGCCAACCAATTCGTGATTCCGGGCTCCAATTATCATATGCGCATGAGCGCCATGGCCCGGCTCAAATCGATGTTCGACAATGAGACCTGGTTTGACGTTGCGGTACCGGAGGTCTCGCTCGATCCGCTGAAATTCCGCGATGAGCGCCGCTATGTCGACCGCCTCAAGGATGCGCGCAGCAAGACCGGACTCAACGATGCGGTCAAGCTCGGTTATGGCAGACTCGATGGCCTTGCTGCGGTCATCGGCGTGCAGGATTTCGATTTCATGGGCGGTTCACTTGGCATGGCTGCGGCCGAGGCAGTGATCAAGGGTTTCGACACGGCCATAGAGAAGGGCTGTCCCTTCGTTCTCTTTGCTGCGTCGGGTGGCGCACGCATGCAAGAGGGCATTCTCTCGTTGATGCAACTGCCCCGCACCACCATCGCGGTGCAGCGGTTCCGGGAGACACGCAAGCCCTACATCGTGGTTCTGACCAACCCGACCACCGGCGGTGTCACCGCTTCTTACGCGATGCTTGGCGATGTGCATATCGCGGAGCCCGGCGCGTTGATCGGCTTTGCCGGTCCCCGCGTCATCGAGCAGACGATTCGTGAAAAGCTGCCCGAGGGCTTTCAAAGGGCGGAATATGTGCGCGACCATGGCATGGTCGACATGGTGGTGCACCGTCTCGATATGCGCGCGACGATCGCACGGCTGTGCCGGCTCTTGACCAAGGCGCCCGCGGGCCCATCGCTTTCGCGCCTGTCGGCCCCCGTGCCGACGCCGGCAACGGCGTGAGCACTCGAAGATCCGACGCGACGACGATCGGCGCCATCCATGCGCGCCTGCTGACGTTGCATCCCAAGCGTATCGATCTGTCGCTGCATCGCATCGAGAGCATACTCGCCGCGCTGTGTCACCCGGAACGGCGCCTGCCGCCGGTGATTCATGTCGCCGGCACCAACGGTAAGGGTTCGACTGTCG
>JASHQI010000049.1 GCA_030037645.1 Xanthobacteraceae bacterium
TCACGATGGGACATGAGATCGCCGGCGTCATTGAACGCATCGGCGAAGAAGCTGACGGTAGTGTCATCGGCCGCCGTGTTGCGGTCTATCCGTGGATCGGCTGCGGCACATGTGCGGCCTGCCGCGCCGGAGAGGAGAATCTTTGCTCCAACAATCCCGCCCATCTCGGCATTCGGGCGGACGGCGGTTTCGCCAGCCACGTTATCGTCCCGAACTCTCGCTATCTTATTGATTATGAGCCGCTTTCTCCTGAATTTGCGGGGCCGCTAATGTGCTCCGGACTGACCGCTTATGCGGCGCTGAAAAAGCTTGGTGCCCGCGCTCATCGCGGACCGGTGTTGCTCATCGGTTGTGGCGGCGTCGGCATGATGGGCCTTGCGCTTGCACGCGCCATGTTTCCGCAACCCGCCATCGTCGCCGATATCGATCCAGACAAACGAAACGCCGCGATCGCGGCCGGAGCCGCGGCGGCATACGACCCATCCGACCCGCAGGCACGCAAGGCGATCGCCGCATCGACCGGCGGTCTGCTCGGCGTTTGCGATTTCGTCGGCTCCGAACGTTCGCTGCAATTTGCCACCAGCGTTCTCGCGCGCGGCGGCAAAGTGGTGGTGACGGGCCTTCTGGGCGGGTCGTTTTCGATCGCGGCCGTGATGTTCGCGATCAAGGCAATCACCATCGAGGGCAGCTTGACCGGCACGCTCGCCGAGGCGCGGGAAGTGCTCAATCTGGCCCGCGCGGGACGAATCTCGCCGATCCCGACGCGAGACCGTCCGCTCGCTCAAGCACAAGCCGCGCTCGACGATCTTCGCGCCGGGCGCGTCGTCGGCCGCACTGTTTTATCCATGTGACGCCAATGGAGCGCACTCGTTTCAAGTTGAAACGATTTGGCGCTCTGGCAAACGATGACCTTGCGCAGCGCAATCCCCTTTCCAGCGGAGAGAGGTGAAGAGCTAGAGCATGATCCCGAAAAAGCCTGCCCTCGGACTTGATCCGAGGGTGGAAACCGGTTTTCGGAAAAGATCATGCTCAATCAAAATGCGAGAGCCCGGTTTTGATTCCATCAAAACCGAAAAGGCTCTAGCCTGAAGCGCAGGCTCACAGCCTCGCCTGCAAGCCGCGCACGAAGTCCGAAAGTCCGACCTGACGCTCGCGCTTGCGCCGCTCCGCCGCGAGGATCGCCATCACTTCGGCAAAAGCCACCTCGATGTCGCGATTGACAATGACGTAGTCATATTCCGGCCAATGGCTCATCTCGCCTGCGGCTTTGGCCATACGCGAGCCGATGGTTTCCTTGCTGTCTTGCGCGCGCCGCCTGAGCCGCCGCTCCAGCTCTCTGACGCTCGGCGGAAGAATGAACACGCTGACCAGATCGTCACGTGCTTTTTCACGGAGCTGCTGCGTGCCCTGCCAATCGATATCGAACAACACGTCACGACCCGACCGCAACGCCTTCTCCACCGGGCGGCGCGGCGTACCATACCAATGACCAAACACCTCGGCCCACTCAAGCAGCCGACGTGTTTTCGCCATGGTCTGGAAATGAGTGCGGCCGATGAAGTGATAATCGCGTCCGTCGATCTCGCCGCGCCGCCTCGGGCGAGTGGTCACCGACACCGACAGTTCGACACCGCGGTCGGCATTGAGCAGCAGCCGCGAAAGTGTGGTTTTTCCGGCGCCCGAAGGCGACGACAGGACGAGCATCAGGCCGCGGCGCTCAATAGTCCTGCTGTTTTGCCCCGCCCGCGCCATGGCCTATTCCACGTTCTGCACCTGCTCGCGGAATTGCTCGACCGCGGCCTTGAGCTCCAACCCGATATTGGTGAGTTCGACGTCGATTGCCTTGGCGCATAACGTGTTGGCCTCGCGATTGAGCTCTTGGGCAAGGAAATCGAGCCGGCGACCCATGGGCCCGCCTTGGTCGATGAGGCGCCGCGCCTGCGACACATGTGCGGCGAGCCGGTCAAGTTCCTCGCGCACATCGGCCTTGGTCGCGATCAGAATAGCCTCCTGATGCAACCGATCGGGGTCGAAGCGATCGGACTGCGACAACAAGGTTGCAACCTGCTCGGCAAGCCGCGCCCGGATCGCCTCGGGCCGGCGGCCGGGGGACCGCTCGGCGCGTTCAGTCAATCCGGCAATCTCCGCGAGGCGCGCCATCAGCACGCGGCCAAGAGCGTCGCCCTCGTGTCGGCGCATATCAGTGAGCGCACCGACAACCTCCACGAATCCCGTGACCACCGCCGCTTCGCCCCTGCGGCGCTCTTCTTCATTCTCCTCGGTGTCACCGACCTCCATAACTCCCTTCAGCGCCAGAACACCGTCGAGCGAAGGCGGTGCGGCTTCGATCCGCGTTGCGAGTTGCCGCAAGGTCGTTAGCACCGCCTCAAGGACCGCGGCATTAACGTGCACGACGGGCAGCGCACCACTGCGCTCGACCGTGAGGTTCGCTTGAACGGAGCCCCGCGCAAGCGCTGCTCCGGCGTGGGATCGCACCGGCACCTCGATCGCGTCCCACCCCGGCGGGAGCCGCAGGCGCAGATCAAGCCCCTTGCCGTTGACCGATTTGAGGTCCCAGGCCCATGCATAAGAGCCACAAACGCCATGGCCGCGAGCAAACCCAGTCATGCTCGAAAGCGCCATGGAATGCGATCTCCGACCGAAGCTGTACGAAAATTGGCGCTGAACTTAGCGGCGGCCAAGTGCCGTCACAAGAGCGCCGGTGCAATCAACGCCACGCGTTTTCGCCGGGTGCCCAAGCCACGCTCGGCGCTATTCGGTACGTGGCTTCTTATGATGGGAAGAGGCGCGGCGGGATGGGGGAGACGGCGCCGCCGGAACATCTGGAGCGGCCTGCGCCGGCACCGGTGTCGCTGCATCGATCGGCGCTTGGTCCTTTTGATTGGTTTCCATCAGTCGCAGTCGCGCGACATTTTTCTCGTGCTGCTCGTATGTTTCCGCGAAGACGTGACCACCGGTGCCGTCGGCCACGAAGTAGAGCTCACGCGTTCGCGCTGGATTGGCGGCAGCCTCGAGCGAGGCGCGACCGGGATTGCAGATTGGCCCCGGCGGCAGGCCGTCGATTTGGTAGGTGTTATAGGGCGTGGGCTGATCGATCTCGCTCTTAGAGATCGGCCGGCCCAGCGTGCCCTTGCCGCCGACCAATCCATAAATGATCGTCGGATCGGATTGCAGCCTCATTTTCTGTTTCAGACGATTGACGAAAACAGCGGCGACCCTTGTGCGTTCGTCAGGCTTGCCGGTCTCTTTTTCGACCAGAGAGGCAAGGATGACAAGCTGTTCGGGAGTCTTGAGCGGCAGATCGGGGGCACGATGGTCCCAGATTTCCTGAAGCAGACGTTGCTGTGCCTGCTGCATTCGCTGGATCATCTGCTCACGGGTTACCCCGCGCGTAAAATTGTACGTGTCGGGCAGAAGGCTGCCTTCGCCCGGTATTTCAGCGATGTTGCCCGTGAGAACGTCGTTGTCCATCAGACGCGCGACGATCTGTTCGGAGGTTAGGCCTTCCGGAATGCTGATCTGATGTGTAACCACTCTGCCTTCGACGATGGTCTCAACAACGTCACGCACACTGGCATGCGCTTTGAATTCATATTCGCCGGCTCTCAGGCCTTGGCGCGCCTTGAGCACCATGACACCACCGATAAAGACCCAGGGCTGGTCGATGACGCCCGCCTGCTGAAGGTCATCGGCAATATCGCGGATGCCCGAGCCATGCGGAATATCGACAATACGGTCCGCCGCTAACGGGCCCGGTGCCTCGAACCGCTCCTTGCCAACGAACAGCAGGACAACGGCCGCAATTGCCGCCAATACGAAAAGGCTGATGATTGCATTGCCGATAACGACGACAGGATGCCGCGCGGTTTTTGATCGGCGCGCCGGCAACTCCACCGTGTCCGGCTCAAGCGCGGTGCGCGGGCTGCGAGGGGCGACGCGCGCGGGATCGCGGCGGCTTGATGCCGTGGGAGCATTGCCGATTCCATTGATCAGCCGCTCGGAGAGAGGTGGATAAGGCTCGCCCGCCCCGTTCACGGCTTTGCCGGCATCGCGCGAGCGTGACGTGGGTGGGCGTACCGGGGAGGGATTTGTCGCCGTTGGTGTGGGGCGGACGACAGCCGATGGTGCGGCCGGCGGACGCGGCCGAGCAGTGGACGCGGCCGAAGCCGCGCCGGTTGCTCCGTTGGTCGGCTTGTCGGAGTCGGATTTGGGTTGATTCACGTTGGTCGCAGCGGTCCAGCGCGGACGCTGCATGATCGCTTGTTTTGGAGTGGGCTCTTTGCCGCGCGCCGTTGGTTCCGGCTTCTCGGAACCGCGAGCGGTCGCTGGCTGCGACGGCGTCGAAGCTCGCTCGTTACCATTCGACGATGCGTTGGATCCGGTCACCGCCAATTATCCACTCTCACCAGCTTCATGATCCGCGATGAAGGTGACCCCCGCCCAGCCGAGACGAATGTTGTCAAATTCCACCGTCTCTGCCCATGGGGCGCATGGGCACATCCCCCTGGGGATCGCAGCCGAGTGCGGAGCAAATATGGCGAAACGGCGGTTTGGGGCACTATTTCACCAAGCGGCGGAAGATGAGGCTCGCATTGGTGCCCCCAAATCCAAATGAATTCGAAAGCGCGATCGTGATCGGCCGTTTGCGGGCTGTGTGAGGCACAAGATCGAGAGCGGTGGCGATCGACGGATTATCGAGATTGATGGTGGGCGGCGCCACCTGGTCGCGCATCGCGAGCAAGCAGAAAATAGCCTCGACTGCACCGGCCGCGCCAAGCAGGTGGCCGATCGAGGACTTGGTCGACGACATGCTGATGCGGCTTGCGGCATTGCCGACGAGCCGCTCGACGGCTTTGAGCTCAATCTCGTCGCCGAGCGGCGTCGATGTGCCGTGAGCGTTGATGTAGTCGATGTCGCCAGCGGATATGCCAGCGCGGCGCAGTGCGGCGGTCATGCAGCGCAGTGCACCATCACCGTCCTCAGCCGGCGCAGTGATGTGGAAGGCATCGCCGGACAGGCCGTAGCCGACAAGCTCGGCATATATCCGGGCACCACGGCGCTGGGCGTGATCGTATTCTTCGAGCACCAGTGCGCCGGCACCCTCGCCCATCACAAAGCCGTCGCGATCGCGGTCATACGGCCGCGACGCGCGCTCCGGCGTCTCGTTAAATCCCGTTGACAGCGCCCGGCATGCGGCAAAGCCAGCGACCGAAATGCGGTTGACGGGCGATTCAGTTCCGCCGGCGACCATGACTTCCGCATCCCCGAGTGCGATGAGCCTTCCCGCGTCGCCGATGGCGTGAGCACCCGTGGAGCACGCGGTGACGACGGCGTGATTGGGGCCTTTCAGCGAATGCGCAATCGACACATAGCCCGAGGCGAGATTGATGATCCGTCCAGGGATGAAGAACGGTGACACCCGGCGCGGCCCGCGGTCGCGCAGTAACAGCGCAGTCTCGGCGATTCCCTCGATGCCGCCGATGCCAGAACCGATCAGGACGCCGCTTGTGACCTGCTCGTCGTATTGGCGCGGATGCCATCCTGCATCGTCGAGGGCCTGCGTCGCCGCGCTCATTGCATAGACGATGAAGTCGTCGACTTTGCGCTGCTCCTTGGGATCCATCCATTGATCGGGATTGAACGCGCCGTCGTTGCCATCGCCACGGGGAACTTGGCCGGCAATCTTGCAAGCAAGATCCGACACATCGAATTTTTCGATGCGTTTGATCCCGCTCTCACCGTTGAGCAGCCGACGCCAAGTCTGTTCGACGCCGCACGCCAGCGGCGTCACCATGCCGATACCCGTGATCACGACCCGTCTCATCGTCGGATCCCCGACCGAGGCCGAGTTTCGCCCCACCCGTATACACACACGACGCGCCCGCACAGTCTTCTGCGCGGATTTCACAGGCTCGCGGACATTTCATGCAAAGGCGGACTGAAGCGACCGGCAGGTCAACTCTTCGCATTCTTTTCGAGGAACTTGATCGCGTCGCCGACCGTCAGAATGGTTTCGGCTGCGTCATCGGGAATTTCGCAACCAAATTCCTCCTCGAATGCCATGACGAGCTCAACGGTGTCGAGGCTATCAGCGCCGAGATCGTCGATAAAGCTGGCATTGTCCGTGACCTTGTCGGGTTCCACGCCCAGATGCTCTACCACGATCTTCTTCACCCGCTCGCCAATGTCGCTCATTGCTCCAACCTCATCTTTCAACGCGACCCAATCAATCCACTCTCGGTCTCGTCGTGGGCGACGGCCGCGGATCGTCACCGATCAGAGGCGAACTCTTGTTCCCCCGCACTTCGGCCTTCCGGCTTCCTCCAGCCTTATCGCGGTTCGGTTACCACACTTCGATAACCTTGACCAGCGCAGCCGCAAGCCGCGACTTTCATAGCTATCTCATTCAAATCATGGCCATTCCACCATTCACATGCAATGTCTGACCAGTCACGTAGGCGGCCTCGTTTGAGGCGAGAAACACCACCGCAGCCGCAACTTCCTCCGGCGTACCGGCCCGGCTTGCCGGTATTTTCCCGAGTATCGCTTCGCGTTGCTTGTCGTTGAGTTTGTCCGTCATCGGAGTGACGATAAATCCGGGCGCAACGCAATTGGCGGTGACGGAGCGCTTTGCATATTCCTGCGCGATCGCCTTTATCATGCCGGCAATTCCGGCTTTGGCGGCCACATAATTCGCCTGGCCGGGATTGCCGGTAGCTCCCACCACGGAGGTCATCGCAACGATGCGGCCAAAACGACGCCGCATCATGCCGCGGACCGCGGCGCGCGCGAGCCTGAACGTGGCGGAAAGATTGATGGCAATCACCTGTTCCCAATCCTCATCGCGCAATTGCACGAGCAGATTGTCTCTGGCGACGCCGGCATTGGCGACGAGCACGTCGAGTTGGCCCATGGCTTCTTCGGCGCGCGGCACCAGCCCTTCAACTGCGGCGGGGTCGGCCAGATCACAAGGCAGAGCGTGAACGCGGCTGACGAGATCGGCAGCTAACCGGTCCAAAACGTCGCGGCGCGTACCCGATACGGCGACCGTTGCGCCTTGCGCATGCAGCGCACGCGCGATGCTGCCGCCGATGGTGCCGGTCGCTCCCGTGACCAATGCGGTCTTTCCGGTCAGTTCAAACATGGCGGTCCTCCCGAACGAGCAAAGGCCTAAGCGCGCTTGGCCTCGAACCGGGTGATGTCGTCTGGCGTGCCAATCGGCGACGCATTCACAGCGTCGGCGATACGTTTGATCAAGCCGGTCAGCACCTTGCCGGCGCCCACCTCATGGAATGTCTTCACTCCAGCGCGCACCATGTACAAAACCGATTCACGCCACCGAACCGTTCCAGTCACCTGCTCGACCAGGGAATGCACGATGCGCCCCGGCTCGCTGATCGGCTGCGCAAGGACATTCGCAACGAGCGGGACGCGTGGCGGCTGGACTGTGACCGTGGCGAGCGCTTGGGCCATTGCCTCGGCGGCCGGCCGCATCAGTGCGCAATGGAATGGCGCGGAAACCGACAGCAGCATCGCCCGTTTTGCGCCGCGCCGCTTGGCAAGCTCAATGGCGCGCTCAACGGCGAGCTTCTCGCCCGATAGGACAACCTGCCCTCCGCCGTTATCGTTTGCCGCGGCACAGACCCCTGCGTCGGCGACATCCGCCGCGATCGCTTGAACGTTGGCCAGATCAAGCCCAATGAGCGCCGCCATGGCGCCTTTGCCAACCGGTACAGCCTTCTGCATGGCACGACCACGGACGCGAAGAAGTCGCGCTGCATCGGTGATCGATATGGCGCGGGCCGCGGCCAGCGCCGAATATTCGCCGAGCGAGTGCCCGGCGACAAAAGCTACGTCACGAGCCAAATCCAGGCCGGCCTCCGTCTCAAGCACCCGCATGGCGGCAAGCGAAACCGCCATCAGCGCCGGCTGAGCATTTTCCGTAAGCGTGAGCGTCTCGGCCGGACCATCCCAGATGGTGCGGCTGAGGGATTCTCCGAGCGCCGCGTCGACTTCCTCGAAGACCCGTCGGGCCGGTGTAAAGGCATTTGCGAGCTCCCTGCCCATGCCAACCGCCTGACTGCCCTGGCCCGGAAAAACAAACGCGACCGTCATATGTCCAACCGTAAAAGGGGCGAAAGATACTGCGATATGGCCCCTGTCAAGGGAGCCGTGCCGGTAAGAAAGCTAAAACCACGAATTGGTAGGCTTTCCCTACCCTCGGATTGGCCGCAGAGGAATTGCAATCGGGGCTTCATGAGCACGTATTCGCCGGTCACCGACGCCGACCTCGCCCGGGCGCGGAACGACCCGGCTTTTCGCGAGCTACTGCTGCGCCAAAGTCTCGACGCTCTGCTCGCCGGATTGCGGAAGTTGCGCAGCGACGCCTCGTCCGGCCGCGAGAGCGCAAGCGCCAAGCAGGTTCGCGAGGGCGTCGAACTCGCCGTCCGGATCGCAGAACTGATCCAGAGGCCGAAGAACCGCCCACATCACCCTTGATCCGCCTTGCCTTCACGTGTGCCGGCCGCGTATAAGGCCGCCTTCCGCTCGACCCCGGCCGGGGGCTGAACGGACGGCCAAGCCAGCGCAGGCGCCGGAAAGAAGATTTTCCGGATCTGACATGCGCCTCGAACTGGCGTGGTAGGACCCTGCGGTCCGGCGTCCGGTGTTCCCGCCTTCAGAGCATTCGAGCCTTTCCCGAAGGGTTCGAGGGGCTTAGCGTCGGGGCGAGCTGCGGACAACGAAGGAAAGGGCATGCATGCCGCTCTATGAACACGTCTACCTTGCGCGCCAGGACACCAGCGCGCAGCAGGTGGAAGAATTGACTGCGCAATTGAAGGGGGTCATCGAAGGCCTGGGCGGATCGGTCGCCAAGACCGAGTATTGGGGCGTGAAATCGCTGTCCTACCGGCTGCGCAAAAATCGCAAAGCCCATTTCACGCTCATGAACGTCAATGCTCCGCCGCCGGTGATCAATGAGATCGAGCGGCTGGAACGGCTCAACGAAGACGTCCTGCGTTATCTCACCATCAGGGTCGAGGAACACGAAGAGGGTCCGTCGGCGATGATGCGCCGAGCCGAGCGCGATCGTGACCGCGAGGAACGCCGTGGCGAGCGTGGCGATAGGTTCGACCGCGGCGATCGCGGCGACCGCCCGCGCGATCGGGAACGCCGGCCACGCGATGATTCCGAGGAACCACAGACGGCAAGGGAGGAGTGATCATGGCGATGTCACCGCAGGGCGCGGGCGGACGCCGTCCTTTCTTCCGCCGTCGCAAGAGCTGCCCCTTCTCCGGCGCCAATGCGCCCAAGATCGATTACAAGGACGTCAAGCTGCTGCAGCGTTTCGTATCGGAACGCGGCAAAATCGTTCCAAGCCGCATTACGGCGGTGTCGGCTAAGAAGCAGCGTGAACTCGCTCAGGCCATCAAGCGTGCCCGCTTCCTCGGGCTGCTGCCCTATGTGATCCGCTGATGAAAAACCGGCGCGGCGCTCTCACCCTCGACGGCACCGCCGGGGCGGCAAAGGAGAAGTCGAGATGGAAGTGATTTTACTCGAACGCGTCGCCAGGCTGGGTCAAATGGGCGACGTGGTGCGCGTCAAGGACGGCTTCGCTCGCAACTTCCTGCTGCCGCGCGGCAAGGCGCTCCGCGCCACAGCAGAAAATCGCACGCGTTTTGAGTCCATGAAGAGCGAGCTCGAAGCGCGCTCGCTGACGCTGAAAACTGAAGCATCGGGCGTCGCCGACAAGCTTAATGGACGAAGCTTCACCGTACTTCGCCAAGCGTCGGAAGCGGGCCAACTGTTCGGATCAGTCTCGCCGCGCGATCTGGTCGGCCTCATCGGACAGGCCGGTTATATCGTGAGCCGCAATCAGATTGCGCTTAATGCGCCGATCAAGACGATCGGGCAGCATACTGTTCCGATTGCGCTTCATCCGGAGATCGAGACGTCGATCACGGTCATCGTTGCCCGTAATAATGACGAAGCGACGCGGATTGCGCGCGGTGAGGATGTCGCGCAGTTGCGTGAAGAGCCGACCGAGGAAGAGACCGCGGCGCTGGCGGCGGAGGCGTTCTTCGAACCCGAGGCAGCCCAGTCGCGGCGCGCCAGCGAAGGTGAGGAACCGACCACACCTCCCGCCCCCGCCGACAAGAGCTGATCGCGTCAGGCGGACATAAAGTAAATCAGTCCGGAATATTATCGTGCGGTGCTGATCCGCCTTCACCGGAATCCGCATGGGCGGGGGCGGTCGCGTTTGCCCCAGGATTTGCCTCAGGGGTCGATTCCGGGACAGCCGCTTCGGATGCGGCCGGTTCGGCGACCGCCGCGGCCGGGGGCGACAGTGGCGGTGCTGACTTAGGCTCTTTCTTCCGGCGCTCTCTGGTCGCGATCGGCGGCGGGACCGGCTCGCCGGTCGGTGCGGCATTTTCGCCACCAGGCGGTTGTAGCTTGGCGGTGGTAGGCGCCGTCTCCTCGAGTTTTGCTTTTGGCCGTTCCCGATTTTCGGGCCGTTTCGCCTCTTCGACGGCGGGCTTGGAACGCTCCGGCAGCTTGGCGCGCTCAGGCGTGATTTTGGGCTCGCGTTTTGCCGGCGGCGGTGCGCTATCACCGCCTGCCCCGAGGACATAAGCGGTAAGCGCCGCCGCTTGCGCATCGTTGGAGGTGTAATGCTCTTGCAGGAACCCCCGAAGCGCGAGGCTTCCCCTGCCGCCTGCCAAGCCTCGCGGAGACTTATGGCAGGTCGCGCAGTCGGTCGAAAACATTTGCTCTGCTGTCTTGCCCTGATCGATGTCGATCTGGGCGTGCGCCATTGCTGGAGCCAATCCCATCATTAAGCCGATCAATGGTGCAAGATGCCGAGACACCCTCATCCCCTCCAGTCTCGTTGGCTGAACCACCATCCATAACCCAAAAGCAGGCGAAATGTGAGCAGGTTGTGCGTATCCCGGTCCCCCGACACAGGGACGTGATCACGGCATTGCTGGTCAGGGAGGAATTTGTTTTAATAACGGCAGGATAAAGAACCCCGCTGGCGCATTATCCTGATTGAACGGCTGGACCCACGGTCGCGCCGAATAAAGTGTCAATCTCGCATTTTGCGCCAGAAGGGGGTCGCAATTGCACGGAGGCGGCCGTGGATTGGTTGCTGCCAACACTACTGAGTCGATTTATTCGCCGCGGATCGTTCACAATTACGACGGCGAGAGGGCGCACCTACACCTTCGGTGATGGTTGCGGCCCCTCAGTCGCCATACGCTTCACAACCGCGAAGGCGCAACGCGGCGTTTTGCTCGATCCCGAACTGAAATTGGGCGAGGCCTACATGGACGGCACGCTGGTCGTCGAGCAGGGCTCGATCGCCGACGTCCTGGCGAGCTTATTTCAGCAGGAGCGGATCGCCGTCCCGAGGTGGGCCGTGCCGCTGCGGCTGATGCGTTTTCTGTTCCGCCGCTTGCAGCAATTCAATCCACGGTCGCGTGCGCGTGAGAATGTGGCGCACCACTACGATCTCGACGGCAGGCTCTACACCCTCTTTCTCGACGGCGACCAGCAATATAGCTGCGCATATTTCGAAACCCCCGATCAGTCGCTTGACGACGCCCAACTTGCCAAGCGGCGCCATCTCGCGGCCAAGCTTCTGGTCAAGCCCGGCTCCACGGTGCTGGATATCGGCTGTGGCTGGGGCGGCCTTGCGCTTTACTTGGCGGAGATTGCCGGAGCACGCGTGACCGGCATCACATTATCGCACGAGCAGCATCAGCGCGCGCAGAGCCGTGCGATAGAGCGCGGACGGGCACAGGATACGGACTTCCGGCTGGTGGATTATCGCGACGTCGATGGCCGCTTCGACCGCATTGTATCGGTCGGCATGTTCGAGCACGTCGGGGTCGGGTTCTACGATACCTACTTCCGCAAATGCGCGAAGCTTCTTGCCGACGACGGCGTCGTTCTCCTGCATTTCATCGGCCGCAGCAGCCCCCCCGGCATCACCAATCCATGGATTGCCAAGTACATCTTCCCGGGCGGCTACATCCCGGCGCTCTCCGAAGTGTTGCCTGTGGTGGAACGTTCTAATCTCATCGTCACGGACGTCGAAATCCTGCAACTGCATTACGCCAGAACGCTCAAGGCTTGGCGTGAGCGCTTTCTCGCACACCGCGATGAAGTCCTGCGGCTCTACGATCAGCGTTTTGTGCGGATGTGGGAATTTTACCTCGCGGCTTCGGAGATGGCATTCCGCGAGGGCGATATGGTCGTGTTTCAAATCCAGATGACCAAGCGCAAGGGCATTACGCCGGCGACGCGCGATTACATCGCGCGCGAGGAAGCACGCTTGCGCGGGCTCGAAGCCGGCCATGCTGCGCCGCTGCGTCTCGCCGGCGAATAGTCCGGCGCCGAGGCTCGCACAGGATTGCCGTCAAGACCCCGTACGTACCTATCAACGATCCTCGCCGGCATGCGGTGAGTAGCGGGGAAACCCGCAATGAGGATTTCCCATAACGCCGCGGCTCGATTATCGACGGAGCGTTCGTGGTAGCGCTTCCCCCTATTCTCCTTCGCTGGCGGTGGAGAATACGGAGGAAGAAATGCGGGGAGAATACCGCTGTCGTTGAGTGATCCGCGATGTTGAGT
>JASHQI010000300.1 GCA_030037645.1 Xanthobacteraceae bacterium
CGGCGATCTGCCGGCTCGCCGCAATGGCGGCGTCGCGCGCCTTGACTGTGGCGGCCCACGATGCGGCGGCCGTTCTTGCCGGCTCCGGCAAACGGGCAACGTCGGCGAGCGCGCCGGCGATGTCGGCATGCGCGGCATCGGCATCGAGACGCGCGAGGACGGCGGACGATCCATCGCCCTGGGGAGCATTGATCGGGGTAATGCGCACGAGCAGTTGCGCCTTGCTCTTGAGCCGCTCCAGGTAGGTGCCGTTATCCGGCGCATTGCCGGACGTTGGTCGCAATGTTGGGATCAGTGCCGCGAGTTGCTGGGCAAGTGCTGAGGCACTCGGCACACCCTCGGCTGCGAATCGTTCCAGCGCTGCGGTCTGGTCCTGGTCGGCGCCAAGCGATTTCACCGCGGCGAGTTCGGCTTGATAGGGGACGCTGCGCTCGACTGCCGCCCGCAGGGCCTCGGCGGCGATGGTCAACCGTGCGCCGCGATCGTCCGCGCTCGGGCTCTCGCTCCGGACCTGGCTCGGCACGTTGCCGGATAGCGCTTTCACGCTCGATTCAAGCGCCGCGATGCGGTCGGCCAGCGCGTCGAGGTCGCTGTGCTGTACGCCGGTCTTCGCCCCGTTGCTTGCTTGCTCAGCCGCACTCGCCGCAGCCTTGGCCTGGGCCAGCGCGTTTTGCGCGGTGCCATTGGCATGCTCCGCCGCGCTCGACGCAGACTTGGCCTGGGCGAGAGTCGCTTGTGCCGTCGTCGCGACCTCATCGACGCGGCGACCGAGTGCGGCCAGCGAATCCTCAAGCGATTTCGTTGTCGCTTCAGCAGCCGCAATTCGCGTGGACAGCGCCGCCTCGGGTTGCCGCGCTTGCAGCGTGCCTTGGATCTTGTCGAGCCGCGCTGAGATTTCATCCATCGCGCCTGGGTTCGCGGTTTGCGAGCTGGGCGGCGTTGCGGGCGTCGCCGTAGGCGATGGCAGCTCACCGGCGAGCCACAGCGCGACGAAGATCGCACCCATCACGATCACGCCGGCAATGGCGCCTTGGACATGGTGCCTCAGGCCGAGGAAATTCCGGCCTGCCGGGTTGGCCGCCCGCCCGTCCGGGCCGGAGTCTTGCGCCGCGGCCGGTGTTTCGGTTCCGACTTCGGTCGCGGTCAGATCGATGGTCGGCGGTCTTTGGCGCGAGGTGCTGTCAGGCTCGTTCGTCATGCTGTCCCCATTGCGAGGTCGTCGAATCAAGCCACCTGGAGCAATTCATCACGCCATAGTACGAGGCCCGAACCGCGGCAACACGTCGTGCCGGGCACCGAGCGGCGGACACAATTAGGCCGGGCCGACGAGCTCGATCAACGCGGCCTCCGCGGGCTGCGGTGCAACACGGATGACGGCAGCGCCGACACGCGCAAGCGGCTCGGCCACTTGGGCGGAAAGGCAGAAATGGGTTGGCCGCAATGCGCGCGCAAGCATGCCGGCGTCGCGCGCCGTCCACAGATAGGCCTCGGCGCTGCGTGTTGAAAAGTGCAGAACGCCGGCAATGTCGCGAGCCAACGCCTGCGCGGCAGGCGGCGGCAAGAAGGTCGCGGCAACGGCGCGATAGACGATGGCGGTGTGCACGGTGAAGCCGCCGGCGCGAAGATCGCCGGCAAGGTCGCCAGAGCGGTCTTCGCCGCCAAGATAAAGCAAGTGCTCGCCGGGCTTGATCCGCGCGGCAACGAGCCGGGCGAGATCGCCGGCATTGCCGTCGGCCGAGCCGACATTCTCAAAACCGGCGGCGACCATGGCTTGCGCGCTGCGGTTACCGACGGCGAAGACCGGCGCGGCGCGCAATTGCGCAACGCGGGCGTGTTGCGCGATCGCATGCGCCGCGTTGGCGCTGGTGACCACAATCGCCGCCCACGGCCTGCTGCCGAGCGGTGCATCGGCGATCGTCTCGATGCGCATGAGCGGCGCGATGACGACTTCGTGCCCGTTGGCGCGAAGCGTCGCGGCGGTGCGCTGGGCGTCAGGCTCGGGTCGCGTGACGAGAAGCCGCACGTTCAATCTCGCGTGAAAAAGTCGGCGCCGGCGCGAACTTTAAGTTCGCGCCCGGCGTCGGCGCCGAGCGCGGCCGCCTGCGCCGGCGAGCCTTCACGCGAGACCTCCAACACCGCGCTGCCGTCGGGTTTGGCGATCATGCCGCGGAAGCGGACGGTGCCCTTGTCGAGGCGGGCGTGGCCGCCGATCGGCGTGCGACAGGAGCCATCGAGCACGGCGAGGAACGCGCGCTCGGCGGCGAGCGCGGTCGCGGTGTCGGCATCGTCGACCGCGGCGACAAGCCGGCGCGTCGCCGCATCGTCCAGGCGCGTTTCGATTCCGATCGCGCCCTGGCCGACCGCCGGGAGAAATTCGTCGATCTCCAGAATGGCGGTTGCTGCCGAGAGCAGCCCAAGCCGCTTCAGGCCGGCGACGGCAAGCAGCGTTGCGTCCACTTCTCCGGCCTCGACCTTGCGGATCCGCGTCTCGACATTACCGCGCAATGGTGTAACCGCGAGGTCCGGACGCAGCCGCTTCGCCATCGCCTGGCGCCGGAGCGACGCGGTGCCGAGCACCGCCCCTTTGGGCAGATCGCTCAAAGTCTTGGCCTTGCGGCTGATGAAGGCGTCGCGGGCGTCCTCGCGCGGCAGGAACGCCGACAGCACCAAGCCGTCCGGCAGGAAGGTGGGCATGTCCTTCGACGAATGCACGGCGAGATCGATGGCGCCCGACAGCAGCGCCTCCTCGATCTCTTTCGTGAACAACCCTTTGCCGCCGGCCTCGGCGAGCGGCCGGTCGGAAACGACGTCGCCCGTGGTGCGAATGACCTCGATCTCGATCCGCTCGGTGGCCATGCCGCACGCCGCCGCCAGCCGGCTCTGCACCTCCCGCGCCTGCACCAGCGCCAGCGGCGAGCCGCGCGAGCCGATGCGTAGTGTTGCTTTGGTCGAGGCTTGTGCCATCCAACGCGTATAATACACACATGGACATTCTCGGCATCGAGACAACATGCGACGAGACCGCCGCCGCCGTGGTGCGGCGGAGCGACGACGGCCATGGCCGCATCCTGTCCAACGTCGTGTTGTCGCAGATTCGCGAGCACGCGGAATTCGGCGGCGTAGTGCCCGAAATTGCCGCACGCGCCCATGTCGAGGCGCTTGACCGGATCGTCGCCAAGGCCATGGCCGAAGCGGGGGTTTCCTTTGCCGGTCTCGACGGTGTCGCCGCCGCCGCCGGGCCCGGATTGATCGGGGGCCTCATCGTCGGCCTGACCACAGCCAAGGCGCTGGCGCTCGCGCAGGGCAAGCCGTTGATTGCCGTCAATCATCTGGAAGCGCATGCGCTCACTGCGCGGCTGACCGATGCCATATCGTTTCCCTATTGCCTGTTTCTCGCGTCCGGCGGCCATACCCAGGTTCTCGGCGTGCGCGGCGTCGGCGATTATCTGCGTCTTGGCGGCACGGTGGATGATGCGATCGGCGAGGCCTTCGACAAGACCGCAAAATGGCTCGGCGTCGGTTATCCCGGCGGCCCGCTGGTGGAGCAGGCGGCTCGCCGCGGCGATGCCAGGCGTTTCGCGCTGCCGCGGCCCATGGTCGGCCGTCCAGATGCCGATTTTTCTCTGTCGGGCCTCAAGACGGCGCTGCGCATCGAGGCGGAGAAGATCGCGCCGCTGAGCGACACCGACGTCGCCGATCTCTGCGCTTCGTTCCAGCAGGCCGTGGTCGATGTCGTGTTCGATCGGCTCCGCACGGGACTGCGCATGTTCCGCGATCGTATCGGCATGCCGCGTGCGCTGGTCTGCGCCGGTGGAGTCGCGGCGAACCAGGCGATCCGCAAGGTTTTGCACCGCGTCGCCTTGGAAGCGGGCACCGTGCTGGTGGCGCCGCCGCCGGCGTTGTGCACCGACAATGGCGCCATGATTGCATGGGCCGGCGCCGAGCGACTCGCGCTGGGGCTTACCGATCCGCTCGATGTCGCCCCCCGCGCGCGCTGGCCGCTCGAACAGGTGACGAAGGCGGCGACGCCGATATCGTCATCCTGAGGTGCCCGCGCCATAAGCGCGTTTACGCGTGTCTTCGACGCGCTGTCGCGGGCCTCGAAGGATGCTGCTCCGGCCGGGGCTGGCGCCCTTCGAGGCTCGGCGCATTCGCGCCGAGCACCTCAGGGTGACGGAAATTATTGCTCGAACCGTTCGATGAACCATTTGAGCAGGCGCGTCCAGATTTCGTCCTTGCCAACGACATCCTCGATGCCGTGCTCGAGATTGGGATTGTCGTTGACCTCCATGACCACGATGCCGTTGTCGGTCTGCTTGAGATCGACGCCGTAGAAGCCGTCGCCGATCGGCCGCGCCGCGCGGACCGCGACATCGATCACCTCGCTCGGCGCCTGCTCGAGATCGAATGCGCGGAAGCCACCCTCGTGCGAAGAGCCGTCCGGTCGATATTTCACGACCTGCCAATGGCCGCGCGCCATGCGGTATTGGCACACGAACAACGGCTCGCCGGCGAGCACGCCGACACGCCAGTCGAACTCGGTCGGCAGGAATTTCTGCGCCAGCACAAGGTCTGTCTCCTCGAACAGCTCATCGGCGACGCGCTTGAATTCGGCGGCCGATTCGATCTTGTGGACACCGCGCGAGAACGAGCCGTCGGGAATCTTCACCACCATCGGCAGGCCGAGCTCATCGATGGCTTTGCTGAGATCGGTGTCCTCGGCGAGGATGACGGTCGGTGGGGTCGGCACCTGATTTTGCTGCAACAACTCCATCAGAAAGACCTTGTTGGTGCAGCGGATCATCGAGATCGGATCGTCGATGACCGGCATGCCCTCCTGCCAGGCGCGGCGCGCGAACCGGTAGGTGTGATTGTCGATGGACGTGGTTTCGCGGATAAACAGCCCGTCGAACTCGGCCAATTCGGCAAGCTGGCGCTTGGTGATCGGCTCGATATCGACCGACATTTTTTCGGCGATCCGCGCGAAATGCTTGATCGAGGTTGCGGAGGAGGGCGCCGTCTTCTCATTCTCGTTCGGATCGTACAGTACCGCGAGGTCGTATTTGGCGACCGTGCGCGCCTTGGGATCGCGCCACTCGCGCCTGGTGTGGTTGTGCAGCGACTCGCGGAAAAACTCGGCTTCGCCGTTGGCGAGCCGGTTGATGTTGCGGGGACGGATGCGGTCGATCGAGAGGCGGGTGCCCGGTTCAACGATCACTTCGAGGGCGGGGCAGCGGAACCAATCGAACAGTAGGCGGCCGAATGGCTCGAACCGCTCGTCGCGGGCGATGCCGAAGCAGACCAGCAGCTTGAGCTCGCCCTCGGGTTGGAAATCGGCGCGCCGGGCGCACCGGTTCAGCTCTTCTTCAAGCTCGGGCAAGGCGTGCTCGTAGAGCTTCTGCTCGCGCAGCTCCAGCATCGTCTCCACGGTCGGCACGACGCGATGGCCGCGCGCCTCGGCGAGCAGCGAGGCGTAGTAGCCCTTGGACTGATAAGCGTAGGAGCGGGCGAGATTGACGAGCTTGGGCCGTCCCATGTCGAACAGGCGGGGCCGCGCGAGGTACTCGCTCGTGGTGATGACCTTGTGCGGGGTCTCGGCGTTGGGCAGATCGCGGGGCTGGTCGACGAGGATGACCCAGCCGGTCATGGATGGGTCCCTTTCCGATCCGAGGCGCCGTGCATAGCGACGCGATGTAGACTTGGGCCGATCATGCGTCCGAGGGCAGGTAAATCACAACGTGTCATAGCCGGTATCAAAACGATTGGCGACTGCGCCGGCTGCGATATGCACCATGAAAACCGATTCGCGCGGCCGAGTCAGGTAGGTTTGTGGGGACCGCGGGCTGCCGCCCCGCGGCCGGGCCCAGCGGCTTCTCGAAGCGCAGCGCGTCGGCGTGATCGTCATAATAGTCGCGATGTCGGCCGAACAGCCGGTATCCCGACTTTTCGTAGCGCGCAATGGCGCGGGTATTGTGCTCATGGACTTCAAGTCGCATCGTCTCGCGGCCCCGCCGCCTGGCCGCCTTCTCCGCGGCGGCGAGCAGAAGTGGGCCGACGCCGCGCCGGCCGATGTGCGGGGCGACGGCGATCGAGTAAAGCCGGGCCAGCTTTGATCGCGGCGGATAAAGCACCAGCGCATAGCCGGCCACTTTGCCCTCGTTCTCGGCAACGATCGCGGTGGCGTTTCGCCCGGCGAGGAAACGGCGAAAGCTTCGTCGCGACAGAATATCGGTGGTGAACACGGCCTCCTCGATGGCGATCAGTGCGTCGAGGTCGCGCATCCGGCCGCGACGAAGCGTTGCGGGCGAGGTCGATCGAGCGGGCGACACGGTCATGACATGCGTCCCTGCTCGATGCGCTCGATCATCGTCTCCAGCCGCTCCAGCTGGTCGGCCTCTCGGGGCGGCTTGTCCCAGCGCAACCGGTTAATGCGGGGAAACCGCATGGCAAGCCCCGATTTGTGCCGCATCGAACGTTGCAGCCCCTCAAAAGCGACCTCAAGCACCAGACCCTGGTCGGGTTCGTGTACGACCTCGCGCACCGGGCCGAACCGGGCGACGGTATTACGACGCACAAAACGATCGATCTGCAACAGCTCCTCGTCGGTGAAGCCGAAATAGGCCTTGCCAACCGGAACGAGTTCATCGCCACCGTTGCCGCGAGTCCATACTCCGAATGTGTAATCGGAATAATAGGACGAGCGCTTGCCGTGGCCGCGCTGGGCGTACATCAGCACCGCATCGATGATGAATGGGTCGCGTTTCCACTTCCACCACGGTCCTTTCGGCCGGCCGGGAAGGTAGGGTGCGTCGCGGCGCTTGAGCATGACGCCTTCGACCGCGGCGGCGTCAGGGCCGGCCCCCGCCGCTTCCGGATTTGTCCGCGCCGCGGTCAGCTCGTCCCAGTTCGCGAAGGCGACAAGCGACGACAGGTCGACGCGTTCGTCGTCCAGCCGCGCGACGATATTTTCGAGCTTGGCCCGGCGCTCGACGAATGCAAGCCCGCGCAAATCCTCGTCGCCGTCGGCGAGAAGATCATAAGCGCGCAAGTGGGCGGGAAACTCGGCCATCAGCTTGGCCGTGACGGTTTTGCGGTTGAGCCGCTGCTGCAGCACATTGAACGGCTGCACGCGCTGATCCCGCATGATCAGGAGCTCGCCGTCGATTGCGCCGGGAAGGCGAAGCGCGTCGAGCAGGTCGGGAAAACTCTTTGAAATATCCTCGCCGGTGCGCGAATAGAGCCGTGCGATGGTGCCGCCGTCTTGCCGCGCGGCGACGGCCTGGACGCGGATGCCGTCCCATTTCCATTCGGCCGCGAAGTCGGCAGCCTCCAGGGCGGCAAGATCGGCGTCGTCGAGCGCGTGCGCCAGCATCGGCGGCCGGAACGGAGCGGGATCGGCGCTCGTCGGCTTGTCGCTCTTGCCCTCAAGCCAGGCGAACAGCACGGTGTAGGGCGGCACCAATCCCGGCCAAATCAGCTCGATCTCCTGGGCGTCCTTGTCGCCGAGCGCTCCGACCGCCGCTTTCGCCAGCCGCGCCGAAACGCCGACCCGCAGGCCGCCGGTGACCAGCTTGATCAGCGCCCAGCGTCCGGTCTCATCGAGCGCATCGAGCCATCGCGCCAGTTGCGCCGGCAACTGCGCCTTGCCGAGTGTGGCCAGCGTTTCGATGACGGCGGTCAATGTCAGTTGCGGTTCGGCGGCGCCATCTTCGTTGCCTCCCCCCTTGAGGGGGAGGCCGATCGCTGTCGCTGCGAGCGACGGCGATCGGGAGGGGGGTGTCTTCGATGCGGCGACGCTTGACCCTCCTTCCTGACCCTCCCCCACAAGAGGGGAGGGAACATTCTGAGTGAACGTCGCGGTGGGCCACATCAGCGCCACGGTTTCGGAAAGGTCGCCGACATAATCGTAGGATAATTCGAACAGCACGGGGTCGGTGCGTTCGGCGATCAGGTTGCGAACAAGGCCGGCCTTGGCATGAGGAAAACTCAGCGCGCCGGTGAGCGCCGCCAGCGCCCAGCCGCGTTCCGGATCGGTTGTCGAGCGGAAGTAATCAGTCATCAACCGCAATTTGTTGTTGCGGCTCGGCTCATAAGTGAGACGGTCGAGAAGTTCGGCGAAGCGGTTCATTCCTCTGCCCCGCCATTATCGCCGCCCTCGTCGTCCTCATCGCCGTAGCCGACGATATCGAGCGGCCGCGCTTTGAGGCCGCGGCTGCCGCACCAATGCACCAGCGCATCCTCCTGGCCGTGCGTGACCCAAATCTCGCCGGCTCCGGTGGCCGCAACCGTCGCGGTGAGGCCGTCCCAATCGGCGTGATCGGAGATGACAAGCGGCAGCGCGATGCCCTGCTGGCGCGCCCGCGCGCGCACCCGCATCCAGCCGGACGCAAAGGCGGTGACCGGATCGGGAAAGCGCCGCGCCCAGAGATCGTTCAGCGTCGAGGGCGGACACAGCGTGATGGTGCCGGCGAGGCTCGCCTTGTCGGCCCCGCGCACGAGCCGCAATTCGCCGAGAGCGATGCCGCGGCTTTCGTAATAGCGAGTGATGCGTTCCATTGCGCCGTGCAAAAAGATCGGCGCGACATAACCGGCCTTGCGGATGAGCGCGATCAGGCGTTGCGCCTTGCCCAGCGAATAGGCGCCGACGAGATGGGCGCGCTCGGAAAACAGAGCGACCGAGTGCAACAGTTTTTCGATCTCGTCGTCGGGATCGCCGTGGCGGAACACCGGCAAACCGAAGGTCGCCTCGGTGATGAAGACGTCGCACGGCACCAGTTCGAACGGCATGCAGGTCGGATCGGCAACGTTCTTGTAATCGCCGGAGGCGACGACGCGCAGTCCGTTCGCTTCGACCGCAATCTGCGCCGAGCCGAGCACGTGTCCCGCCGGATGGAACGTGACTTTCGCTCCGCCAAGCCCGATGCTTTCGCCGTAA
>JASHQI010000301.1 GCA_030037645.1 Xanthobacteraceae bacterium
ACGTCCATGATGCCGAAAATCAGCGTCAGGCCGGAAGCGACCAGCGCCAGGATCATCCCGGTGACGATACCGTTCACCGTCTGAATGATCAGAAGATCGATGGGAATGGAATGGAGAAATTGACCGATCGCCGCCACCGCTCACACTCCGAGATATTGCTTGATGAGCGGATCGTTGACGTCGATGGCGGACGAGGCACAATGATGGCGCACGCATCCCTTCTCCAGGATATACACGCGCTGGCTCGCTTCCAGCGTCAACGGCACGTTCTGCTCCACCAGGAGAATGGAGATGCGCTCGCCGTGCAGAACGTCGATGATGTTGCGAATCTGCGCGACCATGCGCGGCATCAGGCCTTCGGTCGGCTCGTCGAGCAAAATGATGCGCGGCTCCAGCATCATGGCGCGGGCGATGGCCAGCATTTGCTGCTCGCCGCCCGAGAGCGTGCCGCCGGCTTGGCCGCGCCGCTCTGCCAGCACCGGAAAATAGGTGAACACCTTGTCAAGCAGAACTTTGCGCTTTTCCTCGGTGACGCCATGGCGGTCGAGACCGGTGCGCAGGTTTTCGGCCACGGTCAATAGCCGGAAGATGCGCCGGTCCTCCGGCACGTAACCGATGCCCAAGCGCGCCAGCTTATGCGGCGGCAAGCCGGTCACCCGTTTGCCGGCGAACCGCACCGCCCCGCGGCTCGGCTGCACCAGGCCCATGATGGTTTTGAGCGTCGTCGACTTGCCGACGCCGTTGCGGCCGAGCAGGCCGACGACCTCGCCGGCGCCTACCGTGAGCGACACGCCGTGCAGGATATGGCTCTTGCCGTAATAGGTGTGAACGTCCTCGACGCTCACCAGCGGCTCGGCGCCCTCGATTGCGGTGCTCATGTCTTCAGATAAACCTCCAGCACCTTGGAGTTTTCCTGAATTTCCTGCGGGCTCCCCTCGGCGAGGATCTGGCCGTAATGCAGCACCGTGATCCGGTCGCAAAGCTCCATCACCACTTCCATGTCATGCTCGACGATCAGGATGGTGAGGTCCTTGGCGATGCGGCGAATGAGCTCCTTCGTTTCGTTGGTTTCCGCCGCGCTCATGCCCGCCGTCGGCTCGTCGAGACAGAGGAGTTGCGGCTCGGTGGCGAGCGCAATGCCGATTTCAAGGTTGCGTTGCTCGCCGTGCGACAGATTGGCCGCCAATTCGCCGGCCTTGCCGAGCAGCCCGACCGATTGCAAGGCGGCTTCGGCCTTCTCGTTGAGATCCGCAAAGGCGCTGTGGTGCGAAATCATGTTCCAGGCGTGCCGCCGCGACTGCACGGCGATACGCACGTTTTCCAGCGTGGTGGCGTTGGGCAGAATGTTCGTGATCTGGTACGAGCGCGCGATCCCCTTCTGTGAGATGAGGTTCGGGCGCAGGCCGGTAATGTCCTCGCCGTTGAAAATGATGCGGCCTCCGCTCGGCCGCAGCACGCCGGTCAGGCAGTTGAACAAGGTGCTTTTGCCCGCGCCGTTCGGTCCGATGACCGCGCGCACCTCCTCCCGGCCAACCTGGAAATTGACTTCCGATAGCGCCGCCAGGCCGCCGAAACGGACCGACAGCGACTTGGTCTCGAGCAGCGGCGACGCTCCGGCTCCCCAGCCGCCGACCGGGGAGCCGTCGTCGAGCGTAGCTTCGGCGCGCACTTATGCAGTGAACGTGCAGGCCGGCGGCACCAAGGTCTTGTCCTTGGCCACCGTTTCGAGAAGCTTGTAATCGTCGTCCACGATCTTGAACAGGAACTCGCGCAGGAATGCCTGGTGGTCCGCCTTGCGCAGCGTCTTGTCGCCCTGCGGGAAGTCGTAGCCTTCCTTCATCTCCATGCCCTCGAGCGCTTCGATGAGCTTCGGCGTGTCGGCTTTGCCGTCGAACTTCGACGCCACCATCGCCTGCTTCAAGGCATTCAGCGCCTCGTAATTCGATTGTACGTAACGATCGGGCAGCGGTCCGGAGGGATCGACCTTGAGCAGCCGTTTCTTGGCCTCGTCGAAGAAGGCGTGCAGATACGGCGTATTGAGCGGGCCCTGAAAGACCGGAATGTAACGGTTGATACCGACGAAGCCGTTGATCTTCTTGCCCAGCGCCGGCATGTTGCTCGACTCGCAAACCGCCCCGTCGCCGGCCGATACGTACTTTTTGGTCAGCCCGAGATCGTACGCCTGGTTGCCGTAGGTCACGCCGTCCTTGCCGAACAAGATGGCAAACAGCCCGTCGATATTGCCGGAGATTTTCGACAGGAATGGCGTCATGTCGGCGGTGCCAAGCGGAATGCCGGTGGTGCCGACCACGTTGGCGCCGTTCTTCTTGATCTCGTCGGCATAGGAATCGCGGGTCGATTGGCCCCAGGCGTAATCGGCATAGACGAGGTGCCAATTCTTCGCCAGCTTGGCGAGCATCGGCCCGAAAGCGACCGCTTGCGCCGGTGCGTAATCGTGCACGCGGAAGCTTTCGCGGTTGCAGTGGGTGGTGGTGAGCGTGGTGTCCAGACACACGCTGATCATGTTGACGATCTTGGCGTGTTCAAAGACCGGCATGCAGGCGAGGCAGATGTTGGACAAAAAGCCGCCGACATGGGCGTCGATGTCGTCCTCCTGCACCATCTTCTCGGTCTTCTGTCGGGCGACAGCGGGCGAACTCTGGTCGTCGACAATATCGAGCTCGACCGGGCGGCCATTGATGCCGCCGTTCTTGTTGATGCGGTCGGCCGCCATCTGCAGGCCGACCAGCGCAGTTTTACCGCCAATGGCGCCGACGCCGGAGAGCGGCTGCTCGGAACCGATTTTGTATGGCTTGGCGGCGCCGAAGGCGGCGCGCCACGGCGCCGGCACCAGCATCATGGCGCCGATCGCGCCGCCGCTCCAGCCGACAATACGGCGGCGCGTGACCTTGCCGCTGTACCAGATGTCCTCGGCCCATTTCTCTTCCTTCCACTTCTCACTCATCGCAAGTCCTCCCGCTGGAATTCATGTGTCCACAGAAAAGTTCACGCTCGCGTCACTACGGAGCCACCGCGCCGGCGACCGGCAGTTATTGCCAAGTCTTTTCATCCCGGTCTTGACCGGACCCTCGGCGAGCGATTGGGACCATTAGCAAACGCGATCTTGACGGCAGTTTCAACTGATTTCGCAGCCCCAAGCCTATGGTTAGCGCCGCCACGCGACGCGTAAGATCGTCGCGGTTTGGCGTATGTTTCAGCCGATTCTTGATGGTAAAATAGGCAACGTGCCTACGGCTAAACCGACCACGACGAGGGCGCGCGCCATGACGATGGCCACGTTGCGTGATCAGGGTTCCGAGCCGGCCGCCACCGGCGTTGCAGCGCGGCTCGCCATCCGGCGCGGCAGCCACGCCGGGCCGACGTCGGGCCTCGCGCCCGGCTTCGTGCAGGCCAATCTCGCCATCCTACCCAAGGACCTTGCCGAGGCTTTTTTGCGCTTTTGCCAGCTCAACCCCAAGCCGTGCCCGCTCATCGGTGTCTCGGCGCCGGGCGACTGGCGTATTCCGGCGCTGGGCGAAAACCTCGACATCCGCACCGACCTGCCGCGCTACCGCGTCTGGCACGACGGCGCCGTCGTCGACGAGCCGCAGGATTTGCTGCGCTGGTGGCGCGACGATCTCGTCAGCTTCGCCATCGGCTGCTCGTTCTCGTTCGAGCACGCATTGATCGAAGACGGCATCGAATTGCGCCACATCACCTGCAATTGCACCGTGCCGATGTATCGCACCGCGATCGAGACGGTGCCGGCCGGACCGTTTCGTGGGCCGCTCGTCGTTTCCATGCGGCCCATGACCCCAGCCGATGCCATCCGCGCCGTTCAGATCACGACCAGGTTTCCGGCCGTGCATGGTGCGCCGGTCCACATCGGCAAGCCCGAGTTGATCGGCATCGCCGATATCGGGGCGCCGGATTGGGGGGATGCGGTGCCGATCCGCGACGACGAGCTTCCGGTATTCTGGGCCTGCGGCGTGACCCCTCAATCGGTGATCATGGCGGTGCGCCCGGAATTCTGCATCACGCATTATCCCGGCGCCATGCTGGTGACCGATCGGCGCAACAATGAATTTGCCATCATGTGATAAATGCCCTCTCTCCTTGCGGGAGAGGGTGCTGAGCGAGCGCTTGCGAGCGAAGCGGGTGAGGGGTTTGCACGCGCTGCATCACTAGCTATACCCCTCACCCGGCTCGTGCGAAGCTTGCACTCCGCACTCGCCACCCTCTCCCGCATGGGGAGAGGGAAAGTTCGGGTGCGGGATGCTCATCGACTTCCAACAACACTACACACCGAAAGACCTGCTCAAGGGCGACCCCAACAAGGCAACGGTCGATCTCGACCGCGACGGCAACCCGCATTATCTGCTCAATCCGCTGCTCGCCGATCTTAACGCGCATGTCCGCGCCATGGACGCGGCCGGTATCGACGCCGGCGTGTTGACCTGCGGTTCCGGTTTCGATCAGCCGGATGTGGCGACCTGCCGGTTGATCAACGACCACATGCGCGAGGCCGAGCGGGCGTATCCAGGCCGCTTCATCGGACTGGCGCACGTGCCGGCGCTCAAGCCGATGGAGGCGGCAGCGGAGTTGAAGCGCTGCGCCGTCGAGCTCGGCTTCCCGGGCGCCGTCATAGCCTCCGAACTGCAAGATCAACCGCTCGACGCCGAAGGCTTGAGACCGTTTTGGAATTCCTGCGCCGATCTCGGCCTCTACGTCTTCATCCATCCGCTGCCGCGCGTGATCCGCTGGGGCCGCATGGATGCCGACGATCTCGGCCGCATGCTCGGCTGGGAATTTTCGCTGATGACGGCAACGGTACGGATCATTAATAGCGGGCTGCTTGACGAGCTGCCGACGCTGAAAATCCAGTTTTCGCATTTTTCCGGCGGCATCGGGCGTTATCTCGGCCGCATTCGCGGCTTTCAACAGCGCGATAAATGGGGCACCGGCAAGATCGCGCGTCACGGCCGCCGGCCGCCAAAACCGTTCGACCATTATCTCGATCATCGACTTTACTACGACATCGCCGGGTGGGCCGGTCCCGATCATGCGGCGGAATGGGGCGCGGACTGGGTGCGGTTCGGAACCGAGGAATTGGCGTTCTCTCAACTGGTGTTCGCGACCGACTATCCGCAGGCCGTTCGCGACGCCGGCGAGGTCGCAGCCTATACGCAGGCGGTGCGCGGGCTTTCGGCCAACGGCCGCGCGCTGGCCGCCGGCGCCAATGCCGCAAAACTTATCCCCGATCTCAGCCGGCGGCTCGCCGCGCGACGATCAAGCCCGGTGCAGGCACGCGCATGAACGACAAACCGTCCGAGGGCGATATCAAGAACTTCGATCCGGCGAGCGCGGGCTGGGAGCAGGCCAAGAGCTCCGCGTTCGGCGAGCTGGTCGGGCCGGTCTGGAGGCGCGAGGACGGCGAGCGGCTGCGTTTCGGCTTTGTCGTTGCGCCAAAACACATCAACCGCGCGGGCAACGTGCACGGCGGCATGCTGATGACGCTGGCCGATCAGGCGATGGCGATGGCGGGTCGCAAGGTGAACGGCGCAAGGCGCCAAGCCACTATGGAGCTGAATATTCAATTCGTCGGGCCGGCGCACCTTGGCGAATTTGTCGAGGCGCATCCGGAGGTGGTCCGGATGACCCGTTCAGTCATCTTTCTGGCCGTCAAAATGTACGTCGGCAGCCGCATCGTGGCGGCGGCGACCGGTATTTGGAAAATTCTGGACGAGGCGTGAGCGCCCTCATCATCCGGTGGGACGGATGATGATTACGCCCGGTATTTCTGCAACGTGCCGCCCTTCATCACCGAGCCGGGCAGCGGATGACCGACCACATCCTCGGCGAGCCGCGCGCATTCGATCAGCGCGTCGAGTTCGATGCCGGTCGCGATGCCGAGTTCGTTGCACAGGAAGACCAGGTCCTCGGTGCAAACGTTGCCGGCAGCTCCGGTATGTCCGGCAAACGGACAACCGCCGAGACCTGCGACCGA
>JASHQI010000302.1 GCA_030037645.1 Xanthobacteraceae bacterium
CCGCGTCGATCGGCGGCGGTGCGTTCGGAATGGACGATGCCGCGGCCGGCCGTCATCCAGTTGACTGCTCCCGGCCGGATCGGCATCGCAGTACCGAGGCTGTCGCGATGCACGATCTCGCCGTCGAACAGGTAGGTCACCGTGGCGAGCCCGATATGCGGATGCGGCCGCACATCGACGCCGTTCCCGGCCTGGAAGACTGCGGGGCCGAAGTGATCGAAGAAGATGAACGGCCCGACCATGCGCGAGCGCGCCGACGGTAAAGCGCGATGCACTTGGAAGCCGCCGAGATCGACCGACCGCGGAATCAGCACCTGCGCAATGGCGTCGCTTGCGCGCGCGTCACCGAGGGTGGGATCTTTGGCGGGAAAAAAGCTCATCTTGGCGAACGACGAATGACAGAGGACGGATCAAGCGCAGCCGTGAGTGTACTACGCCTGTTGTCCGTCGTCTTTCCTCCCTCGTCAGCCGTCAGCGTCGCGGTTTCGCCTTGGCGACCGCCTCGGCGATGAAGCGCGGCAGGGCAAAGGCGGCGGCGTGAACTTCCGGCGACCAATATTTGGTTTTGAAGCTACCGGCCTTGCGGTAGCGCTCGGCAATGGCTGTCGCCGGCGTCTGGCGCAGTCTGGCATTGTCGGAGGCAAAGCCCATGGCCATGTGGCCGCCGACATAGGTCGGAATTGCAGCGACGTAGCAACTGCCGTCCAGGAACAACCGCCGGAACTTCGCCATGGTCGACGTCAGCTCGCCCGTCTGGAAGAAAGGGACGCCGTTCTGCGTCACCAGGATACCGCCCCTCTTCAGGCAGCGCTTGCAGCCGGAATAGAACTTGGCGCCGAACAGGATCTTCCCCGGGCCCTGCGGATCGGTCGAGTCGACGATGATGACGTCGAAGCGGCGATCGGTCTTGGCAACATATTTCGCGCCGTCGTCGATGACGCTTTCGAAGCGCTTGTCGGCGAAAACCGGCCCGGTGAACTCGGGGAAATGCTCCCTGGCGAATTCGATCACTTTGGCGTCGATCTCGACCTGGGTCAGCCGCTTGACCGTTTTGTGCTTGAGCACCTCTTCGGCGATACCGCAGTCGCCACCGCCGATGATGAGCACCTCGCGCGCATTGCCGTGAGCGAACAGCGGCACATGGGACATCATCTCCTGATAGATGAACTCGTCGCGTTTGGAGATCTGGGTGGCGCCGTCGAGCATGAGCATCTTGCCGAAGAACGGTTGCTCGAACAGCACAAGGTGCTGATGCTCGGTCTGCAGTTCGTAGAGCACTTTGTCGACCTCGAAGGTCATCCGGAAGCCAAGGTCGTCGAACAGCGTCTCGGCCAGCCAGCGCTTCTCTGCCAAAGCCTTCTCTGCCATGACTTCCCCCTTGATCTTTTATAGCGAAACGGCCGGGGTCCGGCCCGGCCGCTCACGTTTCGCAAATCCCGCGCGACGCAGGGGCGCGTTAAGAAGCTCGCCCCTACGCGTCTTTGCCGCGCAGGAGTTCGTTCACCCCGACGTGTCTGGCGGAGAAGGCCTCCCGCAGCACCGGGATACACTTGTCGGGATCGGCTGCGCCGCACATGAAAACGTCCAGCGCCGCATAGCCGACTTCGGGCCAAGTGTGTATGGAGATGTGGCTTTCCGCCAGCACCGCCACCCCGGACACGCCGCTCGGCTGGAAATGATGCAAGTGAATGTGCAAGAGCGTTGCGTGGGCGGCCTCGACGCAGCGGCGCAACGTCGCCTCGATATGGTCGATGTCATCGAGTCGCTTTGCCCCGTGCAGATCGACGATCAGATGCACGCCAGCGCAGCGCACGCCGTTTCGAGTGGCGAAGTGATCGTGGCGGTCATCCTCCGGCACCGGAGTAGCCACCTTCAGCTTTGTCTTCCTGTCTTCCTTTCGGGCGGTACCTGGGATCCCCAAGCCCTTCACCGATCGCAAGAGGGCGTGTTGGCTCATGCCGTCCTCCCCAACCAGAGATCAGAACCCGAGATGCCGGCGAGCCGGCGCCACGGAAAGCGAAAGCCGCCCGATCAGTCCGCACGAACTGACCATCAGCGGCAAAGTCCCCACATAAATGCAATCAGCGGGGAGTCAAGAAGATTCTGCAAGAAAACCTTTAACGCTTCGTCACGCATTTCCGCTTCGGCGGTGGCAAACGTGTCGGCGCGCCGAGATACGGGCTTGTCGGACGCGTCATCGTTGCTAAGCTTGCGTCGGGCGACGCAGTAGCAAGACAGACGAGATCAACGATGACCGCCAACTTTGCACGGCCGCACGCCACACCGCAGAAACCCGCATGGCACAACGCTTTTCGCGCCTGCTCGTGCTGTCGACCGCTGGCCTTGCCGACGCAGCCGACGCGTCGAAATTTCCTCGCTGGCGGCATCGCTGCGCTCGGCCTTGGCGCATCGGCGGCGCCTGCGCCCGCTCAAGCGCCGGCCGTGAAGGCGCGCATCGATGTCCATCATCATTATGTGCCGCCGGTCCATGCCCAGGCGCTTACAGCGAATCGCCTCGGCGCCGCGCCGCAATGGTCGCTCCAAGCGTCCCTGGACGACATGGAAAAGGCTGGAGTGAAGACCGCTGTGCTCTCGCTCGTGCCGCCCGGCGTCTGGTTGGGGAATGTCGATCAAGCGCGTAAACTGGCGCGCGCCTGCAACGAGTATGGCGCTCAACTCATCAAGGACAATCCGGGCCGCTTCGGGTTGTTCGCCGCCATCCCGCTGCCCGACACCGAAGGCAGCTTGCACGAGATTGAGTACGCCCTTGACGTGCTCAAAGCCGATGGCATCGGCCTGTTCACCAGTTACGGCGAAAAGTATCTCGGCGATCCGGCCTTCGTGCCGGTGTTCGAAGAGATCAACCGTCGCAGGGCGGTGGTCTATACGCACCCCGTCGTGCCGGCCTGTTGCGGCCATCTCGGCTACGGCATGGGGCCCAGTTCGATCGAGTTTGCGACCGATACGACCCGCACGATCGCCAGCCTGATCTACGGTAAAGGCGGAACGGCTTTCCGTTGCCCTGACATCAGGTTCATCTGGTCGCACAGCGGCGGCACGTTGCCGTTCTTGATTGGCCGTTTCATTCGCGAGCAGCTGGTCAAGAAGGACCCGCGCATGCCGGACGGGCCAGTCCCGATTGTGCAGAAATATTTCTATGAGGTGGCACAGGGCAACACGAAGGAGCAGCTTGCTGCGCTGATGCAGCTCGTTCCCATCTCGCAAGTGATGTTCGGCTCCGACTTCCCCTACCGGTCGGCCGTTGAGGCCGTGGAAGGCCTCGCCGCCTACAAATTCAGCGCCTCAGATCTTGCTTCGATCGATGACGGCAATGCGCTGCGGGAGATCCCACGCCTGACCGGATGAATCGCCTGCCAACTCGTGGCGCACTGCGGAAAGACTGTGGCATACTTTTGCCCACGATCCTTCTATCATGGTGTGATGTTCAAGCCTTGTTCAGCACGGATTTGCCATCGGTTATGTTTTGCGGGTCTGACGTGGGGCAACGGAAAAGGGAAGGGAGAACTCATATGATTCGCACATTGGGAGCCGGGATGCTGTTGGCGCTGGCAGCAGCAATGCCGATGCAGCAGGCGGCGGCGCAAAACCCGGTCGGCGGCGCAATCGTCGGCGGTGCGCTCGGCGGAATCGTTGGCGGTGCGCTCGGCCGCGGCCCTGGCGGAGCCATCATCGGGGCCGTGATCGGCGCTTCTGCCGGCGCCGCCATCGCCGCCGAAGGCGAGCGCCGACGCACCGGCTATTATTGGTGGCACAATGGTTGCTACTATCGTTATCCGAATGGTAGCTGGGTCCAGGTGCAGCCCAACTATTGCTGAGACTCAGGATGGATCGAGGCGGCGCGCCGGCAGGGCGGCTCAGCCTCGGAGCATGATTCGGAAAAGTGGAAGCCGGTTTTCCGA
>JASHQI010000303.1 GCA_030037645.1 Xanthobacteraceae bacterium
TTTTCCTACTGCTTCGCTCGCGGCGCCCGAACAAAGATAGCGGCGCTCTACAGTCTTCTAACCAAGGCCGGGGTGAAGACGGTCAAGATTGCCTAAGCTAAGCGCAGCAACCGGCCTCCTATCTACTGCTTCGGCGCGAACCGCTCGTCGACGCTTTCCCACTTGTCGTAGCCGACGAGCTTCTTGTAAGCCTCGAAATCCATGCCGTCGTTGCGGCGGGCGAATTTGCCGGACTTCATGTCGAGCAGCACCGCCTCAATCGCCTTGGCGGCGTGCATCAACGTGTCGAGGCCGAGCACGGCGCAGTTGAAGCCGAGATCGGAAAGTTCCTCCATGGACAGGATCGGGGTGTGACCGCCCATCAGCGGGTTGCAGATTTGCGGCACGTCGAAGGCTTTGCCGATGCGCTTGAGCTCCTCGATGCTGCGCGGCGCCTCGATGAAAATGCCGTCGGCGCCGGCGCGGATGAATTTTTCCGCCCGGCGCATGGCCTCGTCGAGGTCGTAGACCGCGCGCGCATCGGTGCGCGCCAGAATCCAGGTCTCGGGATTGAGCCGCTCCGCGCAGGCCGCCTTGATCTTAGCCTCCGCAAATTCCACGGGCACGACTTTCTTGCCGACCATGTGGCCGCAGCGCTTCGGCCATTGCTGATCCTCG
The DNA here is from genome assembly GCA_030037645.1 of Xanthobacteraceae bacterium. Classification (GTDB taxonomy): domain Bacteria; phylum Pseudomonadota; class Alphaproteobacteria; order Rhizobiales; family Xanthobacteraceae; genus BOG-931. The sequence goes on from JASHQI010000303.1 coordinate 658, forward strand.
ATCAGGATGGCAGAGACGCCCATGCGCTCATAGGCCTGCACCGTGTGCACCACGTTCTTAACGTCGCCATAGCCGTCGTCACCGTCGACGAACACCGGCAGGTCGCAGGCGGACATGATATCGCGCACTGCGGCGGCGATTTCGCCAAACCCCTTCAGCCCGACATCGGGCACGCCGTAGCGCGCGCCGACCGCCGGAAAGCCGCCGATGAAATAGGTCTCGAAGCCGATCCGTTGAATGAGCCGCGCGCTGAGCGCATCATGGGCGCCCGGAACGACAAGAAAGCGCTTGTCACTGACGGCTTTGTTGATGATCTTGCGGAAACTGTTCGGCATTGCGTGGATCCCGGATTGGCCGCATCCATGACATGTCCCACCATGGCGATCAACATGCTGATAGAATGCGCCGGACCATGAGCCCGAGCCCACCCGCAGCCAAGTTTGATTACATCATCGTCGGCGCCGGCTCGGCCGGCTGCGTGCTTGCCAATCGCCTGACCGCATCGGGCCGCCATCGCGTGCTGTTGCTGGAAGCGGGCGGTCACGACCGCCATCTCTGGATTCATATCCCGCTCGGCTTCGCCAAGTTGTTCGACAACGCCAAGGTCAATTGGCTCTATGCATCGGAACCCGAACCCGAGCTGAACAACCGCAGCATCATTCAGCCGCGCGGCAAGGTTTTGGGCGGGTCGAGCTCGATCAATGGCCTGCTCTATATCCGCGGCCAACGCGAGGATTTTGATCATTGGCGGCAGCTCGGCAATGCCGGCTGGGCGTTCGAGGACGTGCTGCCCTATTTCCGGCGCGCCGAAGACCAGGAGCGCGGCGCCGATGCGCTGCACGGGGTCGGCGGCCCGCTTTCGGTCTCCAATGTGTGCGAGCCGCACCCGTTATGCGAAGCGTTCATCGACGCGGCAGAAGCGACCGGCGTTCCGCGCAACGACGATTTCAACGGTTCTCGCCAGGAAGGCGCCGGCTATTTTCAGCTCACCGCGAAGAACGGGCGCCGCTGGTCGACCGCCGCCGGCTATTTGCGGCAGGCGCGCAAGCGCCCCACTCTAAAGATTGAGCTTAATGCACTGGCGACGCGCATCTTGTTTTCGGGCCGGCGCGCCATCGGCGTCGAGTATCGCCAGGGCGACGCGACGCGCACCGCTTACGCAGACGCCGAGGTCATCCTCGCCGGCGGCGCCTTTAATTCGCCGCAGCTCCTGCAACTCTCCGGCCTCGGGCCGGCGGAGCTGTTGCGCGCCCACGGTATCGACGTGATTGCCGACATGCCGGGCGTCGGCGCCGACTTGCAGGACCACCTCCAGGTGCGCATGCAATTCCGCTGCACCGAGCCGATCACGATGAACGACGTGGTCAACAACTGGCGTCATCGGTATGGCGCGGGCCTGCGCTACATCCTGTCGCGAAAGGGATTGCTGTCGATCGGCGCCGGCTACGCCGGTGCGTTCTTGCGCACACGCCCGGACTTGGCGTCACCCGATGTGCAGATCCACTTCCTCATTTTTTCGACCGAGACGGCAGGCGCAGCGTTGCATCCGTTCTCCGGTTTCATGGCGTCGGTTTGCCAGTTGCGGCCGCAGAGCCGCGGCTTCGTGCGCATCAAATCCAACGACCCGGGCATGCCGCCGACGATCCAGCCGCGCTACCTGACGAGCCGCGACGATCGCGACACCATCATCGCCGGACTGACGAAGTTGCGGGCGATCATGAACCAGCCCGCCATGCGCCGCCTCATCGCCGAGGAGCGCATGCCGGGACCGAAATGCGTCAGCGATGCCGATATGCTGACCTACGCGCGGGCAACGGGAACGACCGTCTATCATCCGACCAGCACCTGCCGCATGGGCACTGATGCGACCGCCGTGGTAGACGAGCGGTTGCGCGTGCACGGCTTCGAGCGACTGCGCGTGGTCGACGCCTCGATCATGCCCACCATCGTGTCCGGCAACACCAACGCGGCTGCGGTGATGATCGGCGAAAAGGGCGCCGACATGATCCTGCAAAATGCGGCGTAAACAGAGGAGTATCATTCAATGCGAAGCTCGATCCTGATTGGAATCGCATATGTTGCTTTCTCGTTTGGCATCGGCGTGTCGCTCGCGCAGACCGCGCCCGCGACACCCGGCGACACGTCCAAAGGCAAAGCACTCGTCGATGGCAAGGGCATGACGCTCTACGTGTTCGACCGCGACCACGCCGGCAAATCAAGCTGCAACGGCCAGTGCGCCACCAATTGGCCGCCGCTGATCGCGCCTGCCGGCGCCACGCAGTCCGGTGACTGGACCGTCATCACCCGCGACGACGGCCGCAAACAATGGGCTTACAAAGGCAAACCGCTCTACAATTGGCACAAAGACACCAAGCCCGGCGATGCGACTGGGGACGGAGTCAATAAGGTTTGGCACATCGCCGCACCGTGACCATTTCAATCAAATAACGACACCGCAGCGTTTGCGCCTAGAGCCTTTTCGGTTTTGATAGAATCAAGACCGGGCTCTGGCATTTTGATTGAGCATGATCTTTTCCGAAAACCGGTTTCCACTTTTCGGGATCATGCTCCAAGATCAAGCTCAGACCGGCAAATCGGCCAACGTCTGCAGCGCGTAAAATTGCACCGGCTCGTTGCGTCCCTTGACCGCTGCCTGATGTAGTTCGCGCGCATCGAGTCGCAGGCCAGCCGCTTCGGCGGCGCGGCGGGAGATAATGGCGAGACAGCCATACTCCTTGGTCAGGCTTTCGAGCCGGGCGCAGATGTTCACCGTGTCGCCGATCGCAGTGATGATTTGCGAGCGCGGCGGCCCCATGGCCCCGACAATGGCCTCGCCGTGGTGCATACCGATCCCGATCCGCAGCGGCTCGCGCAGATCAGCGCGGAGCCGATGATTGAGCTGGTCGAGACAGATCAGCATTTCGCGCGCGCCGCGCAGCGCATCGGCGGCTCCGGCGGACGGGTCCACGGCATCGAGGCCATAAAGCGCCATCAGGCCGTCGCCGGTGAATTGCGAATAGTGACCATTCGTGGCGACAAGCGCTTTGGTCATCTCCTGGAAAAACTGATTGAGCACGAAAAGCACGTCGTAGGGTAATCGCGCCTCACCCAAAGTGGTCGAACCGCGCATATCAACAAAGACGACCGTGATCAGGCGTTCGCTTCCTTCAAGACCACCGGGCACACGGCCGTCGGCGGCGGCAGCGTCGGGCGCCAGAAGCGGCATCACGCTGATATCGGCGGTCGGGCGAATCTGGCAGGCGAGCCGCATACCGGACGTTGCGCCGATGCGGGCGAGCGCCTTGGCCTCCAGCCCAGCCGCCGCAGGAAGCTGCTCAAGTCCTTTGGTCACCAGAATGCGGCAGGTGGTGCAGCGTGCTCTGCCGCCGCACACCGCGGCATGCGCGATGCCGTTCTCGCGCAACGTCTCCAGCACCGTTGCTCCGGGCAAGATCGGCATGACGCGTCCGGACGGGTGCGCCAGCATCGGCCGCCTGCGACGCCGATCGAGGAAGCCGCGGATGGAGCGTGCCGCAAACGGCAACAAGACCAATCCGGCATAGATGCTCCAACCGATGATTGCCATCCGGTGCGTCGCAGCGCGCGTCTGTTCCGTTATGTTGGAATCCTCAAAAGCGGTGCTGACAAAATCTGGATTTTTGGCCTCGCGCAAAATCTGATTACCGGCGGTGATGTAACCGGCGAGCGCCAAGGCCGGCAGCAGCAGCGCGAAGCCGAACAACCATACGCGCCAGGACGGATACCAAGGCTTGGTGCGCAGCCAATAATGAATGCCGATGCTGGCGTGGGTCCACACCGTGAGCACCGCCAGCACCTGCACGACGCCGAGCCATGGCGTCAGCACCCACTGCCCGATCAACACCGTGCTGTAGTAGGTGCTGACGTCGAGTGTGAGTTCGGCGATGCGCGTTCCCACGACATGGGAAATCAGCAGGACCGGAATAAACAAGCCGAGCGAAAGTTGCGCCCATTCCCAGCGGGTCATCCGCAGCGAACGCCGGATATAGATCGACCACAAAGCATTGCTGAAATGAACAAGGACCGCAGCGGACAACACCGCCATGCCGATCCAGGTGCGCCACGGATACATCAGCGCGTCACGCGCGGCTTCGGCGTCTTCGAACGAGACAAGAAGCAGGCAGTGCGCGGAGAGATGGCAGATGACGAAGGACAGCATGGTCAGCCCGGTGATGAGCCGGAGGCTGCTCCGCCATCTCCGCAGGCTCCAAGTCATGCGCCAAGCCGTGGCCATACTCTCTCACCGCGCTCTGGCAAGGTCCGCGATTTAGGCAGAGTTCAGCGGGTAAGGCAAAGCTCCGCGATTGACTGCGGCTGCGGCGCTTACTTCTTTTTGGCGTCGTTAACTGCGATGGAAGGGGCGCACGGAGCGATCAAGACATCTCGAAACGATCGCGGTTAGCCGCCTTTGGCGCTCGCCATGAGCCGCTTCATATAGTCGAACACCGCCGGCGGGGCGTGCGACATCCTATCCAGCGCACGGCTCATGTCGTCGGCGCTGACCGGACTGATGTCGATACCGACCTTCCGGGCCTCTGCGAGGAATTGCGGATCGCGATGCACGGCGGCAAACGCCGTGCGCAGCGCCGCGAGGCGATCGGCCGGGACGCCCGGCGGCGCAACGAAAGGACGCGCCATGGTCAAGAGCGGCGTCTCGGCGAATTTGACCAACGCGAGCGCCTGCGCGTTCAGCGCGAGTTCGCGTGCGGTGGGAACATTCGGCAGATCGGGATGGCGCGTGCGGCGAGCGAACTGCACGAGAATGCGGAAGCCGCTCTCCGGCTTGAGCCATTGCGGCCGCGATTCCTTCACGTAGGAGTAATCGAACATGCGCCCGTCGACCTCGCCGCGTTCCACCGCCAGCACGATCGCCGGCGTGCTGGTATAGCCGAGGACCTGCTTGATGCGGATGCCAATGGTGTCGCGCAGGATCTTCGGCACATCGGCGTCGGTACCGCCTTCGCCGGTGCCGCCGAGCACCAGCGGCGGGCTGCCGGGCTTACGGGCGTCGGCAATCGATTTCACCGGAGATTTCGGTCCCAAGACCAGGATATAGGCGTCGTTGGCGTAACTCGACGACGAGCCGAGCCAGTTGAATTTGTGGACGTCGAACTGAACGCTCGGATCGACGCCGAGTAGCCCAAGCAGCGGCATGTCGCGCGCGATCAGCGCGATCGTGGTGCCGTCCTGCGGCGCGTTGACATAGGTGTAGTTGGCGGCGCGCATCGACCCCGCGCCCGGCATGTTCTGAACCACGACGTCCGGATGGCCGGGGATATATTTGCCGAGATAGTGCGCCACCGCGCGCGCGGTGAGATCGTAGCCACCGCCGGGCCCGTAGCCGACGATCAGGTTGATCTGCTTGCCACGATAAAAATTCGCAACCGGGTCCTGAGCGTAAGCGGATGTGGCAAGACACGCCGCCAGCAACGCCACGAGAAAGCATTTGTGCAACCGCATGACTCCGTTAGCCTCATTGCGGATGACGGAAAACGCCGGTCGGGAACGACGCGATCACGCCGCGAGATTGCCGAAGCGGACAAGATTGTCCTTCTGCTTGGCATTGCGCGGCGGCAGCTTGAACAGCCGCGCCGCAGTGCCGCCAAGCACATTGTGCTTGGATTTCTCCGACAGGAACGGCAAATCCCAGACAGTCGACGGCAGGTCGAAATCCCAATGCGGATAATCCGAGGCGTACATGAGCTGCGTCTCCGCATTGATCATGCGGAACGTGCATTCCAACGCCGCCATATCGACGCGTTCCATCGGCTGCGAGGCGAAATACATCTGCCGCATGTAATCGCTCGGCTTCTTCTTCAACAACGGATATTCGGACGAGCGCAGCATGAATTCATGGTCGAGCCGCTGCATCAGGAACGACACCCAGGCCAGTCCTCCCTCGATCCAGATCACCGGCAACCTCGGGAAGCGCTCACCGAGACCGTTCGTCACCCAGTTCGTCATGTGCAGGATGTTGAAGAACGGAAAGCCAAGGGCGTGCACCGAGGCGAAGCGGTTAAGCCCCTTGAACACCGGCTCGCCGATGTTGACCGCGGAGTGGAACGCCAGCGCCAGGCCGCGCTCCTCGATGGCGCGAAAGACCTTCATGTTGGCATTGTGATGGATCGGCAATGAGCGCGCCGAGGTCACCAGGAAACCGGTGACGTTCTTGCAGTGCCCGAACTTCTCGACCTGGCGCAGCGCCTCGTCCGGATCGGTGATCGGCAGCGACAACATCGAATAGAGCCGGCCGTCGCCCTCCGGCAGCGCCTTCTCGGTGAGCCAGCGGTTATAGGCAAAGCACAGCTCGATCTCCATCTCTGTCGACGGATGCAGGCCGACGGCCAGCAGCATGGTGGGGAACAAGCAGGAATAATCGACGCTCATGGCGTCCATCCAGCGCCGGCCGAGCTCGACATCGCGCATCTTGCCCGCCTGGGTCTTCTCCGAAGAGCGCAACGGATAGCGAGTGATACGGCCGCCCATGTCCTGAAAACTGACTTGGCTCGGCATCAAGGCCTGCCGCCCCTTGGCGCGGCCGGCGAGCACGAGTTGCCGCAACACGTCGTTTTCAATGAACGGGAGAAAATCGTCGTAGCACTCGTTCTCGTAATGGTGGGAGTCGACGTCCGCGATCAGCATGTCGTCGAGATTGCGCTCATGCGCCTGTCGGCGAGCGTGGGCGAGCAGGCGGCTGGTATTAAGTTCTTCGATCGTGACGCGCCGGCCGCGATCGGCGAGAAGGTCCATGGAGTGACTCCCGGCAAGATGAAAATTGCGAAAACATTCGCACCGCGCCGAGGATCATCGGCGCGGCGCCAGATTGACGCGTTTTTACTGAAAAAGCCACTCCTCACACGGAGCGGTCGAGTTTCTCTGCCGCTTGCGCGGCAGCGCAGGTTACCAGCAATGTCGATAGCCGTGGCGCCACCAGCAGTGACGATGGTGCCAGCGATGCCAGGGATGCCGAACCCACCGTACCTGCGTCAGTTGGCCACTGCCTGTCGCGGTGATGCCCGCCGCGAGCGGCGCTATGGGCGCGGCTTGCGAGGCGCCGGAAAAGGCCACCACCGACAGAGTTGCGACCGCAATCGCAAAAGCAATTCGTTTCATTTGTCGTTCTCCTTGGCGCGAACCATTTGTTCGCGAGCACATAACACGACAACAACTTGGCGGTTCCGCGACGCTAAAATGAACAGATCGTCAGGTTTGTCAGCCGAGACTGAACAGCACCTTGGCATTGTCGCGGCCGATTTTGATTCGATCCGATTCGGCGATCTCGGCAGCGTCGAACCACGAGCAGCCGTGGGCGTGATCTTCGAACGGATAATCGACGGCGAACAGCACGCGATCGGCGCCGACCGTGAGAATCGCGTGGATCAGCGATTGGGTGCAAAAATGACCACTCGTCGTGATGTGGAAATTTCTCCGAAAATATTCGCCCATCGTTTTCTTGGCGGGCCGGCCCGGTACTTTGGTGAGTCGATGATCGAGCCGCCACAAGTCGTAAGGAATGCGTTCGCCGAGATGCCCGATCACGATCTGCAGCTTGGGATAGTCGTCGAGGAGGCCGCTGCCCATCAACCGCAGGGCGTGGATCGCGGTCTCTTCGGCAAATCCCCAGGGCGAGCCGATCAACCAGGGGTGACCGTCATAGGCGCGCCGGCGGCTTGGCAACTGGTCGCGTGGGTGCAGATAAAACGGCACGCCGAGGCGCTCGACCTCGGCCCAGAACGCTCGATATTGCGGCAGATCATAATAGACCGCGGTGTCGTCGGTGCCGACCTGGGTGAAACTGTTGACCAGCGCGCCCTTGAACTTGAGATCGCGCACGCAGCGGCCAAGCTCGGTGGCGGCGGCCTGCGGGTCCTGCATCGGCAGCGCGGCGAATCCGGCAAAACGATCGGGACGCTTGGCGATCGCTTCGGCGAGCGCATCGTTCGCGATCCGCGCCGTATCAACGGCCGACGCCACATCGAGAATGCTCTGAACGCCGTTGGAATTGAGCGAAATGATCTCGGTCGCGATGCCGTTGCGGTCCATCTCGACCAAGCGCTGGTCGTGGATATCGAGAAGCTTGGCCTGCAGGGCCGACCAATACGGGCTCTGATAGCGGGCCGAGCGGCCGGTTGTTGCCGGAATGGCGAAATGTTCCTCGACCGCGATCTTGCCCTGCATTGCGTGCCCTCCCCGACTGATACACCTCGCGTGCCGCCGCCAGCCTGCGATAAGATGGCGACAAAGTCATCCGAGGATTCATGCGGCCGGGAAGCTCCCGCTTGATCAGCACCGCCACCATTTCACTTGCCCGGGAGGGCAACCGCAATTTCGACGCCTATTTGGCGCAGCCGGCCGGCAAAGCGCCGAGCATCGTCATCTTTACCGAGATGTTCGGCTTGAGCCGCCACAATCGCGAAATGGCGGATAGTTATGCGCAGCGGGGATTCAACGCGCTTGTGCCGAATCTGTACTGGCGCGCCGACTACCCCGGCGAGCTTGCCTATGACGGTCCGGATCGCGACACGGCCTGGGCGCGGCTTCGCGCACTCGATATCGATGCAGCGGGCCGGGATATCGGGACAGCAGTCGGATGGTTGCGCAATCAGGCTTTTGCCGGCGACAAAGTCTTTGCACTTGGTTTTTGCGCCGGCGGCCGCATGGCCTTCATCGCTGCGGCGCGGGCTGGCGTCGATGCCGCAGCGTCGTTCTACGGCCTCGGTATTGCCAAGCATGTCGCCGAATTCGACGCGGTGAAATGCCCGGTGCAACTGCATTACGGGCTCAAGGACCCGCACATTCCGCAATCCGAAATTGACGCCGTTGCGCTCGCGGCGCGAGGGCGCCCTACAATCGAGATTTTTCTTTATCCTGAGGCCGGCCATTCCTTCTTCAATCCAATCCGGCCGGCCTATCACGCCGCATCAGCGAAACTCGCCGGCGCGCGGCTCGAAGCTTTGATCGCGCGCGTCTTTGCCGCGGTGCCGGTGTAATCGAACTCAGAACAGATCGCCCTGCCCCTCGCCGCTGCCGCGCCGTCGCGGTTTCGCTGGCTCGGCACCTGGCTTGGTCGCAGCGGGCGCAGCGTCGGCATGGGCGCCGATGCGGCCGTCGGCGAACTCGATCTCGATCGCCATTCCGGCATTGACGGCGGCGGCCGAGCGCAACGTCTCGCCGGTCGTATCGCGCACCAGGGTGAAGCCGCGCGCCAACACGCCGCGATAGGAGAATGCGCCGAGCAGCTCGGCGCCGCGACCCGCGCGGACTTGCCGCACGGCGATCACATGCCGGACGGCTCGCTTGGCGCGGTCAGCGAAGTTTGCAACCCGCTCGCGCCGCCGCTCGACACTGCCGCGCAAGAGATGTGGGCTCAAGCGGCCGCCGATGCGCGAGAGGCTCAATCGATGGATTTGCGCATTGGCGCGCAACGCGCGCGAAAGCCCCATGGCGGCATGATCGAGCCGCTGCCTGGGCAGCGCCAGCACAGCATCGGCATCGGGCAGCGCGCGGGCGGCCGAGCGCAGTTCGCGCCGCCGCGCCTCCTGATTGCGCCGCCAGCAGGCGAGCGCGCGGCGCGCCAGCGAATCGACGTCGAGCAACAGCTCTGCGCGCACCGGCACCGCCATCTCGGCGGCGGCTGTCGGCGTCGGTGCCCGGCGGTCGGCGGCAAAATCGATGAGCGTCACATCGGTCTCATGGCCAACCGCCGAAATCAGCGGAATGAGGCTGTCGGCCGCCGCGCGCACCACGATTTCCTCGTTGAACGACCACAAATCCTCAAGCGAACCGCCGCCACGCGCGACGATGATCAGATCGGGCCGGCGCAAGCCCCCTTCCCTTCCATCTCCTGGAACGGACGGCGGCAAGGCGTTGAAACCGGCGATGGCGGCTGCAACCTCGACGGCCGAGCCCTCGCCTTGCACCCGCACCGGCCAGACCAGAACGTGGCGCGGAAAGCGATCGGCGAGCCTATGCAGGATATCGCGAATCACCGCGCCGGTCGGCGACGTGACGACGCCGATCAGCGTCGGCAGAGGGGGCAGTAGCTGCTTTCGCGCCTCGTCGAACAGGCCTTCGGCAGCGAGCTTCTTCTTGCGCTCCTCGAGCAGCGCCATCAGCGCGCCGATGCCAGCCGGCTCCAGCGTCTCGACCACGATCTGGTATTGCGATCGGCTCGGATAGGTGGTGAGCCGGCCCGTCACCGTGACTTCGAGCCCGGTTTCCAGTTTCACCTTGATGCGCGGTGCGTTGCTGCGCCAAATGACGCCAGCGATGCAGGCGCGGTCGTCTTTTAGATCGAAATAGACGTGACCGTTGCCGTGATAGCTGACCTTGCCCAGCTCGCCGCGCACCCGCACATAGCCGTAGGAGTCCTCAATCGTCCGCTTGAGCGCGCTCGACAGCTCGGAGACTGTCAGTTCCGGCAGATTGATGCGCGGTTCGTTCAAATCCATTGCCTCATCACTGCCCGACGACGCTCGCGAGCGTCGGGCATTGCCGCTTGTCCGGAGGCTGGTCGAAAGGAGCGTAATTGGTCCTGTCGACGACCATTGACTTGAGCATCGCCTGTTTCGGTGTTTGCTCTTTGCGCAAGTTGCGCACCGCTATCTCGACGCCGACGCAGCCCTGGACGAAGGAATCGTAGTCGCCGCTGCCGATCACGGCGCCGGACTTGAGTAGGTCCATCACTTCCTTGCTGGCATTGATGCCGACCACGAGCGCTTTGCGGCTGTAGTATTTCAGTGAGTCGACCACGCCGATCGCCGTGGGATCGTTGGCCGCCATGACACCGTCGATCTGTGGATAGCTGCGCAAGAACCCGTTCATCATCTGATAGCCCTGCGCACGCGTGTAATCGCCGGCTTTGCCGGCGAGCAGCTTGACGTTGGGAAACTCCTTGATCGCGTCGCGAAAGCCGCGCGCACGCCCTTGCGCGGTGAGGTTGCTTGGCGGTCCGTCGACGATCACCACATTGCCTTTGCCGCCCATGGCCTTGAGGAGATAGCGGCCGGTCGCCTTGGCGAGGTCAACGTCGTCGATGCCCACATAGGCGACGACGTTTCCGCCGCTCAGCCGCTCATTGACATTGATGAGCGGGATATGCGCGGCGTTGATCTTTGCCACGGCGCCCGCGGCCTGGGTGTAATCGACCGGGACGAAAACGATGGCGTCCGGCTTATCCTTGATGGCGTCTTCGACGAGCTGGTTTTGCTCAGGCACACTATCCGCCGTCGACGGCACGTAATTGACCACCTGGACGCCCAGTTTGTTTCCCTCGACAACGGCGCCGGCGCGCAGCTCGGCGAAAATCGGACTGTTCTGATCTTTGGTGAAGACCGCGACAGTCTCCGCTTCAGCGCCTGCGGCGCCGAGGAGCAGCATCGCCAGCACAAGGGTAATGCCGACAGCGTGTCGGTTCATGAATGTCTCCCGGGCGAACCTACAACGAACAATACGGACCGCCGGTTGACGAGTCCGTGAGTCCATGGGCTTGTTTACTATAGACCCAATTAGTGTTGTGCATCGCGAGCGCCGGTCAAGGCCCCCGGAGGGCTCGCCAGGACCCGTCGAGCCATGAAGATCCTGCCGTGAATATTCTGCTTTTGGGCGCAGGTGGCCGCGAGCATGCGCTGGCCTGGAAGATGGCGGCAAGCCCGCTGATCGGTCGGCTTATTTGCGCGCCCGGCAATGCCGGCATCGCGCAAGAGGCGGAATGCGTGGCGCTCGACCTCACCGACCATGGCGCGGTGATCGCGTTTTGTCGCGCAAACCACGTCGAATTCGTCGTGGTCGGTCCGGAGGCGCCGCTATGCGCCGGCATCGTGGACGATCTCGAGGTCGCCGGGATCAAGGCCTTTGGGCCGACGCGGGCCGCGGCCCGCCTCGAAGGCTCCAAGGGCTTCACCAAGGACCTTTGTCGGGAGCACGGCATTCCGACCGCTGCTTACCAGCGTTTTCGCGCCGCCGCGCCGGCCAAGGCATATTTGCGCGAACGCGGCGCGCCCATCGTCGTCAAGGCCGACGGGCTCGCCGCCGGCAAGGGCGTGGTCGTGGCGCAACACGAGACTGAGGCCGCAGCCGCCATCGACATGATGTTCGGCGGCGGTCTAGGCGAAGCCAGCGGCGAAGTGGTGATTGAGGATTTTCTCGACGGCGAGGAAGCCTCGTTCTTCGCGCTTTGCGACGGCAACACCGCCATCCCGCTCGCCACGGCGCAGGACCACAAGCGCGCTTTCGATGGCGACAAAGGGCCGAATACCGGCGGCATGGGTGCCTATTCGCCGGCGCCGATCATCGATGCCGCGATGAGCGCTCGCATCATGACCGAGATCATCGAGCCCACCATGCAGGCGATGAAAGCCATCGGTTCGCCGTACAAGGGCGTTCTCTATGCCGGCCTGATGATCACGGCGGCCGGGCCGAAGCTCATCGAATATAATGCCCGGTTCGGCGACCCCGAATGCCAGGTGCTGATGCTGCGCCTGATGTCTGACCTCGTTCCGGCGCTGCTGGCGAGCCGAGACGGCCAACTGAAGTCCTTCGACCTGCGCTGGTATGCCGATCCTGCACTGACCGTCGTCATGGCCGCCAAGGGCTATCCCGGCCATTACGCCCGCGGTTCGGTCATCGATGGCCTCGATGCAGCGACTGCCATTGAAGGGGTGGAGATCTTCCACGCCGGCACCAAGGCCGAAGGCGGCCGCATCGTCGCCAACGGCGGGCGCGTGCTCAATATCAGCGCCGTGGGCAAGACCGTGCGCGAGGCGCAAGAGCGCGCCTATGACGCCGTCGCCTGCATCCGCTGGCCCGAAGGCTTCTGCCGTCACGACATCGGCTGGCGCGCGGTGGGGCGGGAAAGCAATAAAAATCGATAGGCGCGCGGGCGGTCGCTCCTGCGAAAGGAGAGCCGGCGGCGACCGAACGGGCGTTGCTGGAATTCTTTGGCGCGGGCTAACGCGCCATCCCTTCAAGTTGAATCGATTTGGCACTCTGGCATTTTGGTGGAGCATGATCTTTTCGGAAAACCGGTATCCACTTTTCCGGGTCATGCTCTAGAATTTCAGACCATGAGCGCCATCGACCGCCAGAGCATTTTTTCCGGCACCCGCGAGGTCGCCGAGCGGCTACGGTTCGATGTCGGTCGACTCGAAACCTATTTGCGCGGCCATGTGGCGGAATTCTCCGGACCGATCGTCGTCGGCCAGTTCAAGGGCGGCCAGTCGAACCCGACCTATCTCCTCGAAACGCCGCGGCGGCGTTACGTGCTGCGAAGGAAGCCGCCCGGCAAGCTGTTACCATCGGCGCATGCCGTCGATCGCGAGTTCCGTGTGATCAGCGCACTGCATGCGCAGGGCTTTCCGGTTGCCGAGCCGATCCTCTATTGCGGCGACGACGACGTTGTCGGGACGGCCTTCTTCGTCATGTCCTATGTCGCGGGGCGAGTATTCTGGGAGCCGCAGATGCCGGCATCCGATCGCGGCGAGCGCGCGCAGGTCTACGATGCCATGAATTCGACGCTGGCGCGGCTGCATGCATTCGAGCCGGCAACGATCGGGCTTGCCGATTATGGGCGCGGCGAAAACTATGTCGGGCGACAGGTCGAGCGCTGGTCGAAACAGTACCGCGCGTCGCAGACCGAGGCGATCGAGGACATGGAGCGGCTGATCGGCTGGTTGCCGGCGCATCTGCCGCCGGCACAAATGCCGCGCCTGGTGCATGGCGACTATCGGCTCGACAACATCATCCTTGCGCCGGAGAAAGCCAAAATCGCTGCGGTGCTGGATTGGGAGCTCTCGACGCTGGGCGATCCGCTGGCGGATTTTTCCTATCACTTGATGCAGTGGCATATGCCGCCGTCGGATGCCGGCACCGGCTCGCTTGTTGGGCAAGATCTCGCTGCGCTGGGCATTCCGCCGCTCGACGCCTATGTCGAGGCCTACATGGCGCGCACCAGGCTCGATCCGCGGCCGCATCTGCCGGTCTATTTCGCCTACAACTTCTTTCGTCTCGCAGCGATCATGCAGGGCATCGCCGGCCGCGTGCGCGACGGCACGGCGACCAGCGCCTTCGCAACGGCCAAGGCCGCGCTGGTGCGGCCGCTCGCCGCCACGGGGTGGGAGTTTGCGCGACAGGCGGGCGCATGAAGACTTTCGCGCTTGCGCTCGGCGGCGGCGGCGCACGCGGCCTCGCCCACATCGCGGTGCTCGAAGCCCTCGATGACATGAGCGCGAGGCCCGCGGCGATCGCCGGAACCTCGATCGGTGCGCTGATCGGTGCCGCGTACGCGGCCGGCATGAGCGGCAAGGACATCCGGCACTACGTCATCGCACTGGCGCACAAGCAGGGCGAGATCGCGCGCCGCCTGCTTGCCGCGCGCGCCGGAACGCTCGCCGATTTTTTCTCCGGCGCATTCGGGCAGGCAACCCAGCTCGACGCCGAAAGGTTTTGCGCGCAGTTCTTGCCGGAAGCTGTGCCTGCGGAATTCTCGGAATTGGCCATTCCACTCACGGTGCTGGCAACCGATCTGCATCGGCGCCAGGAAGCGCCGCTGTCATCGGGACCGCTTCGCCCGGCACTGGCCGGCTCGATCGCCGTCCCTGGATTATTTCGGCCGGTCGTGAGCGACGGCCGTATCCTGGTCGACGGCGGCGCCACCAACCCGCTGCCGTTCGACCGGCTCGCCGGCCTCGCCGATCTTATTGTCGCGGTCGACGTTTTCGGCGTGCCGGCGGCAGAACGCAGCGATCTGCCGGGAGTCTGGGAAGGCGTATTCACGACTTTGCTCATCATGGGCAGCGCCATCGTCGCCGCGAAGCACAAGCAGGCCGCGCCCGATCTGGTGATCCGGCCCAACATCGCGATCTTCCGCATGCTCGATTTTTACCAGGCGAGCGCGATCTTACGAGTTGCAGATAGCGTGAAGCCCGAAGTGAAGGAAAAACTCGGCGCTTTGCTCGCGGCGTAATCTCAGCGCAGGTCCCTGAAGAACTCCTTGAGCAACGCCGCACCCTCTTCGGCCGCCAGTCCGCCGTAGATCTCCGGCCGATGATGGCAGGTCGGGGAGGCGAAGAATTGCACGCCGTTCTCCACCGCCCCGCCCTTGGGATCGGCGGCAGCATAGTAAAGCCTGCGGATGCGGGCGAAGGCGACTGCACCCGCACACATGGCGCAAGGCTCAAGTGTCACATAGAGATCGCAGTCATCCAGCCGCTCGGAACCGATGTAGGTCGCGGCGCGCCGGATAGCGACCATTTCGGCGTGCGCCGTCGGATCGTGCTCGGCCAACGTCCGGTTACCCGCGGTAGCGATGACGATGCTGTCGCGCACAACGACGCAGCCGACCGGCACCTCGCCCCGTTCGCCGGCGGCGCGAGCTTCTTCCAACGCCATATCCATGAATGTTGGCATAGTGCCCCGCGAGCCACTCTGCTATCAGCCCAGCCTCGGCAGTGGAACCATGGTCGATAAAGATACTGTGCACAAAGGCGGCGAACGCCTCGCCCGGGTCATCGCCCGCGCCGGCCTTGCTTCACGTCGCCAGGCCGAGCTTTGGATCGCCGCCGGGCGGGTCGCCGTCAATGGCGCCCTGATCCGTTCGCCGGCGTGCAATGTCACGGCGCAAGATCGCGTCACCGTTGACGGCGAGCCGTTGCCGGCAAGGCAGCGCACGCGGCTTTTCCTCTATCACAAGCCGCGTGGACTTTTGACCACCCATGCCGATCCGCAGGGGCGACCAACCGTCTTTCAGAGACTGCCACAAGACCTGCCGCGCCTCATCAGTGTCGGTCGCCTCGATTTCAATACCGAAGGCCTCCTGCTTCTCACCAACGACGGCGCACTAGCCCGCGTGCTCGAACTGCCCGCAACCGGCTGGCTGCGGCGTTACCGTGTGCGCGTCCACGGCATGTTAACGCAGGAAAAGCTCGACGAATTGCGCGCCGGCGTGACCATCAGCGGCATCCATTACGCTGCGATCGAGGCCACGCTTGATCGCGTGCAAGGCTCGAATTTGTGGCTCACCTTTGCCATTCGCGAGGGCAAGAACCGCGAGGTTCGCCATGTGCTCGGCCATCTCGGCCTCGAAGTGACGCGCCTCATCCGTATTTCGTTCGGCCCGTTTCGGCTTGGTGAACTCGCGGAAGGTGCGCTTGAGGAGGTGCGTACCCGCGTGCTGCGCGAACAGCTCGGAGCGCGCCTTGTCGAGCTTTCGGGTGCCGATTTCTCGACTCCGCTCGTCGCGGCCTCCGCACCGCGAGAGCGGGATCATGGGCACCCGCCGGCGCGCCAAGAATCGAGACACCATTCCTGGCGAGACCACGACCAAGAACGTCCGCCAAAACGACTGCGGCGGGCGTTTCACGGCGCGCGCCGCGATGCGCCAAAGCTTGAACGGCCAACGACCACCGCGAAGCGCACAGACATTGTCACGGATCGCAGAGGCCGCCGTGTCGAGGTCGAGCGCCATGGCGAACCGCCGCAACCCGAAGCGCCAAGGAAATTTGCGCCAAAGCAAAAGCGGCATTTCCGGCGGCGGTCGCCTGATCGGGCGTCCGGGCCGCGGCCACGGCATCCGCGGAGCGGACGCTGATGCGCGTGGTCGGCGGACGGCTGCGTGGCCGCACGATCGCCGGCCCGAAGTCGAGAACGATCCGGCCGACTGCCGATCGGCTGCGCGAGTCGCTGTTCAATATCCTCACCCACGCCTACGCCGATCCGATCAGCGGCGCACGCGTGCTCGATCTGTTTGCCGGAACCGGCGCGCTTGGCATCGAAGCGGCTTCGCGCGGCGCCGCGTTCACGCTTTTCATCGATGACAGCACCGAGGCGCGAGCGCTGATCCGCGAGAATGTCGTCGCGCTCGGACTCGGCGGCGTGACGCGCATCTTTCGCCGCGATGCCACCAAGCTTGGCGCCGCGCATCCGCTTGAGCCGTTCTCGCTCGCCTTCCTCGATCCGCCTTACGGGCAAAACCTCGCCGCGTCGGCGCTGTCATCGGCGCGCCAGGGAGGATGGTTTGCCCGCGACGCGCTCATCGTCGTCGAGGAGGCGGCCAAGCCGGCGTTCGTCGCGCCGGAAGGGTTTGTGGAAGCGGAACGGCGGCGCTACGACGATACCGAATTGATCGTGCTGCGAACGGCGCCGTCATCGAGTTGATGTCTTATCCTGCGTCCGCCATCCTCGCGCGGCGACATCCTCACCGCCATATGGCCAAGCCTCACGTCTCACTGCGGCGTGATACCGGCGTCATGGACAACCTTGGCCCAGCGCGCGACCTCCTCGGGCACGAACTTGGCGAGATATTCGGGCGTGCGGCGCTCAGGCGAGGCGATTTCCAGGCCAAGGTCCTCAAGCCGTTTCTTCACGGCGGGATCGTCGAGAGTATCGCTCATCGCCTTGTTGAGCTTGCGCACAATCGGCGCGGGCGCGCCCGGCGGCAGGAAAAATGCGTTCCAGACGCTGGCTTCAACGCCCGGCAGGCCCTGCTCGCCCGTGGTCGCCAGATCGGGAATGATGCTCACGCGCTGCGGCGACATCACCGCAATGCCCTTGACCTCGCCCTGCTTGACCAGCGCCGCGCCGGTCTGGATGGTCGAGCACATGTAATCGAGCCGGCCGGCGATCAGATCCTGCTGCGCCGGCGCCTCGCCGCGATACGGCACGTGCGTGACGTGGACCCCAAGTGCCGTATTGAGCAGCACGCAGGGCAAGTGCGTGCCGGAGCCGACGCCCGCTGAGCCGAACTGCATCTTGCTCTGGTTCGCCTTCACATAGGCGATGAAGCCCTGCAGATTTGACACCGGCATGCTTTTGCGCGCGATCAAGATACGCGGAGACTCCGACACCAGCCCGACCGGCGTGAAATCGGTGATTGAATTATAGAGCGGCTTCTTGTGCAGCGACTGGCTGAAGGCTTGTGTGCCGCTGTTGCCGATGAGGACGGTGTAGCCGTCGGGCGCCGCTTTGGCGACGCGAAGCGCGCCGGTCATGCCGGCGGCGCCGCCCATGTTCTCGATGACGATCGGCTGGCCGAGCAGTTCAGCCATCTTTTCGGCCTGGATGCGGGCGCTGACATCGACGCCGCCGCCTGCCGCGAACGGGACGACCAGCGTGATCGGGCGGGTCGGGTAATCCTGCGCCCGGGCCGGCGCGCACAGCGAAAGCACGACCGCGGCGGCAGCGAACAATCGTTGGTGGCGCATTTCAAACTTCCTCGTGATTGGATTATCGCCGTCCGAACAACCGCTCGATGTCGGTGAGCTTCAATTCCACATAGGTCGGGCGACCGTGGTTGCACTGGCCGGAATTGGGCGTCGCCTCCATTTCGCGCAGCAGCGCATTCATCTCATCCGGTTTGAGCCGTCGCCCCGCGCGCACCGAGCCGTGGCAGGCCATCGAGGAGGCAACCTGCATGAGCCGGCGCTCAAGCGGCAGGGTCTCATCCCATTCGCTCATGTGCTCGGCCAGATCGCGAACGAGGC
>JASHQI010000304.1 GCA_030037645.1 Xanthobacteraceae bacterium
CTTGTGCCATATCTCATGCAATCCATGCTAAAGCGCGGCCAAGCCGAGCGTTGCCGAAACGGGACTGCAAGCGCATGCTCGGAATGTGCTGCGAGGTCAAGTCCGGTGGGGCGTTGAGGGTTACATCGTGAGCGTCATTGGCAAGCTGGCGTCGTTCGTGGTCGGGGCAAAGGCATCGGCCCTGCCGGCAGCGGAGCAGGAAAGGCTGCGGCTGCATCTAACCGACACGGCGGTTGCGGCGCTTGCGGGTGCATGCATCGCCGAGGGCAAGGCGTTGCGGAATTTCGGCGACGCGGCTTCGCTCGGCAGCCGGATCGGCCGGCTTGCAGCGGCGACAAGGCTCACTGAGATCGACGACATTCATCTACCGTCCTGCACGACGCCCAGCGCCGGCGTTGTTCCTGTGGCGTTGATGCTGGCAGCCCACGCGCAAAAGTTCGATACCGAGGAGATCGCAAGCGCGATCTGGGTCGGGACCGAAGTGGCCACCCGGATCGGCACGGCGATCAATGGCCCGCAGGTGCTTTATCGCGGCATCTGGCCGACCTATCTCGCGGTTCCGGTCGCCGCGGCTGCGACGGCTGCGCGCCTTCTCGGGCTCAACGAAGCGCTCACGTCGCACGCGTTATCGCTGGCGTTCATGCTCATGGCGGGAGGCGTCGGTCGCATCCACGGCGCGCCGTCGGGGCGGTGGTTTCTCTATGCCACGGCGGTCGCCGGCGGCGTCGCTGCGGCCGAGGCTGCGCGCGCGGATTATCGCGGCGATCCGGATATTCTGGACAAGAATTGGCTGGCCGATACGCACGGCATCGCGCTCGATCATGCTCGTCTGGTGGACAATCTCGGCGCCGGATCCGTTTACGTCGCGCTCAGCATGAAGCCGTTCTGCTCGGCCAAGCAGGCGATCGCGGCCGTAGAGGCGTTCCGCGCCATCCTCGACCGCGGCGTTCGTCCCGACGCGATCGTCAAGGTGCGGGTGAAGGTGCCGCCGGCCTATGCCGGCATGATCGCAACGCGCGCCGTGCCGGGCGTGCGGCTATCAACGCTTGTCAGCGTCGCGCACCAGATCGCGCTCTCGGCGCTGGCGCCGGAGCGGCTCTACGAGGTCGACCGCAGTTCGCCGCAGGCGGATGCCGCGGTGACGCAACTTGCCGCCAAGGTCGAGGTGATTGGCGATGCATCACTGGAGGCGATCTATCCGCAGCACTGGCCTGCGGAGGTGGAGGTCGATGCCGGCGAAGTTTTCCGGCATCGTGTCGTCGCAGCGACCGGCGATCCCGAGCATGCCTTGAGCCCGGCCGGCGTCGATGCCAAGGCCCGCCATGTGCTCGATCCGCTAGTGGGCGCCGACCGCGCCCGTGAGTGGTTGGGAATTTGCGGTGCCGCGCTCGGCGATGGCATCGCGTGCTGCAAGCTCGCCGAGGCATTCGCCGCCGTCCTCTAGGGGGAGAATATCGTGCCTGACATCGCTACCAAGACAATTCACTGTGCCGGCGGTCTGCCGGCTTTCCTCGCGCTGCCAGCCCGCAAGGGCCAGGGACCGGCGATCGTGATCATGCATGAGCGCTACGGATTGGTGAAGCACACCTGCGACCTCGCCGAGCGTTTTGCGCGCGACGGCTATGTCTGCATCGCGCCGGATTTCTATTACAAATATCCGGATCAGGACGCCTTGCATCGCGGCGATGTCGGTTATCCGTTCAAGGATACCGAATCAAACGAGCATATTGCGACGGCCATCGCCGAGCTCGACAAGCTGCCGCAAGTCGACCGCAACAAGATTGCCGTCATGGGCGTATGCCAGACCGGCCGCCATCCGCTGGTGTTTGCCGCCGGACATCCCATTGCCGCGGCTCTGGTGTGGTACGGCGCCGCGGGGGAGAAAGAATGGACGGTCAACGAGCGGTTTCCGAAGCCGCTCGATGACGTCATCGCCAAGGTCGAATGCCCGGTGCTCGGAATTTTCGGCGAAGCCGACCACGTCATCTCGCTGGCCGACGTGCGGCGCCTGCGCGACAGCCTCGATCGTCACGACAAGACCTATACGATCAAGGTTTACCCGGACGCGCCGCATGGCTGGCTCAACGATACCATGCCCGGCCGTTATCGCCGCGAGGCGGCGGAAGCGGCGTGGGCATTCCAGCTCGCGTTCCTCAAACAGGTGTTCGATCCGCACTACGACAAATCGCGCCGCGTGCAAATGTACGAGTCGGAGCACGCAGCCAATTACGATTTCAGCAAGAACGTGCGCTTGGCCTGACTGCGACCGATGGGTTGGTTTTCCGGTGATGCTGCGCGTTTCAAACGTCTCGTTTGACACAGGTCGAGAACAATAGTTAGCAGAGACCCGCGATTGCATTCCGGCAAGCGAGTGAGCCCGACAAATCGTGCCGGTGAAGATCTGACGACAGAATGAGTATCGTTGGCGTCGATATCGGCGGCACCTTTACCGACCTCGTGGGCTACCGCGACGGCGCCATTATCACGTCAAAGACCTCGACGGTGCCGGCCGATCCGACCGAGGGCATTGCGGCGGCGCTGACCTTGGCCGGCTGCGACCTTGCCGCTATGGACGAGCTGATCCACGGCTCGACCATCGCAATCAATACTGTGCTGGAGAGCAAGGGGGCCAAAACCGCGCTCCTCACGACACAGGGTATGCGCGATGTCTATGGAGTGGGCCGCGGCAATCGCCCTGACGCCTTCAATCTGTTTTTTCATCGTCCCCGACCGCTGGTGCCGCGCGATCTGACGTTCGAGATCGCTGAGCGCATGAATGCAGCCGGCGAGGCGCTTGTGCCGCTCGACCCGGCCGAGATCGCAAAGCTCGCGCCCAAGCTCGCCGCAATCGGCATAGAAGCCGTCGCAGTCTGTTTCCTGCATTCCTACGCGAACCCGGCTCACGAGGTTCTCGCCGGCGCGGTGCTGCGGCGCGAATTGCCGGGATTATTCGTCACGTTGAGCCACGAAATCTTGCGCGAGTTCCGAGAGTACGAGCGCACCTCGACCACCGTGCTCAATGCCTTCGTCGGTCCGCGAGTGAGCCGTTATCTCAGCCGTCTCGAAGGCTTCGCCCAAAATGCGCGCTTCGGCGGCCAAATCGCCATCATGCGCTCGAACGGCGGCACGATGTCGGCCGGCGAGGCGCGGCGCGCGCCGGTGGCGATGATGGAATCGGGGCCGGTCGCCGGCATGATCGGTGCTGGACGCATCGCGCAGCTTCTCGGCATCGAGCGCGCGATCGGTTTCGACATGGGAGGCACAACCGCGAAGACGTCGCTGATCACCGGCGGCATTCCGCCGATCGAGGAAGGCTACGTCATCGGTGACGCCTTTACCGGACAGCCCATGCAGTTGCCGGTGGTCGATATTGTTGAGGTTGGCGCCGGCGGCGGCTCGATCGCCTGGTGTGACGACCGCGGCGGCCTGCATGTCGGCCCAATCAGCGCCGGCGCCGATCCCGGACCCGCCTGCTATGGCCGCAGCGGCGTTGAGCCGACCGTGACCGACGCTGATCTCATGCTGGGCCGTCTCAACGATGCGCGGTTTCTCGGCGGTCACATGCGGCTCGACTGCGCCCGCGCCGAAGCGGCGCTCGGCAAGATCGGCCAAAAACTCGGCCTCGACAGGATGACGGCCGCGCTCGGCGTCGCCACCATCGTCGACAGCGCGATGTCGCTTGCCGTTCGCGCCGTGTCGGTCAAGCGTGGCATTGATCCGCGCGAGACCACGCTGATCGCCTTCGGCGGCGCCGGGCCACTCCATGCGGTATCGATCGCGCGCGAGATTTCGATTCCGCGAGTGGTCGTCCCCAAACTTCCGGGCGCTTTTTCGGCGCTTGGCATGCTGATGGCGGAGTGGCGTCAGGATTTCGTGCGCACGCTGATCGGCGAACTGGGCAAAGTCGGCATGCAAGCCGCGGCAACGGCCTTCGCCGAGCTTCGCGATGCCGGACAAGCTGCTTTGGCGCGTGATCGGCTCGCGGCCGGAGAGTTCAATTTTGCCGCCGATCTGCGCTATCGCGGCCAGGAGCACACTATTCCCATCGCCGTCGCAAACCCGCAGGATTTGGCGACCGCAACGGACGAAACCCGGGCGCGGTTCGACGCCCAGCATGATCGCCGCTACGGCCATGCCGCCCCCGACCAATCGATCGAGATCGTCAATCTGCGCCTCGTCGTCATCGTGCCGCGCCTGGAGGACACCATCGGCCGCTGGCTGGCGCAGCCCTGGCAGCCCGACGGCGACGGCGCGGCGGCGGAACAGCACCGGGCGGTGGTGTTCGAGGATGGCAAGCGGCCGGTCGAGACGCGCATCCTGTGGCGGCCGCATCTGCCCGCCGGCAGCGAAATGGCCGGGCCTGCCTTGATCGAGGAGGCCAATTCTACCACGCTGATCGGTCCCGGCGATCGGGCAACGATCGACGCGTACGGAAATATCGTCATTACGCTTAAGGACGTCTAATGAAGAATATCGATCCGATCACCGTCGAGGTCGTGCGCAACGCGGTGAACGCCTACGCCGACGAGATGGCGACGGCGTTGTGCAAGTCCGCCTACAACATGATGATCTACGAAGTGCGCGACTTCTGCTGCGGCCTGGTCGACGGTGAGGGCCGCATGATCTCGCAGAACCAGGGTGGCCTGCCGATCTTTTTGGCCGATCTCGGCGTCGCGGTGAAGGACGGCATCGCGCGCTATGGGCTCGACGGCTTTGCGCCGGGCGACGTGGTGATCATGAATCACGGCCAAGTCTGTGGTCAGCACCTCAACAATATCGTGATCTACGCGCCTTGCTTTCACGACGGCAAGGTCGTGGCCTTCGCGGCAAGCCGCGCTCATTGGGTCGACGTCGGCGGCATGCGTGTCGGCTTCGGCTCGGTCGAGACCACCGAAATCTATCAGGAGGGCATCCAGTTCCGGTCGCTGAAAATCTATGAGGCAGGCAAGCGCAACGAGACCTTGTGGCAGATCATCAATGACAATGTGCGTTTCCCGGAGGCCGCACTCGGCGATCTGCGCGCGCAGATCGCGTGCTGCCAGCTCGGCATAAGGCGCTTTGGCGAGTTGCTGCGACGCTATGGGCGCGACACGGTCGAGCAGTGCATCCACGCGGTGTGGGAGGCAACCGAGCGTGAGGCGCGCGCCTTCGTCGCCAAAATACCGGACGGCCTCTATGAGGCCGAGAGCTTTCTCGACAACGACGGCCGCACGCTCGATGTGAAGCTGCGCATCAAGGTCAAGGTGATGATCGACGGCGACCGCATGGTCATCGATTTCTCCCACATGAACGACCAGGCGCCGGGGCCGACCAATTCCGGCTATTCGGGGGGTCTTGCCGCAGCGCGCGTCGCCTTCAAATGCCTGACTCAGCCGCATGCGCCGGTCAACGAAGGCTGCTTCCGGCCGCTCGAACTCATCTTGCCGGAAGGAAAGATCATCAACGCCAAAGCGCCCGCCGCGCTTGGGCTTTGGAGCATTCCGCTGCCGACCGTCATCGACACCATCCTCAAGGCGCTGGCGCCAGTGCTGCCGGCGCAGATTCCGGCCGCCCATAAAGGCGACATGGGAGGCTGCTCGATCAGCGGCTATCGGCCGGATGGCCGACGCTTCTTGCTGATGAACATTTTCGGCGGTGGCTGGGGCGGGCGCCCGCATGAGGATGGTGAATCGGCCTCGGTTTCGATCTGTCAGGGCGACGTTCACAGCGCGCCGATCGAGCTGCAGGAAATCCAATATCCGTTCCTGATCGAACGCTTCGCGTTGCGCACGGATTCCGGCGGCGCCGGCCGTTATCGCGGCGGGCTCGGCGTGGATATGACTTATCGCGCGCTGCAAAGGTGCGTCGCCAATGTCAATTGCGAGCGCACCAAGGATCCGCCGTGGGGCCTCGGCGGCGGCCAGCCGGGCGCCGTCAACGACGCCACTCTCATTCGCGGCGACGGCAGCGAGCGCAAGCTCAAGAAGGCGACCGGAGTGGTCATGCAAGCCGGCGATCGACTGACGTTCTCGACCGCCGGCGGCGGCGGCTGGGGCGATCCGAAAAGTCGCGAGCGGCAGTCTGTCGCCGACGACGTGCGTGCGGGATACGTTTCGGCGGCAGCGGCGCGCCGCGATTACGGCTATGACGCTGCATTCGAACCGACAACGGAGTAGGGGCAAAAAATGCTCGCAGAGCAACGGCGACAGCGCCTTGCGGCGGCGATGCGCGAAGCCGGCATCGATCATATGGTGCTCTATGGCAACGCCTGGCAGGGCGATTACCTGCGCTATGGCGCCGATTTCGGCATTCTCGAAGGTCACGGCATCGCCGTTGTCGCCGCCGACGGCGTCGTCGAGTTGTTTCTCGACAGCGCCACCGAGGTCGAGCGGGCCGAGCTCGAAGCGGCGCAGGTGCAAGTGCATTTCGCGGCCGATATCGCGCGCGCCGTCGGCACGCGGCTCGATCGCGCCGCCAATGATCGCATCGCGGCGGCGCCACGACGCTTTGTGCCACGTTGGCTGCTCGAGCCCGAGCGCAACTTCGCACTGGCTGATGGAACGGCGCTCCTCGACCAGCTTCTCATGCATAAGACCGCAGGCGAGCTCGCGGCGATTCGGCGCGCCGCGCGGATCGCGGACGAAGCCTATGGCGAGTTTCGCCGTGCCGTCCGGCCCGGCCGTCGTCAATATGAGATCGTGGCGGACATCGAGAGCCACCTGCGCCGTCGGGGCTGTCCCGACAATTTCATGATCATCGGTTCGGGCGGCAAAGACGTGTTTGGCATGACGCCTCCTTCGGAGCGCCGGATCGCCGCGGGCGACCTCGTTACGACGGAGCTTACGCCCGCCGTCGAAGGCTATTTCGCCCAGATTTGCCGCACGCTCGTGGTCGGCAAGGCCAGCGCGAGCCAGCGCCGCGCCTTCGACGTGTACGTCGAAGCATTGGAAGCGGGTATCGCCGCAGTGCGGCCGGGAGCGCGCGCGGCCGATGTGGCGCGCGCCGAAAACGACGTATTTCGCAAACATGGTCTTGGCGAATACACCACCAGCCAATGGACGCGCGTGCGCGGCCACGGCATGGGCCTGTTCGCCGATTCCAAGCCGCATATCCTGGAAGACGTGAATACCGTGCTGGAGTCGGGCATGGCGTTGATCGTGCATCCCAACACTTATCATCCGGACGCCGGCTACATCGTACTCGGCGACGCTCTGGTCGTGACCGATCGCGGCTGCGAAGTGCTGTGCAGGACGCCGCGCGAGTTGTTTGAAGTTGCTGCCTAGAGCCCTTTCGGTTTTGATGGACTCAAAACCGGACTCTGGCATTCTGTTTAAGCATGATCTTCTCCGAAAACCGGTTTCCACCCTCGGATCAAGTCCGAGGGCAGGCTTTTTCGGGATCATGTTCTAAGGGAAAGAGTCGAACATGCGCCGCGGCCTAATCGCTCGCTCTTTGGTGGAATTGCCCGACGCGGTGTTGCAAGCGCGGCTCGATCGTCTCGGTGCGGCGATGGGCGAGGCGCAGTTCGATGCGCTCGTCATCTATACCAACAATACGCGCCCCGCCGGGGTGTCCTGGCTCACCGGTTTCGTTCCCTATTGGTCGGAAGGGCTGTTGGTGGTGCCGCGCGCGGGCGCGCCCGTCCTGGTCGTGGCGCTGAGCTTTCGCGTCAAAGCCTGGATCGAGCGCACCAGCCGCGTCGGCGAGGTTTTGCACACGCCGCGCATCGGCCTCAAGGCGGCGCAACGGATCGCCACGGCGCGGGCCGACGCTGCCGTCGGCATCGTCGATTTCGAGGGTCTGCCTTCAGGCATTGCCGAGGATTTGCGCGAGGGTGGACCCGGACTGCGGTTGAGCGATGCCAGTGCGCTGTTTTCAAAGCTTCGCGCCAAGGCCGATCCGGCCGAGATTGCGCTTGCGGCCAGGGCCGCCGCCATCGGCCGTTGCGCGCTTGGCGTTGCGGCCGGCGACACGCTCGGCGCAATCGTCGCCAGCGTCGAGGCGGAGGCACGCAGTCTCGGCGCGGAGGAAATTTACCTCGCTGCGGCTACCGACCTCGATCGCGAGGCGCGTTTTATGCGCGTTGAAGGCGAACGGTCGCTGGGCAAAAGCTTCGCCCTGCGTGCCACCCTTGCCTATAAGGGAACATGGGTTCGACTGGTGCGCACATTCGGCGCAACGGCGGTTGCGCGGGAAGCGGCGTCGCGGCTTGCTCAAGCGGTCGCGCCATTGCCGGGCGATTGCGGTTTTTCAGGCTTTCGCTCCTGGCTGATCGAGGGCTGCCGAACAACGCAGCCGCTCGACGCGCTGATGGGCTCGCGTGTTGACGGATCAACTCCGCCGCCGCCCGGCGCGCTCGTCTCGGTACAAGCCGCTGTTTCCATCGACGGCCAAACGGTGCTGGTCGGCGCGCCGGCTCTGATCGGCGGACGCGGCGAAGCCTCCAGCCTCATCGTCGATCCGGACTTTGGTTGACGGCTACGACGGCGAGGCGCCGACTTGTCGTTGCAACTCGCGCAGACGCTGGTTCTCGCTCACGCGGCGCTTGCCTTCGGCGTCGATGACGCGCGCCAGCTCGGGATGATGCGCCATAAAGGTGCGGAAATCGGCAAGGTCGAGGATGAGCAATGTCGACGATTGCGTGGTGAATACATTGGCGGTACGAACGGCATCGCCAAGCAGAGCGAGTTCGCCGAAGAATGCCCCGGTGCCGAGGTAAACCGGCCTTGGTTTGACCTCCACTTCCACCTCCCCGTTGGCAATGAAATACATGCAATCGCCGTCCTTGCCGCGGCGAATGATCGGAGTATTCGCCGGCACTTCCAGCCGCCGGAGCATGTGGGTGATTTCGGCGATCGCCGACGGGTCGAGCGTTTGGAAAAATGGCACCTTGCTCACAAGGTCCCAAGTCTGGATGAAATTGCGGCGCCGGCTCTCGGCGGCAAAACCACTGGCCAGGATACCGGTCCACAACCCGAACGTGGCAATGCCGCAAATCATGACGAAGGCGCTGAGCAGGCGGCCGAGATAAGACAGCGGAATCTTATCGCCGTACCCGGTCGTCGTCAGCGTGACGACCGCCCACCACAGCGCGTCGGGCAGAGTGCCAAACGATTCAGGCTGCTGATCCCGCTCCAGCAGGTACATGGCGGCCGAAGCGAGAAAAAGGACGATGAGGAACAGCGCCAACACGCTCGCAAGAGCCTTGGCCTCGAGCACGAACACGCGTGAAAGCTGGGCGAAGCCAGGCGAATTCTGCGCCAGCTTGAGAATCCACAGCGAGGCCAAAAGCCAGGCCGTCGGCTGGGACACGCCGCATGCGAGCGCAATCGGAACGGGAAATATGCCGAAGAGGTCCACAATGCCGGACGTGGACAACAAGTATCTCGTCGTATTTCCGGTCTGGAATGCGATGCGGGCTTTGACGGCGCTTTCCACCGCAAAGTATGCAAGACAGCACCACAAGCATGCGGTGAGCCAACCGCCGTATGACGTCGCCAGGTTCGGCATCGTGAATGCCGTCATCGCGAACAGGCCGGCGACGAGAACGATGAAACGAGCAAGCAATGAGGCACCGAAGCGGCGGAGCGGTGCGCTATGATGCGCAAGCCTCGTCATTGCGCCCTGTAAAATCACGCGTGCCTCACAAAAGGCTGGGGGCGCAGTCGACCCCATGCACCGCACTAAATTACGCTGTCGGGTCTCGATCGGCCAGCCAAAATTGTAGGCGGGGTGGCCGGCCTGGGACCTGCCAAAACAACGGTTGATGTTGTATGCACCGGTCATCGGGCGTGATTCCGACGAAGACAGGCCCCGAATCGATCTGGGTCGGCGCTTTTTCGGAAAGAGTGGTCGAACGAATCTGACATCTGAATTCCGAGCTGCATGACCACGGTCGATGCAACCGGGCGGTGGAGGGTCATCATGCACTTGATGCATTGGAATGAGTTTTTTAACGGCCTTGCCGCACTTTTCATCGTGGCGACCGCCTCGTCGAAGACAATGGTCCCGCTGCGCATCCTCTCTATTGTCGCCAATTGCTTTCTGATCATCTCATACGTGGTGACGCATACCTATATTCTGCTGATTTTGCAGGGCATAACCTTGCCGCTGAATGCCTATCGCCTCCATCAGATGATCGTCTTGATCAGAAACGTGCGCGAATCGATCCGCGGCAATACCTCGATGGATTGGCTCAAGCCGTTCATGACCGGCCGCCACTTCAAGAAGGGCGACATCCTGTTCGCCAAGGGCGAACCGGCAAGCGAGATGTTCTGCACCGTGAGTGGACGGTATCTGCTGCTCGAGCTCGGAATCGAGCTTGCAGCCGGCCAGGTTGTCGGCGAGCTGGCGATGCTGGCGCCGGACAATCGGCGCACGGCAACGCTCGAATGCATCGAGGATGGCGACGCCCTGTCGATCACATACGAGCAGGTCGAGCAGCTTTATTACCAGAACCCCACGTTCGGCTTCTACTTCCTGCGTCTGGCCACGGCGAGATTGTTTGAAAACATCAATCGGACGGAAGGCGAGCTCGCCCGTCTCAAGACGGCGCAGGCTTGAGGTGGCGTCCGGCCCATCGGCAACCCGCATGATGGCCAAAAGCCATTGACAATACTTGTGAATTCGCGCG
>JASHQI010000305.1 GCA_030037645.1 Xanthobacteraceae bacterium
GTCTCCGCCCCGGCCGACGGTGTCGACCTCACCGTGGTCTATGGCGTCAACCACGACAAGCTCGCCAAGGCGCACACCGTCGTCTCCAACGCGTCCTGCACGACCAATTGTCTCGCTCCGGTCGCCAAGGTGCTCAACGATGCGGTGGGCATCGACAAGGGTTTCATGACCACGGTGCACTCCTACACCAACGACCAACCCTCGCTCGATCAGGTGCACAAGGACCTGTACCGGGCGCGCGCCGCGGCCACAAACATCATTCCGACCTCCACCGGCGCCGCCAAAGCGGTCGGCCTTGTCCTGCCCGAATTGGCCGGGCGACTTGACGGCGTCTCCATCCGTGTGCCGACGCCCAACGTCTCGGTGATCGACTTCAAGTTCGTCGCCAAGCGCGCAACCTCAAAGGACGAGATCAATACCGCGGTGAAGCGCGCCGCCGAGCAACGGCTCAAGGGCATCCTCGGCTACACCGACGCGCCCAACGTCTCGAGCGACTTCAACCACGACCCGCATTCCAGTGTTTTCCACATGGACCAGACCAAGGTGGTCGACGGCACGCTGGTGCGTGTGATGTCGTGGTATGACAATGAGTGGGGCTTCTCCAATCGCATGGTCGACACCGCGGTGGCGATGGGCAAGCTCGGCTGATCGTCCACGTCGCTTTTGCGCCAGCGTGCATTTATGAAGTCCTATCGGACCCTCGACGACGCCGACGTCAAAGGTAAACGCGTGCTGGTGCGCGTCGATCTCAACGTGCCGATGCACGACGGCAAGGTCGCGGATTCCACTCGCATCGCGGAAATTGCGCCGACTCTCACCGAGATTTCCGGCAAAGGCGGCAAGGTCATCCTGCTGTCGCATCTGAACCGTCCCAAAAAACCCAACCCGAAGGATTCGCTGCGGCCGGTGGCCGCCGAAGTCGCCCGGATCGTGAAACGACCGGTGGCGTTCGCCGAGGATTGCGTCGGCCCGAAGGCGGAGGCGGCGGTCGCGGCGATGAAGAACGGCGACATCCTGTGTCTGGAAAATACGCGGTTTCATCCCGGCGAAGAAAAGAACGACAAAGCGTTCGCCAAAAAGCTCGCCGCGCTGGGCGACATGTTCGTCGAGGAAGCTTTCTCGGCCGCCCACCGCGAGCACGCCTCGATCAGCGCCATCGTCACCGCGTCCAAGCTCACCGCCTATGCCGGACGCGCCATGAAGGCCGAGCTTGACGCGCTCGAAAAGGCTTTCGAAACGCCCAAGCATCCGGTGGCGGCGATCGTCGGTGGCGCCAAAATATCGACCAAGCTTGAGCTGCTCGGCCACCTGTTGCAGAAAGTCGAGACGCTGATCATCGGCGGCGGCATGGCGAATACGTTCCTGGCGGCGCAGGGCAAGAAGATCGGCAAGTCGTTGTGCGAGAACGATCTCATCGGCCAAGCGCGCGATATTCTCGCCAAGGCCCAGTCGCTTCATCGCGAGATCGTGCTTCCGGTGGACGCCGTCGTCGCGCAAAAGCTCGCCGCCCATGTGCCGACCCGCGTCGTGTCGGTCGACGAGGTCGGCTCAGCCGACATGATCCTCGACATCGGGCCGCGCACCATCGCGCGCGTCATAGCGGTGCTCGGCCGCGCCAAGACGCTGGTCTGGAACGGCCCGTTCGGCGCCTTTGAGGTCAAGCCGTTCGATAACGGCACGATCGAAGTGGCCGACGCGGTGGCGGAACTCACAACGGCCGGCCGACTTGTCAGTTTTGCGGGCGGCGGCGACACTGTGGCGGCACTGAACGTCGCCTCGGTGACGGATCGCTTGAGCCATGTCTCGACCGCGGGCGGCGCCTTTCTCGAATCCTTGGAAGGAAAGACGCTGCCGGGCGTGCGGGTGCTGATGGTCTCCCCCGCCGCCGGGCGCAAGTCGTGAGAGCATGATCCCGAAAAGTGGTAACCGGTTTTCGGAAAAGATCATGCTCAATCAAAATGCCAGAGCCCGGTTTTGATTCCATCAAAACCGAAATGGCTCTAATGTAAAGTGGCGAATCTGCCGGACCGCCGGCGCCGGATTTGGAGGAGGTTTTAAGATGAATCTCGCCGAATTGAACAAGGTCGCGGAAGCAATGGTCGCTCCCGGTCGGGGCATCCTCGCCGCCGACGAATCGACCGGCACCATCAAGAAGCGCTTCGATTCGATCGGCGTGGAGTCGACCGCCGACACGCGGCGCGATTATCGCGAAATGTTGTTCCGCTCGACCGAGGCGATGTCGAAAAATATTTCCGGCGTCATTCTTTACGACGAGACGATCAGGCAAAATGCCAGGGACGGCACGCCGCTGGTCAAGTTGCTCGAGAGGGCGGGCTCGCTGCCCGGCATCAAGGTCGACAAAGGCACCGCGCCGCTGCCGTCCTGTCCGGGCGAGGTGGTCACCGAGGGCCTCGACGGCTTGCGCACACGCCTTGCCGAATATCGCGGCCTCGGCGCCAAATTCGCCAAGTGGCGCGCCGTGATCGACATCGGGCAGCCGCACGTCGTGCCGAGCTACACCTGCGTCAACGCCAACGCCCATGCGCTGGCGCGCTACGCCGCGTTGTGCCAGGACGAAGCGCTGGTGCCGATCGTCGAGCCGGAAGTGTTGATGGACGGCGGTCACGACATCGACCGTTGCGTCGAAGTCACCACCTGGGTGCTGAAGGAAACGTTTCAGGCCCTGTTCCTCAACCGCGTTGCGCTCGAAGGCATCGTGCTCAAGCCGAACATGGCGGTGCCCGGCAAGAAGTCGGCCAAGCGCGCGTCGGTCGACGAGGTGGCGGACAGGACCCTGCGCGTGCTCAAGGCCTGCGTGCCGGCGGCGGTGCCCGGTATCGCATTCTTGTCCGGCGGCCAGTCCGACGAGGAGGCCACCGCGCATCTCGACGCCATGAACAAGATGGGGCCGCTGCCGTGGCGGGTGACATTCTCTTATGGCCGCGCGCTGCAGCACGCGCCGCAAATGGTCTGGTCGGGCAAGTCCGAGAACGTCGCCGCCGCGCAACGCGCCTTCGGCCACCGCGCCATGATGAACGGCCTCGCCGCGCTCGGAAAATGGAAGGCCGACCTCGAACGCAAGGCGGCGTAGTTGCATCCTGCCCCGCGATGGCGCGGAAGTGAAACCGCCCGAAGGGCGGCGGAAGGGGCGCTTGCGATGACATGGCGGCATTCGTTTACATGCTCAAATGCGCGGACCAATCTTATTATGTCGGAATCGCAACGGCCGACGATCTTTGGAAGCGCGTGTCGGAGCACGAGACGGGTGCTTACCGCGGCTACACATTTACGCGACGGCCGATTCGATTGGTTTGGTCCGAGCATTTTGATCGGATCACGGACGCAATTGCGGTAGAGCGCCAGCTCAAAGGTTGGAGTCGTGCTAAGAAAGAGGCGCTGATCAAGGGTGATTGGTTTGAGATCAAGTTGCGCGCGCGTCGCCGTGCCGGCAGGCCAAAACCGTCATCCTGAGGTGCCCGCGCGCAGCGCGGGCCTCGAAGGATGCTAGCCATGGTGTCTGCGCCGTCGCCCTTCGAGGCTCGCCATAGCGCGTCGCAGACGCGCGTAGACGCGCTTATGGCTCGCACCTCAGGGTGACGGCTATGTTTGCGCGACCTCGCCAGCACCTCTATCTGATCACCCCCGCCCTCGCCGATCCGGCACCGTTCCTAAGCGCGCTCGATGCCGCCTTGGGCGGCGGCGACATCGCGGCCGTTTTGCTGCGGCTGAAAGACGCCGACGAGCGCACGCTGATCAACCGCGCCAAGACCGTAGCCGCCGCCGTGCAGCGCCGCGACATCGCGCTGCTCATCGACAATCGGCCCGGGATCGTCGCCAAAGCCGGCGTCGACGGCGCGCATCTGAGCGGAATCGACGCCTTGACCGCGGCGCTCGGCGCGCTCAAGCCTGACCGCATCGCCGGG
>JASHQI010000306.1 GCA_030037645.1 Xanthobacteraceae bacterium
GATGGGCGAAAGCGCGCCGCCGATGTTGCCGGCCATATTCATCATTCCGGACACAGTGCCGGAATATTTGCCGCCGGTGTCCATCGGCACCGCCCATGAGGGGCCGATGGTAAATTCCAGAAAGAACATCGAGGCGGTCAGGCAATAGACGGCCGTGTAGGCATCTGCGGTAAGTGCCGCCGGCACGATGCAAACGGCGCAGCCCAACAGGCCGACGATCGCCACGACACGCCGACCAATCCGGGCGCTGCCCGTGGCCTTCAGCAGCCAATCAGTCGCAAGGCCGCCTACTGTGTCGCCCACAACGCCCGCCCACAGCGGCAGCGACGCGTACAATCCCACTTTGAGGAGCGTGAAGTGCCGCGCCTCGATCAGATAGGACGGCAGCCAGCTCAAGAAAATCCACAGGCAATAAACATAGGTAAAATAGGCGCACATGATCGCCCACATATTGGGAGATCGCACCAACGTTCCCCACGGCACGTTGGTCTGCTTCTCGATCGGCGGCGGTTTGATCTGGCCCTTGTCGTCGAGGCCGCGGATGCGTTCGAGTTCCGCCTTGTTCACCAAGCCGTGCTCTTCCGGCAGGTTGCGGTAGGTCAAGCCCCACCACAACGACCAGATCACGCCGATGCCACCGCAGATGAAGAACACCGAGCGCCAGCCTAGGTGAGTCATGATCAGCACCACGATCGGCGGCGCGATTGCCGCGCCGAACCGGCTGGCGCTGTGCGTCACTCCTTGCACCAGGCCGCGCTCGGGCTGCGGATACCAGAGCTGCATGGCGCGCGTCGCGCCCGGAAAGGCGCCGGCTTCACCGATCCCGAACAGGAATCGGACGATGATGAAGGAAAGGCCGCTGAAG
Organism: Xanthobacteraceae bacterium; assembly: GCA_030037645.1. GTDB lineage: Bacteria > Pseudomonadota > Alphaproteobacteria > Rhizobiales > Xanthobacteraceae > BOG-931. Next base: position 866 of record JASHQI010000306.1, read on the forward strand.
GCTGCGCCGGTGGCGGCGGTCATGATCGACCAGTAAGTGACGACGCCGCCCAACACGCGGCGCGCGCCGTAGCGGTCGCTCAGCCAGCCGCCCGGAACCTGAAATACCGCATAGGCCCACACAAAGGCGCTGAAGATGAAGCCCATGGTGACCTTGTCGAATCCGAATTCCTTGCTGATCTGCGGCGCCGCCGTCGAAATGTTGACGCGGTCAAGATAGGTGATGAGGTACATCACGCTGATCAACAGCAGGACGTACCAACGGCCGCGGCTCGGATTCGCCTGTGCGGGTTCCGCCATAGGTTTCACTCCCCCCAATGCGCGCAAGTTCCATCGCGCATGCATTGGCAGCCTGCCCGTTTACGGCCTATTCGGCAAGCGCTCGCGTTGCCGCGGCTGCGCTGAACCGCCATGGGCGCGCTATAGTATGGGAAGGCCAATGTCGGGGCAGTCTCCATGATCAAGCGCTACAGTGACCACGCCGCCAACGAGCGAACGTTCCTCGCCTGGGTCCGCACCGCGATCGCGGTCATGGCCTTTGGTTTTGTCATCGAGCGATTCGACGTGTTTCTCCAAATTGCCGCGCCGCAGATGGCGTCGCAACAGCTTGCGCCGCACGGCCAGAAGTTTGCCAACGCTGCTGGCCTGGCGTTCATCGGCATCGGCGTGGTGATGATCATAATAGCCGGCATCCGCTTCGCCGGAATCGCAAAGCAAATCGAAAGTGAGGAAGCAGTGCCGAGCCCCGGCGAGCGCTTCGACCTGGCGCTTGCGGCGCTCATCGGGCTGTTGGGAGCATCGCTTTTCCTCTACCTTTCGCGCGCCGTCCTGCCCGCGATGTGACATGGGTCCGGATTCGATGGAGGAGGCGATGCAAGTCGTCCACGGCAGAGACCTCCCGTGGTCGGAGCGCGAGGAGAGGCATCGCGAAGGCAGCCTGGCATTCAAGACTCTTTTCAAGGGCGAGGAGGGCGATCCCAACAATTTTCGCTGGGTCTTGTCGCGCAATACCGGCGATTATCGCAGCCCCCTGCACCGGCACAATTTCGACCAGGTTCGCTTTTGCGTCGAAGGCTCGGCCAACATCGCGCCCGGCAAGACCCTGCATCAGGGCGATGTCGGCTTCTTCCCGGAAGGCACGCCTTATGGGCCGCAGCAGGATATCGCCTCGCCGCGCCTTACTTTGGTGCTGCAAGGCGGCGGCGCCAGCGGACTAGGGTACATGAGCTCGGCGCAATTACGCCGGGGTCACGATGACCTGGAAAAGCTCGGCAGTTTCGGCGGCGGCCGATTTCGCTTCCACGGCCAATCGGATTCGCGAGATTCCTACGAGGCGATCTGGGAGTACGTGTTCGGCCGGCCGATCGTGTATCCGCCGCAGCGCTACGATGAGGCGATCCTGATCCGCACCGCGTCGTTCGCGTGGGTTCGCCAAGGCGGGAGCGGCAAAGTGAGCCGCAGATTTCTGGGCAGCTTCACCGAGCGCGGCACCCGCCTCGACGTGCTGCGCATAGAACCGGGCGGGCAAATCGTGCTGGGCGAGCCGGACGCCATGGTCCTTGCCTTTGCCGTCGGCGGGCGCGGCCGCGCTCATGACGGGCCCTGGTACGCGCACAGCGCATTCCAGGTCGCGGCTGGCGAGGCATTCAGGCTTGAGAGCGACGAGCGCGCCGAATTGTTCGTCATCACCTTGCCGATCATCGGGCGCGGCGCGACCGCTCAAGGCTCGCTCTAAGCATCGGCCCGGAACACGGCCAGTCCGCCGTCGATATCGATCGCGGTGCCGCTGATAAAGCCGGCGCGGTCGGAAGCGAGGAACGCCACCAGCTCGGCGACCTCCTCGGCCTTGCCGGCACGTTTGGCGGGAAACTTTGCATGCAATTCAGGCCAGCGGTTTTCATCGCCGAACAGTCGTTTGGCGCGGGCCTTGACGTGCGGCAGGTGGCGGCCGGGCACCGTCGGCCCCGGATTGACGGCAACGACGCGCACGCCGTGGCGCATGCTTTCGCCGCCAAGGCATTGCGTGAACATGTTGAGCGCGATGTTTGCGCTGCAGCCGGCGATGTAACGATGGTTCGGATTGCGGGCGGCGCTGCCGACGATATTGACGATGACTCCGCTGCCTCGGGCACACATCTGCGGATAGATGATGCGCGTCAGATCGATATAGCCGAACACTTTCACGGCCCAGCTTTCTCGCCAGGTCTTGGCGTCGATCTCGGCCAGTGTGCCGGGCGGAATATCGCCGGCATTATTGATCAGGATATCGACGTGCTTGCAGGCTTGCCCGAGCGCTTCGACCTCGGATTGTTGCGACAGGTCGCGGCGATGCACCGTCGCCGTGATGCCGTGTAGTTTGGTCAGCCGTTCCGCCGCTTGTCGCAGCGCCGTTTCGTCGCGCGCGGCGAGATGCAGGTTGCAGCCTTCGGCTGCCAGCGTGTCGGCAATGACCAGGCCGATGCCCTTCGAGGCGCCAGTGATCAGGACGAGCTTGCCTTTGAGGTCGATGTTCATCGGGACGATTCCAACTTCCAGGGATTTTGGCGAAGCAGTGGAGCGTATTCAGCCACGGCCAGAGCAATCACTGATAGAGCTTGAACACTTCGCGGGCGAGGGTAGCGCGCATGATTTCGGCCGGTCCGCCGGTGATGAGATAGCTGCGCGAGCGCCGCCACATGGTTTCGATCGGCAGCTCGGTCGACAATCCCATGGCGCCATGAAATTGCATGCAGCGGTCGGCCGCTTCGAAACCGAGCTCGGTGCAATAGATCTTCGCCATGTAGGCGTCGTGGCGGCTGGCGATGCCCTTGTCGACTTTCCAGGCGGTGCGGTGCACCAGTAACTGCCCGGTCTGGTAACGCGTGTAGAGATCTGCCATCGCAAATTGCACGGCCTGGCGCTTGGCGAGCGGTTCGCCGAAGGTGACGCGGTTTTGCGCATATTTGCCGATCATCTCCAGGCAGCGTTGGGTGACGCCGAGCCCGTGGGTCGCCTGATGGACGCGATTACGCGAAATCCATGATTGCGCTTCGCGCATGCCCTGGCCTTCCTCGCCGACCAGGTGTTCGACCGGCACTTTCACGTCAGTCAGCGCGATCTCATAGGTCACGTCGCCCATCATGTGGCGGGTCTCGCGCACGATCGAGACGCCGGGCGAATCCATGTCGACGATGAACACCGAAAGCCCGCCGCGCGAGCCCTTCTCAGGATCGGTCGAGGCGACGAGCTGAAGGAAATCGGCGCCCTTGGCGTGCGAGATGAATTGCTTGTAGCCGTTGATGACGTAGTGGTCGCCGTGGCGCACGGCGCGCGTCTTCATGCGGCCGGGATCGCTGCCGGCTTCCGGCTCGGTCTGGGCGAAGGCCGCGGACTTTTCGCCGCGCAGCAGCGGATAGAGGTAGCGCTGCTTCATCTTCTCCGGCAGCCGCAACAGGATCGGCCGCGGCGACGGCCCAAAAACGCCGTCGCCGCGGTTGGGCAGCGCGATCGAGCGGTGCACCTCTTCCCACACCACCGCGAGCGCGAGCAGCGAAAGACCCTGGCCGCCGAATTCGGCCGGCGTGTCGAGCTGCCAGAGCCCGAGCGCGCGCGCCTTGGCTTCGAGCGCAGTTTTGATCTCCGGCTTGAGATCGGCGCCCTCGATAGAGTGCATCTCGATCGGAATAAGTTCGCGATCGACGAATTTGCGCACGGTTTCGCGCAGCAGCCGGATATCTTCGGGCAGTTCAAAGTCCATGCAATTCTCCTTGAGAGACCGCCGATCAAGTCGTGCGTCTCCATGGCATTTCTGCCCATGCCAAGGATCGGTCCAGGCGTATTGTCACTGACGGTCCCGGCCTCATTGATTTATTGCAGTATATCAAGGCAAATAACGGCTGAATTGTCCCGGCACGGATCGCCTGTCCTCGCCGGCGGCAGATCATCATCATAACGGAGCATTTTGGGCATGAGGGAAAGGTTTGGACGGCTGGCGTTGCATATGTGGACCGTCGACACCACGCCGCTCAAGGCCGCGCTCGATGCCGCGCGTCAGGCCGGCTATGACGCGGTCGAGCTGCGCCGTACCGACTTCAAGCGTTGCTTTGACGCCGGCATGACCAATGCGCAAGTGCTCGATCTCATCCGCAACAGCGGCATTCCGGTCGGCGTGCTCGGCGTTGAATATGGCTGGCTGTTCGCCACCGGCGACGAACGTAAGCGGCTGTTCAAGGTGTTTCGCGAGAGTTGCGAGAACGCGGTCGCGCTGAACTGCAAGATGCTGATGAGCGCCCCCGGACAGGTCAGCGGCCCGATCACGGACGCCATCAAATATCTGCGCGAAGCCGGCGACATCGCCGCCGAATACGGCTTGCGGCTGGCCATCGAATTCAATTCGCAGCATCCCGTGCTCAACAAGCTCGCCGTCCTGACCGAGCTGATCACCGGCGCGAACCGGGTGAATTGCGGCTACCTGATCGACGCCTATCACTTCACGCGCAGCGGCGCCGGCGGCCGCGGCTTCGAGAGCGTGCCGGCCGAGCAGATCTTCTGCTTCCAGTACAGCGATCTGTCGCCCAATCCGGTAACCGGCGTGGCGCGGCCGACCGACCGGCTGCCGCCAGGCAAGGGCGTGATCAAATGGCGGGAGATGCTCGGCCTGCTGGCGGAGAAAAAATACACCGGCTATCTGAGCTACGAGGCGCCGAACCCGGAAATGTGGGCGCGCCCGCCGCTTGAGGTCGCGCGGGAGGGCATCGAGCTCACGCGCAAATTATTGCGCGACTCGGTCCCGAGTTACACGACCGCGTGATCCAAAAAACCATCCCGGATTTGATCGGAGCGGAATCCAACTTTGCAAACAGATTTGAGGTCCATCATGGCAGAACAAGAGCTTCCGGTTTTTCTCGGCTTGAACGATAAATCCATCACCACAATCCCGCAGACGGTCGAGAAGCAGCGCTACATGACCAGTGTCGCGCCCAAGGCGGCAAATCCCGGCAAATGGATCGAGCAGCCGCGGCTGCCGATCCCGACCGGCGAACATGCCGTCATCGGCTGCGGTGGAAAAATTCACGTCATCGCCGGCTATGCGAAGCATCGGGTCGATCAGGATTTTCATCAGGTTTATGACTCGGCGACGAAATCGTGGTCGCTGAAGGCGCCGTTCCCGCATCCTTGCAATCACGTCGCGGGCGTTTCGATCGGAACAAAAATTTATACCTTCGGCGGCTTCGTCGAGCAGAACCGCTGCCCGCATTCCAAATGCTTCGTCTATGACACCACGACCGACCGGTGGGCGCCGATCGCCGGACTGTCGCGCCCGCGCGGCGCCATTTCGGCGATCGTGCTGGACGGCAAAATCCATTTGCTCGGCGGCCGCGACGTGCGTTCGGTGGAATGGCACGAGGTTTACGATCCGGCGACCAACAAATACGCGGACCTTGCCAGCATGCGCGGCTCGACCGGCACGCAGCCCTTCGTCGGTCAACGCGACCACATGGGCGTCGCCGTGGTCGATGGCAAAATCCACGCCATTGCCGGCCGCATGGATTCGTACGATTTCAACACCTCGCTGAACGCCGTCTACGATCCGCAGGCGGATAGCTGGAGCTTCCGCGCTCCGCTGCCGACCGCGCGCAGCGGACCGTCCTGCGTCCATATCAACGGCAAGATCGTCGTGTTCGGCGGCGAGGCGACCGGGCGGGTATTCGGCACCAACGAGGCCTACGATCCGAAGACCGACACTTGGGAGGCGCTTACGCCGATGGCAATTCCGCGGCACGGCCTGCACGGCGCGACCTGCGCGGTGGTCGGCAACATGGTGCATGTACCCGGCGGCGGCCCGGTGCCCGGCGGCAGCGTCCAGGGCGCCTACCACGACGCCTTCACGTTTGGCTGACGGGTCCGAGCTTCGACAATGAATCGTCGCACGACTAACTTGGCATCGATTGGCGGATAGGGACAAACGCGGCCCGGAAAGACAAGACATGCACTTTCCTCGACGCGTCATGAGATCGACGATTGCTGCCGGACGCCTATGCGTCCTGGTGCTCGCCGGACTGGCGAGCGTCGCCGGCAATGCACGCGCCGATCAGGTGGCGGACTTTTATCGGGGCAAGACGATCAATCTCTATATCGGCGTCAATGTCGGCGGCGGTTACGATTTCGAGGCGCGGCTTTTGGCCCGTTTCATGAAGGCGCACATCCCCGGCAACCCGACTTTGGTGCCGCAAAACATCGTCGGCGCCGGCGGCATGAAGATGGCCAACTATCTGTATTCCATCGCGCCGCAAGACGGCACCGCGATCGGCATGGTTCCCGACACGATGGTTGCCGCGCAGGCCGTCGGCATCGAGGGCGCGGAATTCGACGCCAACAAGTTTCTCTGGATCGGCACGATCGGCACCAGTCCGCAGACATTGGCCGTCTGGCACACCGCCGGCGTGCAGACGATCGAGCAGGCCCGTCACCAGCAACTGCTCGTGGCCGCCTCCAACCCCGGCGCAGCCACCTACATCTTCCCGCGCATGCTTAACGAATTGATCGGCACCAAGCTTAAGATCGTTTCCGGCTATCAGGGCAACGGCACGATGGTCGTTGCGATGGAGCGCGGCGAGGTCGAGGCGGTCTCGAATTCCTGGGATAGCTGGAAGTCGCTCAATCCGGATTGGCTCAAGGACAAGAAAATCAATGTTTTGGTGCAGACCGAACCAAAGGCGCAGGACCTGCACGTTCCCTCGGTCGAAGATCTCGCGCGCAACGACGACGACCGCAAAGTCATCCAGCTCGTCACCTCGGGCGACGCGCTCGGCAAGCCGCTCGCTGCTGCGCCAAACGTGCCGGCGGATCGCGTCAAGGCCTTGCGCGAAGCGTTCGACGCAACGATGAAGGATCCAGCCTTTATCGCTGCTGCCACGGCCGCGAAGATCGCGTTCGGCCCGATATCCGGGCAGCAACTCCAGGACGCCGTGGCAAGAATTCTGGCGACGCCGAAGAATCTTGTCGCCCGCGCCAGGGCGATCATCACGCAATAGAGACCCAGGCCATGTACAAGCCCGCTTCGCGCGCTCTCGAAGGTCTCGTCGTCCTCGATCTGACGCATGCCCGCGCCGGTCCGGTCTGCGTGCGCCAGCTCGCCGACTGGGGTGCCAATGTCGTCCGCATCGAACGGCCGGGCAACCCGGAAGATTTTTCGGCGCGCCACGATTCAGACTTCCAGAACAAGCACCGCAACAAGCGCGGCATCGCGCTCAACCTGCGCAGCGACGAAGGCCGCGCCATTCTTTATCGCCTGGTCGAGCGGGCCGACGTTGTGGTGGAAAATTTTCGGCCCGACGTGAAGGTGCGGCTTGGCTTCGACTACGAAACGTTGAAGTCGAAAAACGCACGAATCATCCTCGCCAGCATCTCGGCCTTCGGCCAGGATGGCCCGTACAAGGACCGGCCGGGTGTCGATCAGGTCGTGCAAGGCATGAGCGGCCTGATGTCGGTGACCGGAGAACCGGGCAGGGGCCCGATGCGGGTCGGCATTCCGATTTCCGACATCGTCACCGGCCTGTTCGCGGCATCCGGCATTCTCACCGCGCTGCTCGAGCGCCACAAATCGGGTGAGGGCCAGTGGGTGCAGACGTCGCTTCTCGAGTCGCAGACTTTCATGCTCGATCTGCAGGCGGCGCGCTATCTGGTGGACGGCGTGGTGCCGAAACAGGTCGGCAACGAACATCCAAGCGGTGTGCCGACCAATGCATACAAGACCAAGGACGGTTACGTGAACGTAGCGCCGATTCCTTCGATGTGGCCGCGGCTGTGCAAGGCGCTCGGCCGCGAAGAGTGGATCGATCATCCGGAATTCGCGACGCGTGAGGTTCGCCGCAAACGCCGCAAGGAGGTCAACGGCGCGATTGCCGACATTATTGCGGAGATGGACAGTGCAACGCTGCTGGCGAAGCTCGAAGCCGCCGAGGTTCCAGGCGGCCCGATCTACACGATCGAGCAGGCCTACAACGATCCGCAAGCCAAGCACATGAAGCTCACCCAGACGCTAACCGCGACCGACGGCAACGAGATGCGATTGCCGCGTCAGCCGTTCACATTGAGCCGCACCGGCAGCAGGCTCGCGACGCGCACGCCGGAATTCGCCGAGCACACCGACGAAGTGCTTCAGGAATTCGGCTTCTCCGCGGCCGAGATCAAGGGACTTCGCGAACGCGGTTCGGTCGAATAGACCGCGTGCGAACTCATGACGACGTCAGGGCGTCGCGATCACCGGCAGGATGAGGCACGAACCGTGCGCGGCGTCGTGATGGATGGTGTCGGTGCCCATGAGCGACGGATGATAGGGGTGCGAGAAGACGCCGTCGGTCGAAGGCGAGTCGCCATTGGCGAGCTCAAGCCGGATGCGGTGACTCTTTTTGAACACGTATGAGATCGGCAGCACTTCGATGTCGAACTGATAGATTTCGCCGGGCGTGAGCGGCTGCGGATTGGTGTGGGTGTAGAACGGCCGCTCGGACGTGGAGCGCGCCGCATCCTTCTCGCGATGCGAGGCCTTCAGCCAGCCCTTGGACACCGGCGTAAAGGCCGGCTGCTCGCCGTTGGCGCGCAATGTCGCATTTTGCGGATGCTGATCGGTCAGCTTGACGATGAACCGGGTGTCGATTGCAGTCGACGAGGCGTAAAGCTTCAGCACGATCGGCCCGGTGACTTCGAGATCGGCTTCAAGCGGCGCGCTGACGAAGGTGAGCACACGCCGCACCGGGTCGATGCGGCCGTCTTGACCGATGACGGCAACGCCGTTGACCCATTCCCAGTCCGGATAGGTGTAGCTGGTCGACGGTTCATTCGCCGCGGGCGGTTCCGCCGACAGGCCGCCATCGTTGAGCGAGGTGACGCTGCCCGACGGACCCTTGCGCAGATAATAGGCAACGGACATCGCGCGCTTGGGCGGCCATTCCTCGTCGCCGCGCCAGAGATTAGCGCCGCGCACGAAGAGCTTGACCGGTTCGGCGTCCATGAAGCCGTTGTTGGCGCCTTTGAGATGCAGATCGTAAAACGGCAGCAATTCCTTTTGGTGAAATTCGACCTGGTCGAACATGCGGTGCGCTTCGAAGGTGTTGCGCGCACCGGTGACGACGAGCTTCTTCGGCGCTTTGACCTGTTCATAGCCGAGGATGTTGCCACGCAAATGCAGGCCCATTTTGCCCCAATGGCCGATCGACAGGACCGGACACTTGATCTTGTCGAGCCGCCAATAGGGCGATCGGACGCGCCAGAAATCGTCGTCGAGCGGATGGTCGATCATGGCGCCGACCAGATCGAACGTCATCGGCGGCCGGCCGTGGCGGCCGGCGAGGCGGTGCTGGTTGTCGGCGCGCAGCGACGTGTACCAGACCGAGCGAT